>JAUSEB010000355.1 GCA_030650495.1 Armatimonadota bacterium | reverse complement strand
TGAATAATTCATCAGCATACTTCTTGTAGATCCAGGGCGCACTCATCCAGTTCACCGGCGTCTGCAGGATAACCAGATCGGCCCAAAGATGTTTCTCCATCTCTTCGTTTGGGTCGTATCCGTCTTCTATTTTGGTCGTTTTGACTTCGAGGCCGTTGTTTTCAAATACTTCAGTGGCCGTTTCTATCAGCGCCTTTGTCAGATTCCCTTCAGAAAACTCCGGATAGCGTAAGTGCGCATTTATGATCAGTACTTTTTTCATGGCAATCCCCCTGTAGATGATTCTTTTCAAATACCCAGATTGTACAGAGAGTAACCTGATACCATTGTTATTGATTGATTCTCTCTGGAACCGGGCAGGAGAGAATACATAAGGCCTGTACTGAGGGGGATGGGTGATGGGCGCGAAGCAACTGTCAAGTTCTGATATCGAGGGAGATCCGACCGAATTGATATACGAAGTGGGTGATAAAGTTGTCTACCCACATCATGGCGCTGGCGCGGTTATTAATAAGGAGAAGCGCAACGTTTTAGGGCTGAAGCGCGAATACCTTACAATTCAGATTCTGCATAATGGAATGACCGTGATGGTTCCTGTAGACAGCGCCAACGAGGCGGGTTTGAGGAAAGTCATCGGTAAGACTGATGTGAGGGACGTTATCGAGATCCTCCGGCAGGAGGAAACCGATATGCCCAAAAACTGGAACCACCGGCTTAAGTATAATCGCGAAAAACTTAAGAATGGAGCTATTCTCGAGGTTGCAGATGTGGTGCGCAACCTGTCTCTGCGCGAGCTGGGAACAAGGCTTTCCGTCGGAGATAAACAGATGTTCGATCGGGCCAAGAAGATTCTGGCCAGTGAACTCATGTATGCCCGCGGACTGGATGAAAAAGGGGCGGACAAGTTTCTTGACGGTTTGCTTAAAGAGATAGGCCCTGTCGCCGCCGCCAATAAAATGGACGACGCGACTTAGAGATGATCTGCGGGTTCCAGGTCGCGTCAATAATCAGGAAGTAAGTCATGGCCCCAATTGGAAGGCAGGCGCTGCGCGAGGCTGTAGATAGCGCCAGACTCCGTATACTTATCGCTGCCAGTAACTCCGCCCAGTCCACAGACGAGATGATCCAGATCGTGCTCGACCAGATCGAGTCCGTTACCGGCAGCGAAATCAGCTTCTATCATTTTGTCGAAGCCGACCAGAAGACGCTGTCACTGCAGACCTGGTCAAGCAACACCCTTAAGAACATGTGCACCGCCGAGGGAAAGGGGCGGCATTATCCGATCGCCGAGGCCGGCGTTTGGGTAGATTGTGTGAAAAAACGGCGCCCGGTTATCCACAATAGCTACGCATCGCTGCCGCATCGCAAGGGATTGCCTGAAGGTCATGCGCCGGTGATTCGGGAGCTTGTCGTTCCTATAATCAGGAGCGACAAGATCATGGCCCTGATCGGTGTGGGCAATAAGCCAGACGAATACGATCAGGCGGATATCGAGACCGTTTCATTTCTTGGCGAACTTTCGTGGGAGATGGTCGAGCGCTTAAGGCTGCATGAGGAGCTGCGCCAAAGCGAGTTTCGCTACCGCTCTCTTTTTGAAAATATGCTCGACGGACTGGCACACTGCCGCATGATCTACGAAGACGGCATACCAACCGATTTTGTTTATCTGACGGTGAATAATTCGTTCGTGACGCTGACTGGACTTAAAAATGCTGCGGGCAAGAAGGCCAGCGAACTCATACCGGGCATCCGTAAATCCAATCCGGAGCTGCTTGAGATCTACGGCCGGGTCGCCATAACAGGTAACCCGGAGAGGTTCGAGACGCATGTCAAAGCTCTGGCAAGATGGTTCAATGTATCAGTATTCAGCCCCTCCAGGGAACACTTCGTCGCGATTTTCGATGACATAACCGATAGAAAGCGGGCTGAAGATCAGCTGGTGAAAAAGGAGCAAAGGTCCAGGAATATCGCAACAGCACTCCAGGATGCACTGTTGCCCGATGTGCCGACACGCGATGATGTCGAGATAGGACTTTCGTACAGGGGCGCCAGCACCGCCGCCAGGCTCGGCGGCGATTTTTATGATTTCATAGAGCTGAGCGAAGGACGGCTTGCAGTTGTCATCGGCGATGTTTGTGGCAAAGGACTTGGAGCCGCTAAATCTACCGCGATGGTAAAGTACACGCTAAGAGCCTACATCAAAGACTGTCGCGATCCCGGCGCCTGCCTCACCCGCTTGAACCGCACCCTGGCTGACCAGATTGACATGGAGAAGTTCGTCACCATCGGGCTGGCGGTGCTGGACACCTCAGCCGGATCGGTCCGGTACGCCTCTGCTGGCCATCCGCCGCCGATCTTTATCAATAATGACGCCGAGACTATGGAGCTGGAGCAGGGAGTCCCTCTTGGGGTCATCGCTGACTACGAATACGTCACGGTGAACAAAACTGTGGCCGCCGAAGAAAAGTTTGCGTTATACACCGACGGCCTCATAGATGCCAGGCCGAAGGACGGCGAGCCGTTTGGCAGGAAGCTCCTCATGCCAGAAATCAATAGTGGCCGCGATCTCGGAGCTCATGAGCTATGCCAGAGATTAGTCGACAGCGCTGTCAGCTATTCAGGCAACGCTGTCAAAGACGACATCGCTGTGATCGTGATCAAGATAAAGAAAGGTTTGCACGGTAGCATCGACCGTGCATAAAAAAAGGGCCCTCCCGAAGGAGGACCCGATGTTCATCACTTTTGTGGCAATTACGCGCTGATGTTCACGTTCGTCGCCTGCGGTCCCTTGGGGCCTTCAGCGGCATCAAACGTCACTTTCTGGCCTTCGGCGAGAGTCTTGAAACCCTCACTCTTGATCTCAGAAAAGTGTACAAACAGATCGTTGCCGTTCTCCTGCTCAATAAAGCCGAAGCCTTTCTGATCGGAGAAC
>JAUSEB010000022.1 GCA_030650495.1 Armatimonadota bacterium | reverse complement strand
AAATGGCTCCCCGGGACGGACTCGAACCGCCGACCCAGTGATTAACAGTCACTTGCTCTACCGACTGAGCTACCGGGGACTAAATGAAGCCCTACTCGCTTCGCTCGTTCGTCTTGCCATAAGACGTCGAAGGGCGCGTATGTTATGGCGGAAGGCAGACAGGGTCAAGGCAAGTGGCTAGGAGCAGTTCAGCGGCTCACCATCTGAGGTTTTGGTAGAAACGCGCGGTCTTCCGGTCCAGAAGACAATTATGCCCTTGGCCTTCTCCGCACCTCGCCCGTCACAAAAGGTGAATGTGGCGGCTTGAATGGCTTCGCCGGCGGAGTTGTATCCAATGTATGCAAATGTACCGGTGTTACCGTAATGTAGCGTCATATTCCCTGACAACGCTTCCTGGACATAGAGGATCGTCTCGCCGGCATCGAGCTCGTGGTTTTTGTTGTCATCCACAAATATCTGCCAGCCTTCCTGCCAGGCGGAATCGCCGGTGCAGGAAGCCCCGTCACGACTTTTGCACAGGGTTATCCTGGTGTTACGCTTGATGGCCTCGCTGCGTGCCAGGCTGAGATGCCCCATTAACTGATTCACGGCGGCGGTCATGCGCGTATCCTGCACCAGACCGCTCATGCTAACGGCGCCGACGCCTAATACACTCGCGATAGTGGAGCTGACCATGAGATCGTACAGAGAATAACCGGCCTGCCTCAGGCGAAACCTGAAGTCTCCATGTGAAAGCGCCGTTGCGAGGAAAAAACAATGCACCCCAATCCCACCTCGTTTTTTTCTTCCTTGTCGCGGAAACAACGTGCCGCGAAATCTTTAAACCATTCTTCGTTCTCCAAACAATTATGCCGCGCTGTTTTATCGAATGCAAATCGGGCCGGGGCGTTCCTTTAGATCATCAGGTCGTGCCGAGCAGTTTTTCTATCCGGTCCAACGCTTTATCGAGCGTCGCCATGGAGGTGGCGTAGGAAAAACGCAGATGGCCTTCGGCGCCGAAAGCGGAACCGGGCACCAGCGCGACTTCAGCTTTATTTATAAGGTATTCGGCCAGCTCGACATCGTTGTTCACGCC
>JAUSEB010000352.1 GCA_030650495.1 Armatimonadota bacterium | reverse complement strand
AATCGGTTATTGCGCCTGCCGTCCGGCGCTACACCGTTCTGGAAATCGATTACCCGCGCCTGAGCGTGACGGAGCTGGCCCAAGGCGTCGCGATAGCTCACCGGCACGCCATCGCGGATAAACCGGTAGAACTCCTGGTTATGCTGGAGCAAGGAGCGGGAGAAGTCGTGGCGGGTGAGCGTGCCAATTGCTTCGGCGATGGCCGCCAACGGTAACTGCGGATTGAGCCGGGTTAACGCCGCGCGCAGGTCACGTGTCAGCACCACCTCGCGCGTGTCCGCCCGTCCTAGAGTGCCATTCGGTCCGAAGGTCTCGGCGTTGTAGGCATAGACGTTGTCCCAATCGAGCTCATCTCTCAGATAATCAGCTACCGTCTTCTGAACCAGCCGATCTTCGCTGTTGATGTCGGTGTAAGCCATCTTCTTACTCTTCTTCTATACGGCGCCATGCGTCGTCAGGACGCTCTCTCAGGTGCTTGTCCATGTCATCTAGCATACTATTGCGTGAATATTGCGAGTTATATGCGAGTTTGATCTCTTTTATTGCGAGCAATAGATTGGCGAATTTGAGCGTGATTTAGCGTGTATTTAGCAGGATATTGCTTGTCTATTGCGTGTCTATTGCGTGTTCTAGCCCCTCTTGATTCCAATCGCAGCGATACACCGCGTTCTTCAATAGTGTCTGCTTCCAAGGAATCCGGGGACGGGCCAGGATACCAGCGGCCAGCCCTGGTAAGACCGACGCTATGCACCTGCCCATCAGTTTTGAGTTCCCGCAGGAGCCACTGCACCTGAGTGCGGGAGAGTTCGGGAAGAACCTGCAATAGTTCACTAAGCTGGCTTCCCTGTTTACGGTTATCCCTGATGTGTTTCAAAAGAAGGGCCTTATTGGTCTCTTTGAATTCGAGATGCTCGTTCTCATCGGCCTTCATCCATGTTCTCAGCTGTTCCAATGTAGCGCTCATATTGCGAACCACCGCGAACTAATGGCTATCGCTTTCTTCTCCATAATCGGCGGCGGAAACCGCCTTGTTCTCTCGCGTCTAGGTCCTCTCC
>JAUSEB010000348.1 GCA_030650495.1 Armatimonadota bacterium | reverse complement strand
TTCCTGACAAAGCCTATCGGGACTGGGATAATCGCGACCGCCATCAAAGACGACGCGGCGTCTCCTGAGGTCATCGAGCGAGTAGTGCAGTTGATGACCACATTAAACAAGACCGCGTCTGAAGCTGTTAAGCGTGTTGGGGCTAATTCCTGCACGGATGTTACAGGTTTCGGCCTCTTGGGACATCTACACGAAATGACATGGGCGAGCGGCGTCGGGGCGGTGATAGACTTGTCCGCTGTTCCTGTTATCGAAGGAACTATGGACTTGCTGAAACAGGATATGGCGCCCGGTGGAACGCATAGAAATCTTCAGTTTCTCGAAAATTGCGGCGCGCTGGATTGGGAACAGGGAATCACTGACGAAGAGAAGCTTCTGCTTTGTGACGCGCAAACCTCAGGCGGCCTGCTCATAAGCGTTCCCGCTGAGAGGGCGGACGCTATGGAGCGAGAGCTTCAGGCCCCGGGGATACCCGCCGCGGCGCGGGTGGGGCGGATAGTGGAAGACCCTGATAGGAAAATACACGTCCGCCGGTAAGCCAATAGGTTGAGGGTTGATGGTTGTCGGTTGTCGGTTTGGAAAAGAACGCAGATGAACGCCGATGGACGCAGATAAACACAGATGGGGAGGGAGAAGTTAGGAGTTAGAAGCCAGTTTAATGTTTAATGTTGAAGGTTGAAAGAGGATATTGCGAAGACAATAGCTTCAACCTTAAACATTCAACCTTCAACTATCTCATCGCTCATCGCTGACTACTCCCTCGACTCCCTTGACTCCCTCAACGAATCTGTTCCAATATCTGCTTGGTCGTCTCCATCCCCGTCGAAGTTTCAGGCACGGTGTGACAGAGCAGGCAATCCCGGCCCACTGTTTCCTTTGCGGCCCCTGATTGTTTCACCAAAACCCCATGGCAGCGGAAGCAGCCCTCGTGAGTGGCCCAGTTGGGATATGTAGCGTCGGATATTCGCATGTGTGGGAATTCCGAATCCTGATAAAGCTTCCGTAGAGTCCCGGCGGCTTTGGCTATGTCCTTGCCGCGAGCTTGATAAACCTCCGGGTACTTCTTCTGATAGGCAGACGGAATTTCTGATAACTTACGCAGAGCCTTGGCGTATTCGGCGTCGGTCGGAGCGCGATCCAGTTTCGGAACCACGGCGATCGCTTCACGTTTCAAGTAAGGGATAGTACGGTCAAGCTCTCCCTGAGTCATAGCGGAATCGACCATTCTTTCGAAGCTGTCGAATCGATGAGCCGCGCGATTGTGGCAGTCTATGCAGTCCATAAACCGTGTTTCCAGCTTCTTTTTGATGACGGCAAGTTCGTCGCGATGCTCCGGATTGACGTACTCCGCTGTGGTTCCATCCACCCGTTTTACACGGACCCAGGCGATGTCAGTGCGTTTGGAGTTGGCGGGTAGATACCATATCTTCTGCACGATATGGCTGTGTATGTTGGCCCCTTTCTCCGCTCCGCTGCCTACCTTCATGATCATAGTCCGCCTGCGTATTGTGTTATTTCTATCGGGCAGATAGCTGATGTCGGTCCTGAGAGAGTTTCCATAAAACTGTTCGGGCCAGTGGCAATTCTCACAGGTGTCGCGGCTTGGACGAAGGGCCGCAACCGGCGTAGGCACAGGTCGTTCGTATGAGCGTAGGGTGTAGTGGATAACCTGGGGGATTCCGGTCAGCTTGGCTTTAACGAACCACGGCGCGCCAGGCCCAATATGGCACTCGACACAAGAGCCGCCCGCGTGTGGCGACCGGACAAACGCCGCGTGCTCCGGGCGCATAATCCTATGGCACGTCAGGCCGCAGAACGTGATCGTGTCCATAAACTCGATAGCCTTGTAGGTTGCTATTGTAGCGATCACCAAAATGAACATAGAAGCGATCCCGAAGAAGTAGGCCAGGTTACGCTGCCGCGGCTCGCAGAAGTTGATTGTCAGGCAAAACGGCTCATCCGGCCTTCCTGCCGCTATCCTTCTGCGGCGCAGGAACGAGTCGAGTGGAACCAGGATCAATCCTATTCCAAGGATCGTCGGCAAAATCATGTATGTAATAATGCCAAGGTAGGGGTTGGTTATTCCGGCGATCAGGTCCACCAGCAGCATGAACACCAGCAAACTAATGCTGGTGAAAACCATAAGGCCGCCAATAAGCCTGAGGAAACGCTGAATGAAAAAGTGGAGTATCTCTCTCATTGAATGCCATCACCAATTGTAAGAGTTGACCAAGTCGATTTATTATATAAGGTTCGGCTTACGAAGACAATGGGATATTGGGAAATTTCTCACAAACTATTGTTTTGATGTTCCTGTCAACTCCTAGCCACCGGCTCGATCATACCCAAAGGGAGCGTAAAAAAAAGCCTCCGGATTTCTCCGGAGGCTTTGAGTTAACTAGCTATCCTACGTGGTTCTCGGAGTTAGAACTTGACCGAGAACTGCGCGACCGCTATGTTGCCTTCGTAGTCGGCGCCATAGGTGTGACCGCCAGCGTCGGTATCGAAATCAACGATCTGATAACCGAGCTTGGCTCCCATGTTGGGGTTGAACTGATAACCAAGACCGATGTTGATGTATTTCTCATCTGTCTCAGCGCCCCCAAGGGGTTCCCACTTCACCCACTCCAGACCGAGGTCAATGGAAGTGGACGCGCCCATGCCCCACTTGAGGCCGGCGGTGTAGTACTTGATGTCGTCATCTTCCTCATCGATTTCGACAGGAAGCGTGCCGACATCGTTCTTACCGGACAGGAACTCGGCGGCCGCGACCAGGTTCAGGTTCGCGCCAAGACCGTACTTCAGGTCGACATACGCGCCCTCAACGTTAGTCGGGTTGGTCCAACGACCCAGCTTGTCCCAGAAACCGGGAGCCGCGAAGTTGTGCTCTATGCTCTTCCAACCAGCCTTGATACCGAGTTTGCCAAGCTCCACTCCGATGTTGGCGTCCAGAGCCGTGTTGTCAGTATCGATGTCCGAACCAACTGTGGCTTCGGTGTCTGTCTCCGACCATGCGGCGCCAACCAGGAAGCTTCCGACCTGCAGATTGAGGTCAGCAGCCATCAGTTTAGCGCTATCGAAGCCCGTGGTGTCGGAACTCGCGGCCTCGATGTAACTCAGGCCGAGTTTGCCGTTCATCGGCGTGCCGATGGTCAGGCGAACGCCCGCGAACTGATCGATGGTCTCAAGACCACCCATGGCGTGTCCACCAGCATCGTGGAAGGGTACGCCTATCAAGGCGAAGTCATTATACAAACCGGCAGTGGGTTGAGAAGTGAGGCCGTTAAAAAGGAAATCGTTGTCGTTAACCTTGGCCGCGACGGCCTCGAGGCCAACGCCTCCGAACTTCCAAGCGCCCTTGATACCGTCAACCGGATAGTCGCCGGAGTCGGTCTTGGCGTTGACGGTGTAGCTGTCAACGTCGATCTTTCTCAACACATACGGCCCCCACTGTATCGGGAGACGGCCTACTGTGATCGAACCGCCCAGTAACGGAGCTTCCACGTTCATATAGTAAGGGAAGAACGCATCTTCTGCGCTGGTCAGGCGAGTGCCGCCGACATAGTCGTCAACGAATCCAATGTAGTTCAGGTAGTTGCCGGCGTTGATGTCGACGGTAACAATAGCCTTGTCGGCGACTTTACCAACGATCCCGAGATCGAAGTCTCTTCCAACGAAGAGGTTCTCGAGAAGATCAGAGTCGCCGTTTAGTTCCTGCTCGTCGCGGTCTATAACAGTTCCGCTATCTGTGTCATCACCGAAACCGAATGTGGTAGCGACGCCGGTGATTTTGACTCTCTCGAGCTGCTGCTCAATTGCGGTCACTCTGCGGTTCAGGTCGGCCACGTCTCTCTTCAGCGCATCAACATCCACGCCAAGAGCCGCCAGCTCGTCCCTGAACTCTTCCGACAGCTTGCGGATCGCGTCCAGGTCGGCCTTTGTCAAATCAGACTTGGGAGCCTTCTCAAGAGTCTCCACACGGGTTTCCAGAGCTTTTAACTGCTCCGGGGTTACACTAACGCCGCCGGGGCCGCCGGGAACCATGCTGACGATCACAGGGATCGCGCGAGCCACAGCCTGAGCAAACTCAAAACGAGTCATTGCTCTTTGGCCGCCGAACGTGCCGTCCGGGTAACCTACGATAATCCCGTCCTTTACCAACTGATCTACCGCGTCATACGCCCAGTGATCGGTCGGAACATCGGTGAACGGGCCTTGTGCGAGCACCGGGCTTGCAAGTAGCATAACTACTATCAGGCCGATTGCACATAATGCTTTGTTCATTATTGTCCTCCTTGAATGTTAGAAACACATAGCAAGGAGAAAACTCACAGCCGCCGCATCGAACGCGTTAAGTCTCCATGTTACCTCATACGCTTCCGATTCCACGGCGATACCGATTGCCTCTCCCTGCCTATACTACCACCGCGCGGCCATAACAGGTCATTCAAGGTTGTTTCACCTCCTTCCAAACCTGCGCCGCTATAGTGTGATAGTCACCTCGCTACGCACACTAGCATAATTACCAGTTTTTTGTCAATAGCTGGCAAGCTTTTACAGCAAAAAATATTTTTCCCGCCGATTATTTTTCTCCTGACGCAAATGCGGCCTCGTATGCCGCCTCGCCAGAAGGTAGGACGCCACCGCCCGGCAGTTAGTTACAATTCTTTGTTTGATTCCCGCTTTGTCAAGCCGGCAAACATATTGCGGACATTCTATGTAGGGGCGAAGCATCTGCCCCACGACACCGCACACTACATCAGATACAAACGCAGATGCTTCGCCCCTACAACTTGCCCTGCGCCGATTATTATGGGTATACTAGCTTCGACAGCGATGGCTGCAATTCACTACGGAGGCATGATTTGCCACAGTCCAGAGTTTTCGCGCAACGGATATCCTCAGAGTCATCCGCGGAGCAGGTCGCTGACGGTATGGCCCAACTTCTCGACCGATTCGACCTGCCGCGGTTATTCGGCGGCAAGACGGTATTGGTGAAGCCGAACCTGTGCGGCGAATCCGGACCGGCGAACACCGACCCCCGCGTGGTTTACGGGGTTGTGCGGGCGCTGCAGCCAATCGCTTCGCGCATAATAGTCGGAGACGGGGCGGTAATTGGGACGGAAACTACGACCGTTATCAACGACAGCGGGCTGCGGGAAACGCTGCGCGGGACCAGGGCTGAAGTTGTCGATTTCAAGAGCGGCAGGTATGTGGAAATCCATTTGGCGAATGGACGTTGCACGAAGAAGATGATGATCGCGGAGGCCGCCGTAAATGCCGACGCCATAGTGAGCGTCGCCAAACTGAAAACGCACGACGCCACCGGTGTGAGCCTTGCCATGAAGAATCTAAAGGGCCTGCTGCACGAATATGACATGCTGCATTTCCATCATGTCAACCTGAGCGAGTGCATAGTTGACCTGGTATCGGCTTTTCGCCCGGCGTTGAGCGTAATAGACGGATTGATCGCCCTGGATGCTTTTGGCGCCGGGGCGGTAGAAATGAATGTCGTATTGGCGGGAGAAGACCCGGTCGCGGTGGACGCCACGGCCTCAAGAGCGATCGGTGTTGATCCCGTGAATATATATTCGGGAACCCTGAACGAATCCCATATAAAGCGGGCAAATGAACGAGGCTTGGGCGAAATAACCAATATCGAGGTCATAGGCGATCTTCCCCAGGCGCATTTCCAGTCGCCCCCTACGAGCCTCAGCCAAATTCAGACTCCTGAAGGCATGGAGATAATAGACGGCGACCCTTGCCCCGCGTGCATCGGCATGCTTGCAAGCGTGCTGCAGAAATTGAAACAAGGCAGTAAGCAGTCCGAGAATACAATGATCCTGGTCGGCCCAAAAGCTCCCCCACCCGAAAAAACCAAGGGGAGGACGATCATTATCGGCAACTGCCTCCACCGGCTACAATCCGAATCCGAAGGCAGCGCATTTGTAATCGGCTGTCCGCCGAATGCGACTTACGACGTGCTGCCGACACTTGAGGCATGAGAAGTTGAGGGTTGAGCAGTTAGAAGTTAGAATGAGAGATTTCACCCTCACCCCAACCCTCTCCCGTCAAGGGAGAGGGGGGTTTCGTCCCGATGAATCGGGATGGCATCGGCAGCA
>JAUSEB010000347.1 GCA_030650495.1 Armatimonadota bacterium | reverse complement strand
GTCCTGACATACCAGAACAATCAATGGGAAGCGTCTTACAGGAAAAAACAATTTACACATAACTCTTGACGCTACCCGAAGTTGGGGAGCCCTCTAAGCCATCCTCGCACAGCAATGATGATTCAGTGAAGAACGCGGATGAACGCAGATGGGAAATGGAGTCGAGGGAAATGAACCCGACACCTAACACCCATCACCCTACACCTATCTGTGTTCATCTGTGTGTATCTGTGGTTAACTTCCCTTCCCTTTTCGTGCTTTCTCCCTTTCGTGTTTTCGTGATAAAAGAGACAGTCATAGACCTGGGATGCGCCCCTATTCAACATCCACATGTTTACCATTCTACAGGATATGGTATAAACCACTTGACAATATTGTGCTCAAGCGCTATATACAATATTGGCTAATGTAATCATACATTGCTGACCTTAGTTTTCGTTTAGCGAACAATTTAGTCAGGGCAACCAGAATTTCGGAGGTGATTCTAGTGGCAAAAACCGTAGGTATAGACCTCGGAACAACAAACTCAGTAGTTGCGGTTATGGAAGCCGGCGAACCGGTTGTTATTCCAAATGCGGAAGGCAGCCGGCTGACGCCGTCTGTTGTCGGCTTCACTAAGACAGATGAACGCCTGGTGGGTATTGCCGCAAAACGGCAGGCTATCTTGAATCCGGAGCGCACTATCTCGTCCATCAAGCGCGAGATGGGCACGGACCACCGGGTGAAGATTGACAACAAAGAATACACGCCGGAAGAGATTTCCGCGATGATTCTCCAAAAGCTGAAAACAGACGCGGAAGCGTATTTGGGAGATCAAGTGACCGGGGCCGTCGTTACGGTTCCCGCGTATTTCAACGACGCTCAGCGCACCGCCACAAAGCATGCAGGTGAAGTCGCGGGTTTGAACGTGCTTCGCATCATCAATGAGCCGACCGCCGCGGCGTTGGCGTATGGCTTGGACAAGAAAGGCAATGAGACGATCCTCGTTTGGGACCTTGGCGGCGGAACGTTCGATGTTTCCATACTCGAAGTCGGTGACGGAGTATTTGAAGTCAAGTCCACAGCCGGAGACACCCATTTGGGCGGCGATGACTGGGACCAGCGGATAGTAGACTACATCGCTGATGAGTTCAAGAAGCAGCAGGGGGTCGATCTGAGAAAGGACAAGCAGGCGCTACAGAGATTGCGCGAGGCCGCCGAAAAAGCGAAGATCGAGCTTTCGACCGTCGTGCAGGCCAACATCAACTTACCATTCATCACAGCCGATCAGGAAGGCCCTAAGCATCTGGACGTTACCCTGACGCGCGCCAAGTTCGAAGAGTTAACAAAGGACCTGGCCGACCGCTGCGTCGGCCCATTCAACAGCGCTATAGGGGACGCCAAGCTGAAACCGGAACAGATTGAGGAGATCATCCTCGTCGGCGGAGCAACAAGAATGCCGATGATCTATGAACTCGTGAAGAAGCTGGCCGGCGGCAAAGAGCCTCACAAGGGCGTGAACCCCGATGAAGTGGTGGCGGTCGGCGCGGCCATCCAGGCGGGCATCCTCGGTGGGGAAGTCAAAGACGTTGTCCTTCTGGATGTAACGCCTCTATCCCTCGGCGTCGAGACGCTCGGCGGCGTGATGACCAAGCTGATTGAAAGGAATACAACCATCCCGACCCGCAAAAGCGAGATATTCACAACGGCGGCTGACGGGCAGACCGAAGTCGAGATCAACGTTCTGCAGGGCGAGCGCGAAATGGCTCAGGCTAATAAGAGCCTTGGCCGGTTCCACCTGACAGGGATACCGTCCGCGCCGCGCGGAATTCCTCAGGTCGAGGTCACGTTCGACATCGACGCGAACGGCATCGTAAATGTGTCGGCCAAGGATTTGGCGACCAGCAAAGCGCAGAGCATCACCATTACGGGCACGACTCGATTGTCGAAGGACGAGATCGACCGGATGGTGCGCGAAGCCGAGTCTCACGCCTCAGAAGACCAGGCCGCGAAAGAGCTTGCGGAGGCCCGAAACCGGGCGGAGCATTTGCTCTATACGACCGACAAGACACTGAAAGACATCGGCGACAAGGCTCCGGCTGATGACAAAGCGCGAGTCGAAAGCGCAATGGCTGAACTGAAGTCATCTCTGGAGTCGAACGACAAAGACAAAATAAACACGGCTACGGACGCGCTGCAGCAGGCTTCCTACAAATTGTCGGAACTGCTTTATCAGCAGCAATCCCAGCAGCATGCGGGAACGCCATCCGGTTCTGAGCCAAGCGGCGAGCAGGAGCGCGAACCTGATGAAGAGGTAATCGAGGCCGAATTCAAGAGCGAATAACCTTGAATCACGAAAACACGAAAGGGAGAAAGCACGAAAAGAGATGGGGAGTGGCTAGTGGCTTGTGAATAGTGGCTAGTATTCACAAGCCACCAGCCACTAATCACTAATCACTGATATTTCCCTTTCGTGTTTTCAAGCTTTCGTGCTTTCGTGATTATAAAAGCAGCGCCATAACAAAATCACACAACCTAATGGAGGAAAGCGCTATGATTGACATCGGGGGAAGAAGTCCACTATGGCGGTGAATTACAAAGATTATTACGCGACGCTGGGCGTCAGCAGAAACGCCACCGAAAAAGAGATTAAACAGGCGTACAGAAAGCTCGCGCGCAAATACCACCCCGATGTCAATCCGGGAAATAAAGAAGCTGAAGAGAAGTTCAAAGAAGTCAGCGAAGCTTATGAGGTTCTCAGCGACCCGGATAAGAGAAAAAAATACGACCAGTTCGGTGACCAGTGGAAGAGAGTGGGCGAAGCCCCGCCGGGCTGGGGGGATTTCCCCCAGGGACCGGGAGTCGGCGGATTCGACTACGATGTCAGCGGAGCCGGTGGGTTCGGAGACTTTTTTGAAATGCTTTTCGGCGAGCCTTTTCACGGAACAGCCGCCAGAGAGCGGCGGGCGCCTGCTCGCGGCAGAGATGTGGAATATGAAATAGAGGTGTCGCTGGAAGAGGCGTTTTCCGGCGTGACGAAAAGCTTCACGCTGGACGGACGCAAGATTGAAGTAAAAATTCCAAAAGGGGTCAAAGATGGGTCCCGGATAAAACTGGCCGGGCAGGGACAGGCTGGGCCGGCGGGCCAGCGAGGCGATCTCTATCTGAGAGTCAGAATGAGGCCGCACCCCAGGTTCGAGCGGAAAGATTCGGACCTGCACAGCGAAGTGTCCGTTACTTACTATGTTGCGGCGCTCGGCGGTGAGGTACGTGTGCACACATTGACCGGAACCGTCACGATGAAAGTGCCGCCGGGGACGCAAAGCGGACAAGTGTTCAGGCTTCCCAAACAGGGAATGCCCCGTTTACACGGTGACGACCGTGGAGATTTATACGTCAAGGTAAAGATTACGGTGCCTAAGACAATTTCGGCCCGTGAGAAAGAATTACTGAGCGAATTGGCCTCTTTGCACAAAAGCGGAGCCAAAACATAGGTTTGATAGGAATCGGTTGATAGTTGATAGTTCGTTGTTGCATCGGTAGCCTGCTGCCGATGCCGCCGCCGAAGGCGGCGAATTTTACCGTTGTTTCGGGAAACCCTTCAGGCTGTCTCAAAAATAGTTGATGTTCACTAATAGTTCAGGCATGAATTTCGGTTATCGGTGTCGAACTCCTCTTTAGGAGGAACTTATGATGCCGCGTTTCAAGCAGATGCCAATGGCCCCCAGCCAAGTGATGCTCT
>JAUSEB010000345.1 GCA_030650495.1 Armatimonadota bacterium | reverse complement strand
GAGCGAAAAGACATCGAGCGCGGTCAGGTCATCGCAAAACCGGGTTCGATCACTCCTCACACCAAGTTCAAGGCTGAGGTATACATTCTGACCAAAGAAGAGGGTGGAAGACACACCCCCTTCATCACCCGCAAACGTACTCAGATCAAATTCAGAACAACGGACGTTACCGGCCAGGCGATGCTCCCGGAGGGTGTGGAGATGATAATGCCTGGTGACAGCATAACGATACAGGCTGAACTAATCCAGCCTATAGCTATGGAAGAAGGTTTGCGCTTCGCCATACGCGAGGGCGGAAGAACAGTCGGAGCGGGAGTCATCTCGCAGGTTATAGAGTAATTAACATAAGAGGATAGAGGATAATGGCCGGTAGTGACGTCAGAGTCGTAGTGACAATGGCTTGCGGTGAATGCAAGTCTAGAAACTACTCGACAAAAAAGAATAAGCGGAACGATCAGAACCGCCTGGAACTGAACAAGCACTGCAGAGTGTGTGGCAAGCATACCATGCATAGAGAAGCGAAATAAGACTTTTCGCGCGCATATCGTGTCAGGCGGAATTGAGAATTCCGGCGCGGCGGTGTATAATATTGTTTCAGTTCTGAGTATATATGTCTGAGTATATACGCCGTTGTTTCGGGAAACCCTTTTCCCGAAAACGGTATTTCTATGGTATAAGGTCTGCGTAAACGCAGGGGCTTAGCTCAGTTGGTAGAGCGCTGGTCTCCAAAACCAGATGTCGTCGGTTCGAGCCCGGCAGCCCCTGCCATTTTTAAGTGTTCAGGTGAATGACAATGGCAAATAGCGTTGCGGCCAAAGGCGCCGCAAAGGCAAAAGGCGACGGCTTATGGAAGCGAATGTCCAGGTTCCTCCGAGAGTCCTGGATTGAAGTTATTAAGAAAGCTTCCTGGCCGACTTGGGCCGAATTGAAGAAATCGACCGCGGTCGTAATCATCGCCGTGTTGGTCGTAGCGGTCTACATTGGGGTTATCGACACCGTGTTAAGCAAAATAACCAATCCATTGCTTGGCATGGCAGTGCCAAAAAAATAATCTAGTTCGCCCGCGCAGCGACGCGGGCCTAACTTTGGTGGAGGAATCGGGCTAGGAACCGGCTGGTTAAACAATGGCAGAGAAAAACTGGTACGCTGTACACACGTATTCCGGACATGAGAATAAGGTAAAGACGAACATCGAACGCCGCGCCGAGTCGATGGGGCTGAAGGACAAGATATTCCGCATCCTTGTCCCAACCGAACAGGAATTGCGCACTCGGGGAGGCAAAAGACAGGAAGTACAGCGGAAAGTATTTCCTGGCTACGTGCTCATAGAAATGGTCCTAGACGATACCACATGGTATCTGGTCAAGAGCACCACCGGCGTCACCGGATTTGTCTCGTCCGGCAACAAACCCGTGCCGCTTCAGGACAAAGAGATTCAGGCAATCCTGCAGGCTCTCGAAGCTCCTGATCGCCATCCCAAGGTTCGTTGGCAGAAAGACGAAGTGGTCCGCGTTCGGTCAGGACCGTTCACCGATTTCACCGGAAAAATAGAAGATGTCAGTCCGCAAAAGGAGAAGCTCAAAGTCCTTATCTCCATATTCGGTCGCGACACGCCGGTCGAATTGGATTTTGCGGAAGTTGAGAAGCTCTAGGAGGATATAGAATGGCCAAGAAAATAATCGGAGTCGTTAAGCTCCAGATAGCCGCGGGCAAAGCGACCCCGGCTCCGCCGGTCGGTCCCGCGCTGGCTCAATACCAGATAAATATGATGGAATTCGTTAAATCATATAATGAAAAGACCGCCGCCCAGGTCGGGACCATCATTCCGGTGGAGATCAGTATATATGAGGACCGCACGTTCAGTTACGTGCTGAAGACGCCTCCCGCCGCGGAATTGCTGAAAAAAGCCGCCGGTATCGAGGCTGCGTCAGGTGTGCCCAACAGGCAGAAAGTCGGAAAAGTGACCAAAGCCCAAGTGCGCGAGATCGCTCAGATAAAAATGCCCGACCTCAACGCGTCGTCGATCGAATCCGCAATGCGCGTCATCGAAGGCACAGCCCGCTCCGCCGGGATCGAGGTCGTTGAATAGAAGAATAAAACCTCCCCTTAATCCCCTCCTTCGTAAGGAGGGGAGACCGTCCCCCTTTAGTAGGGGGACTACAGGGGGTTAAGCATTCGCGGGCGGCAGACCGTAAGGTCGCTATCTCAAAGTAGACCCGCGAAATAACAAGGAGGAGCGATATGCCAAATAGAGGAAAAAGATACCTCAAGGCAGCCGAGACCGTCGGCGACGGCGCTCCGCGTGAAGTGGCCGAAGCCATCGAAATGGTCAAAAAAGCCGCAAACGCGAAGTTCGACGAAACAATAGACATTGCCGTAAGGCTGGGAGTCGATCCCAGGCACGGCGACCAGATGGTGCGAGGCACAACCACACTCCCGCACGGGACGGGCAAGGGGCGCAAAGTCGCCGTTTTCGCCAAGGGAGACAAAGCCAAGGAAGCCGAAGACGCCGGCGCTGACGTCGTCGGAGCCGAAGATCTGGTGACCAAGGTGCAGGGCGGCTGGGCGGATTTCGACGTCCTGCTGGCAACCCCGGATATGATGGGTATGGTTGGTAAACTGGGAAGCATCCTGCGCGCCAGAATGCCCAACCAGAAAGCCGGGACCGTCACAATGGACATCGGCCAGGTGGTGAAAGACATCAAGAGCGCCTCCCGAGTCGAGTTCAGAGTGGAGAAAGCCGGAATCGTACACGCGCCCATCGGCAAAGTGTCGTTCAGCGGCGAGCAGATACAAGAGAATTTGCTCTCTCTGATCTCCGCGCTGATTAGAGTGAAGCCGTCCGCCGCCAAAGGCCGGTATCTAAAGAAAGTTACCATCTCCTCAACAATGGGGCCCGGTGTGGATTTAGACACCCAGAAGCTCCAACTGTTGGCGGAGAAGTAGGCTTGACATCAATCAAGCTCTACTGCTAATATGCCTTAGTAAAACTGAATAACGAACAGCCATAGACAGTGGGTATCGAAAGATGCAATGGCGAGAAGCCGCCCGCCGAGGCCGCGATGAAGAAATTGGTGTTTCGGGAATCTTGTTCCCGAAACAAGCCTAAGCAATCAAGCGGGGTTCCTCTGTCTATGGAATCCCGCTTTTGTTTTGGGTCGGGTCTCTCAACCCTCAACCCTAAACTCTCAACTGGTATTGAACGGAGGTGATTTACCTAGTGCCAAATCAGGAAAAAGTCGAGATCGTCGGCAGTCTGAAAGAGCTTCTGGCCGACGCGACGACAGTCATACTTGCCGATCACAGCGGACTCAGCGTCAAGCAGTTCTCGAATCTGAGATCGCGCCTTCGGGAATCCGACTCCCAGTTTCGCGTAGTGAAAAACACGCTGCTCAAGCTGGCCGCCGCCGACACTCCAGTCAAGGAGTTGGTGGAGAATCTGGAAGGGCCTACCTCGGTAGCCGTCACACGCGAAGACCCGGTCGCCACGGCAAAAGCATTGGCGGACTTCACAAAAGAGTTCAAGCTGCTGTCCATAAAAAGCGGCTTGGTGGAAGGCCGAATAGTTTCCGCCGAGCAAGTTCATGCTCTTGCGAAAATTCCGCCGAAACCAATTCTCCTGGCCCAAGTGGTTGGAGGCTTGCAAGCTCCGATCGCCGGATTGGTCGGAACGCTGCAATCAACGCTGGCGAGTCTTGTTATGACTCTACAGGCGGTCGCGGACAAGCAAGCCGCATAGAAACAATATCAACAAATTGGTTTCGGCATTTGAAATGCCGAAACACCGAAAGTATACATAAAAAGGAGCTTAATAGAATGGCTAACGTGCAAGAATTAGTTGAAACAGTTAAGGGCATGACAGTCCTTGAGCTTAATGACTTAGTAAAGGCTTTGCAGGAAGAATTCGGAGTATCCGCTATGTCGATGGCCGCCCCGGCCGCCGCCCCCGCCGCGGAAGCCGCCGCCCCCGTAGAAGAGAAGACGATGTTCGACGTCATCCTCAAGGGCGCCGGAGAGAAGAAGATCAACGTCATCAAGGCCGTCCGCGAAGTTACAACTCTCGGCCTCAAAGAGGCGAAGGATTTGGTCGAGTCCGCTCCTCAGCCTTTGAAGCAGGGAGTGAACAAAGAAGAGGCGAAAGCCCTCAAGGCGAAGCTGGAAGCCGAAGGCGCATCAGTCGAGATTCAGTAGTTTTACTTTTACCGGGAGAGCGCGCCCGCGCTCTTCCGGCTTTACTATGTGAAAATTTATTTTCTTCAATTTTCGTCTGGCTGTGGTGGAAGCAATTGCTCCAACGAAGCTTCCAGTTCAGGAATGCGGGTTGTGGCTAACAAATACATCCTGTCCTGTCTTTGCGGCGTCGACATATCCCATAAGTATCCGGCGTCTCTTTCTTCAGGCCGCATATAACACCTCTCGATGAGACAATATCGCGCGCCGGCGGTAAGGATTACGCAGGCCTTCCTTCTCGACCATGTCCACTTCACGCCCGAAGACAGCTTTCAGTTCTTCAAGCATGTCCACCCAGTCGTACAAACTCCAAGGAGCGTCATCCTCAAAGGACACAAGCACGTCTATGTCACTATCCGTCCTGAAGTCATCGCTCAACACCGATCCGAACAAGGAAAACTCTTTTATCTGCCACTTGCGGCAGAATTCTTTGATCGCGTCGAGCGGAACCTCGATTCTTGCGTCTGCCAAGGCATTCTCCTTAATGTTATTGAGGTTACAAAGGTTTTAGTATATAATATCAACTGTCTTAATTGTAGCCAGTTCGCTTCTGTTGCACAAATACAACCGCTGATGAGAGCGATGGTTACAAACCTAGCAAAAATATCTGAAAATTCCTCCTAATTTTCTTGACATACATTTATTCCTCTGATAAAATGACTCTTTGCGTGTGACTTACCGGGAGGGTCAGATGAAGGAAATTCAGCATAAAGTTAAGCGTACTCCTGAGATTATAGATCTACCAAATCTCGTTGAAATCCAGCTTGATTCCTACAAGTGGTTCCTGACGGAAGGTCTCAGAGAGTTATTTCACAGTTTCTCACCGATTTACGACTTCACCGGCAACCTATCTCTAGAGTTCCTAGACTACAACTTGGGCGAGCCAAAGTACTCAGTCGAAGAATGTCGCGACAGAGACATGACCTACGAAGCTCCTATCAAGGTCAAGGTCCGCCTCAGCGCGACGGGACGAGAGGTGATCGAGTCCGAAGTCTATCTTGGCGATTTGCCGCTTATGACGGAGAAGGGAACTTTCGTCATCAACGGCGCCGAGCGTGTGGTCGTAAGCCAGCTTGCCCGCTCGCCTGGCGTTTACTTCAAAGACACACTGGACTTCAGTGGCAGAGTGCTCTACTACGCCACGATCATACCCAGCGAAGGCGCGTGGGTCGACATCGAGTCCGACGCCAATAACCAGGTGTTGGTCCGTGTGGGGCAGACCCGCAAGTTCTCGCTCACAACTCTGCTCCGGGCGCTTAACATGTTCCCGGTAGCTTGCCCCGAGAGCGAGATCGTATCTCGCGAAAATTCGCTTGGGCGAACGCTCGCCGCGCCGGTCGCAAATCCCGAAACGGGAGAAATCATCGCGTCCGCGGGCAATGTCGTCAAGCCCGCTCTTCTCAAGAAGTTCATTGACGCTAACGTGCCGGACAAGATCGAAGTACAGGCGGAATCCACTCCTTGCGACTCAACCAAGGACATCGTGGACCAGTTCAGCCACAAGAAAGTTTTGGATAACCCGACCCGCGACGAGATAAAAGGCCGCAGGCTTCCCGAAGATGTGCTCGATCCAAAGTCGGGCAAGGTCGTTGCCAAAGCCTACTCCAAGATAACGGATGAGGCCGCCCGAAAAATCGAAAATATGAAGCTTTCGTCCATCGAAGTCCTCGAAATTAACCGTTACATCGAAGCGACTCTGGACGGGGATTCATCCCACGCCAAAGACGAAGCCCTTCTTGACATTTATCACAAGATTCGTCCGGGTGACCCAGCCACGGCGGAGAGCGCGCGGAGCCTGCTTAGCTCGATATTCTTCGACACAAGAAGATACGATTTGGCGAAGGTCGGCAGGTATAAACTAAACAAGAAGCTCGTTCTGCGTATGCCCGAAAAGTTCAAGACGATCACCAAGGAAGACCTGATCGGCGTCATCTCCTACATCATCGGCCTCAGCGAATCCGGCGGCATCGCCGAAGCTGTCTGGCCCGGCAGGATAAAGTCGTCGCTCACCGGCATCAAGAAGGCGGCCAAGACAGAGATCGCCAGATTGGGCGCGGTGATCGACAAGGAGCAAGACGAGGAAAAACGCAAGCCATTCAAGCAGCGCAAGTTCGAGATCGCGCAAGCCCTTGACGTATTGGGGTCGGCAAGAACCAGAATGGTCGTGTCCGGCAACGCCCTGCGCGGCGCCAGGCATCTGCGCGACCTGATGAAGATCGAAGGCAATCTAATCGCTCTCTCTCTTGCGGATGTGACCGCCGAGACTCTGGTCCGCGTTTCTATATGCGATGTTGACGACATCGACCATCTTGAAAACAAGCGCGTGCGCTCCGTTGGCGAGCTCCTGCAAAGCCAGCTTCGAATGGGCTTCCTGCGCATGGAGAAAGTGGCCAAGGAGCGTATGACCAGCCTCGACACCGAGAGCGTCATACCTCAAGTCATTTTGTCCGTCAAGCCAATATCTGCCAGTATAAAGAGCTTCTTCGGCAGCAGCCAGCTTTCGCAGTTTATGGATCAGACCAACCCGTTGGCGGAGCTGACCCACAAGAGAAGACTGAGCGCGCTCGGTCCAGGCGGACTTAGCAGGCAAAGCGCCAAATTGGAAGTCCGCGACGTTCACCACTCGCACTATGGAAGGATATGCCCAATTGAGACGCCTGAAGGCCCCAACATCGGCCTGATCGGCTCCATGGCGATACATGCCCGCATAGACGAATACGGGTTCCTGAGAACTCCATATCGGGTCGTCAAGGACGGAAAGCTTACAGGCGAAATCAGCTACCTATCCGCCGACGAAGAGGAGCAGGAATATCTCGCTCCGGCCAACACTGTCATAGATGATAAAACAAGTGGAATCATAGGCGACCAGGTTCTGGTCCGCCACCACGCCGAATATCCGAGAGTCATCCCCACTCGGGTGACTTATATGGATGTGTCGCCGATGCAGATCATGAGCGCCGCGACCGCGATGATCCCGTTCCTAGAGAACGACGACGCGAACCGCGCTCTGATGGGCTCGAACATGCAGCGCCAGTCCGTGCCTCTTCTTCGCGCCGACGCCCCGCTTGTGAAGACGGGCATCGAACGCAAAGCGGCCATAGACTCCGGCGCGGTCGTACTCGCCAAGCGCGACGGCGTAGTTCGCTCGGTTACCGCCGAACGCATTGTCATTGAATGCGGTGACGGAACCATGGACGAGTATAGACTGCTCAACCTGCTCCGGTCGAACCAGGCCACCTGTATAACCCAGAGGCCCGTTGTCAAATCCGGACAGCGTCTCAGAGCCGGTGATACAATTGTCGACGGCCCGTGCACCGACCACGGCGAGCTTGCTCTCGGCAAGAACGTATTAGTGGCATTTGCGCCATGGAACGGTTACAACTACGAAGACGCCATCCTGCTCAGCGAGCGTATGGTCAAAGACGACACTTTCACTTCCATACATATAGAGAAATATGAAACCGAGGCGCGAGATACCAAACTCGGTCCTGAAGAGATCACCCGCGATATTCCAAATATCGGCGAGGATATGCTTAAAGACCTGGACGAAAACGGCGTAGTGCGGGTTGGCGCCGAGGTCCGCCCGGAAGACATACTTGTCGGCAAGGTCGCTCCGAAAGGCCAGGGAGAACTAACGGCTGAAGAGCGGTTGATTATTGCCATATTCGGCAAAAAGGCCGAAGAAACGCGCGACGTTTCCCTGCGAGTGCCGCATGGCGAAGTGGGCAAGGTCGTGGACGTTAAAGTCTTCTCCCGGTTCAAGTACAAATGCACAAGATGCCAGGCTGTATTCAACTACAGCAAGCGGCCTGAGCGCGCCCTTTGTGAACGCTGCGACGGCGAGCTCGGCAGAGAGGCCGGCGACGAATTGTCCGCCGGAGTCAACCAGCTTGTCCGCGTTTACATAGCCCAGAAGAGAAAGGTTATGGAAGGCGACAAGATGGCCGGACGGCACGGCAACAAGGGAGTCATCTCCAAGATTCTGCCGGAAGAAGATATGCCCTACATGCTGGATGGGACTCCAGTGGACATCGTATTGAACCCACTCGGCGTGCCTTCGCGTATGAACATCGGCCAAATATTGGAGACCCACCTCGGCCTTGTCGGAAAGGAACTGGGCGTTGCGTTTAGGAACCCGCTGTTCCAGGGCGCTACGGAGCCTGAGATTCTGAAAGACCTCGAAATACTCGGCTGGAAGCTGCGTATCAACGCTCTTCAAAACTATATTAAAACAGAGCTTGGCATAGACCTCAACTTCGAGGAAGCCAGGCGTGTTCGCAAACTTATCGATGCGGCGCTTGCAAGGATTCAAGATGCCGGCGACCATGAATCTATGGAGGCGGCGGTCCAGCCGCTACGAGACGCGTATGACAATATGCTCAAACAGTTAAAGGACAAACTGAGCTCTATGTCGGCCAACGACGTCGAAGTGGTTTCGGCCAAATTGGCGGCGCAGCCTGTAGTCAAAGACCCCGAAGCCTTCTGGCAAGCCAGGCTGGAAGCCAAGGCCGCGGCCGCGGAGTTGGCTGAGATGGCTGAAGAGGATGGAGCCGAAGTTGAGGCTGAAGCCGCTCAGCCCGAGGAGAAATTCGTCCCGCTTCCAAAGAACTACAAAGTCGGTAATCTGGTTAGCAAAATCGACTCCAACGTTCAGGACAGAGTCGGTCTTCATCGTAAATTGGATGAGGCTGACAATGAGTGGAAATACTCCGGCAAGTGCGTTCTCGTCGACGGTCTGACCGGCGAGCGGTTCGACCAGCCGGCAACCGTCGGATACATATATATGATGAAGCTCGTGCACTTGGTTGAAGACAAGATCCACGCGCGATCCACCGGACCGTACTCGCTGGTCACCCAGCAGCCGCTCGGCGGCAAGGCCCAGTTCGGCGGACAGCGCTTTGGTGAGATGGAAGTGTGGGCGCTGGAGGCGTACGGCGCGGCCTATACCCTTCAAGAAATACTTACAATCAAGTCCGACGACGTGCTCGGACGAGTCCGTACATACGAGTCAATTGTAAAAGGCGACAGCATGTTAGAGCCGGGAGTGCCTGAGTCGTTCAAGATTTTGATAAACGAAATGCAGAGTCTTGGCCTCAAGGTAACCGTCGAAGATGAGCGCGCCCGCGCGATTGATCTTAAAGACGCTGAGGATGAACTCGGCGAAGGCGACGAGGCGGGAAGAATTTCCGCCCGCCGTCGAAAACGCGCAATTGAAACCTTCAGGGAGGGAACACAATTATGACAGACGCCAGTACCTTCGATAAGATACGAATAGGCATAGCCTCTCCCGACATAATCAGAAGTTGGTCTTGCGGAGAAGTAAAGAAACCGGAGACCATTAACTATAGGACATTCAAGCCGGAACGCGACGGCCTTTTCTGTGAAAAGATATTTGGGCCGGTCAAGGACTGGGAGTGCCACTGCGGACGGTACAAGAAGGTCAAATTCAAGGGAGTCGTCTGCGACCGCTGCGGCGTGGAAGTCACGCGGTCAAAAGTAAGACGAGAGCGAATGGGCCACATCGAACTGGCCGCTCCGGTATCACATATATGGTACCTGAAAGGCGTCCCAAGCCCGATGAGCCTTCTGCTCGACATCTCACCGAGGCCGTTGGAGCGTGTGCTTTACTTCGCTTCGTATATCGTAACCAATGTCGATCGCCCGCGCATCAACTCCCATCTGGAAGAGATACGCCAGGCGGTAGTCGCCGAACTTGAGGAAATGCAGGCCGATTTCGACTCCGAAGTGGCGTCAACGCGAAAAGCGTCCGCCAAAGAGCAGCGGGAGAATGCTGAGTGGGACGAATCCACAATCGAAGGCAAGAAGAAGCAGCTTGCCGATCAGATAAAGCAGTCCGAAAAAGACCTTGCGGAACGCATCGAAGAGACCAACCTGACGATGAAGCTCCTTGAGACGGTCCAGAAGCGAGACCTCATCACGGAAGATCAGTATAGGGCTCTTGAGCGATTGCTCGATATAATTTCCCGCAGGCTCGACATTGATCTTTCAAGCGCATTCACCGCCGGTCTGGGCGGCGCGGCTATCCGCGATTTGCTTTCCGAAATCGATCTTGAGAAGATGTCGCGCGAGCTGCGCAAAGAAATCAGCCAGACCCAGGGCCCAAAACAGGCTCGCGCCATCAAACGCCTGGAAGTGGTCGAAGCATTCGTTACCTCAAAGAGCAGGCCGGAGTGGATGATACTGGCAGCGATTCCCGTTATCTCCCCTGAGCTTCGCCCAATGGTTCAGCTTGATGGCGGCAGGTTCGCGACCTCCGACCTTAACGATCTCTACAGGCGCATCATCAATAGAAACAACCGCCTGAAGAAGATAACGGATATTCGCGCGCCGGAGTCCATTATCAACCACGAAAAGAGGCTCCTGCAGGAAGCCGTCGACGCATTGATTGACAACGGGCGGCGGACCAGGCCGGTGGTCGGCTCCAACAACCGCCCGCTGAAGTCGCTCTCCGACATGCTAAAGGGCAAAGAAGGACGGTTCCGCAAGAACCTCCTCGGAAAGCGCGTTGACTACTCAGGCCGCTCAGTTATCGTTGTAGGGCCTAGCCTGAAACTCCATCAATGCGGACTTCCAAAAGAGATGGCGCTGGAGCTTTTCAAGCCGTTTGTAATGAAAACGCTTGTCGAGCGCAACTACACATCGAATATCAAAACCGCCAAGCGGATGATAGACAGGATGAAGCCGGAGGTCTGGGACGCGCTCGAAGAAGTCATCAGCGAGCATCCAGTGCTTTTGAATAGAGCGCCGACCCTGCACAGACTGGGAATCCAGGCGTTCGAGCCTGTCTTGGTTGACGGTAAAGCCATTCAAGTGCACCCGCTGGTCTGCCACGCGTTCAACGCGGACTTCGACGGTGACCAGATGGCCGTTCACGTCCCGTTGTCGGCTTCGGCCCAGGCGGAAGCCCGCGTGCTGATGCTGTCGACTCACAATTTATTCTCGCCCGCCGACGGCAGGCCCATCGTCGCTCCTATTCAGGACATAGTTCTGGGCGTCTACTACCTTACCCAGCAGAAGGAGAGAAAGAAAGGCGATCCTGAGCCGCATTCGTTTATGAATGTCGACGAAGCGATGCTCGCCTACGATACGGGCCAACTGGATCTGCATGAGATCGTGAAAGTATCCGTGCCGGACAAACAGAAAGCCGGCGCGCACAAGGTAATCGAAACCACGGTAGGCCGACTTATCTTCAACCAGGCTTTGCCGGATGAAATGCGCTACGCGGAGTATCTCGCCGTGGCGGACAAGAAGATGATGTCTCGCTTAGTCACCGATTGCTACAAGCGGCATGGCTCAGAGGCGACAATCAAACTTCTGGATGATATGAAGAAGCTCGGATTCGACTACTCGACCCGCTCAGGTCTGACCGTCGCGATGACCGACATGGACATCCCGGCCAAGCGTGAGGTCATTATTGCACAGACTGAAGCCGCGGTTGCTGAGAAAAACCGAAGCTACACCCGCGGCCTCATAACGCAGTTCGAGCGCAAGCAGCAGGTTCTGGACCTGTGGACAAGCGCGTCCGAACAGGTCGCGGAAGCGATCCTCGAAAACATCGACTCGTTCAACCCGATCTATATGATAACCAACTCAGGAGCAAGAGGCAGCCAGAGACAGATAACACAGCTTTCCGGTATGCGCGGTCTCATGTCCGACCCGTTCGGAAATTTGATCGAAGACCTTCCAATCAAATCGAACTTCCACGAAGGCTTGAGCGTGCTGGAGTACTTCATCTCCACTCACGGCGCCCGCAAAGGACTTGCGGACACAGCGCTCAGAACGGCTGACGCCGGGTACCTCACGCGAAGGCTCGTGGATGTTGCCCAGGACGTTATCGTCCGCGGCGCCGATTGCGGCACGGTTCAAGGTATTCGAGTAAGCGCGATCTATGAAGCCGGTGATGAGCTCGAATCGCTCAGAGACCGCATAATAGGTCGCTGCGTTCTTGAAGACATATATATAGGAAAGAAAAAGATCCCGCTCGCTGAAGCCGGAGAAATGATCGATGAAGATCTCGCCGATAAAATCGGAGAGGCAGGCATCAAGTCGGTCGCCATTCGCTCGCCGCTTACTTGCGAGCTGCGGCAGGGAATTTGCGCCAAATGCTACGGGCGCGACCTCTCTCACGGACGCACGGTGGAGATCGGCGTGGCGGTCGGCATCATTGCCGCCCAGTCAATCGGCGAGCCTGGAACGCAGCTTACAATGAGAACCTTCCACACCGGAGGCGTCGCGGGCAAGTATATGACCGGAGTCGCTGAAGTCAAGAAGAAAAAGCAGGAGTCTCTGAGAGAGCTTCATGACGACATCCGGCGCGGCCTGGTTTCCATCGAAGAAGGCGTAGAAGGCATGGAACGCGAGCGCGTCCGCGCCGTTCAGGCCGTTCTGAAAGTGCTTGAAGACCAAGTGCGCGGCCTGCTGCGAGTCGTCGAGCTGTTCGAGGCCCGCAAGCCTAAGGGACAGGCCATTGTCACCGAAGTCAGCGGCAAAGTCGTCGGAATTGAAACCCGTGGCTTAAAGAGGGTTGTCATCCATTCGGATATTCAACTGCGCGAACACTCCGATCTAACCGGTGAAGTCGCCGCCGAAGACGTCATAGATCCTAACACCGGCGATGTTATGGTTCCAGTCGGCCAGGAGTTTACCGATAAAGTCGCGCGTAAGGTCAAAGAGGCTGGAGTCGCCGTGGTCAAACTGCGGAAGACGCACCTAGTGCCTTACAGAGGCAATCTGGAAGTCGAGGTCGGCCAGGACGTCAGAGCAGGCGACCGCCTTACGGAAGGCCCGCTCGATCCGCAAAAAGTGCTTCAGCTTCAAGGCGTCCACGGCGTTATGGAATACCTCGTAAGAGAAATCCAGAGCGTTTACAAGAGCCAGGGCGTTGACATCAACGACAAACACGTTGAGATCATCGTCCGCCAGATGCTCAGGAAACGCAAGATCATACATGAAGGCAACACCAAGTTCCTGCCCGGACAGAACGCGGATAAGTTCGATTTCGAAGATGAGAACACCAGAGTCCGCGAAATGAAAGAGCCGGGAACAGAGGCCACCGCCGACTGGGTGCTCCTCGGCATCACCGAGGCGTCTCTTGCCACGGACAGCTTCCTGTCAGCGGCGTCGTTCCAGAAGACGACCCGCGTACTTACGGACGCCGCCGTGAAGGGTAAGAGAGACAATCTCGTAGGTCTCAAGGAAAACGTCATCATTGGACGGCTGATACCAGCAGGCACCGGACTGCCGCGCTATAGAGCGCTGGATGTCGTCACCGAGGCTGGACTGCCTGTTTACGTCGGACCGCAGACCCTCCTTGAAGAAGGAGAATATCTAGACGAAAAAGCGGTTGAAGAGATGATGACCGTTCAGTTGGATAAGTCCGCGTCTATTGCCGATGTCGTCGAAGCCCTCAAACAGACTGATGTTGAAGAAGTTGCCGAGTCTGATGAGGAATCGATGGAATCCGTGCAAATAGATGAAAGCTCGGAAGGCGCGATTTAACAAGTTAGAGCTGATGGGATGGGACATCCATGTCCCGTCCACAAATCCGTGGACATCCATGTCTACACCGGCTAATTAAGGTATCGGACTTGGAAGTCCGATGGAATTAGGTCCGGGTCATGGATGACCCGGACCATCTAGTTTCAATTAACGACAAGTAATAACAAAAAATGATGCAAAACCCCTTGACAAGGCTTTTGCTCATTTAGTAAACTAATAGGGTTCGGCTAGCTGAACCTGCTTGCTGAACTAAGTTTGGAATGCCAACCGCTTAGGGGGGATATTAAGAATCACACCCTCGTAAGGTTTATTTACGAGCGCAAATTAATTGCATTTGGTGTCTTAGCGTCCCTTGAGCGTGTGGCAAGGGACGCTTTTATTTTTTAGTAAGTTCGCTCGAAACGAGTAAGAGAAGGAGCGCTAATGCCGACAATCAACCAGCTTGTCAGGAAAGGACGCCAGAAAGTCCGAAAGAAAACCAGCTCCCCGGCGCTTAGAGGCGCGCCGCAGAAGCGTGGTGTTTGCCTGGTTGTACGTACTGCCAGCCCTAAGAAGCCTAACTCCGCTCTGAGAAAGATCGCAAGAGTGCGCTTGACCAACGGTATGGAAGTTACTGCCTACATACCGGGAATCGGCCACAACCTGCAGGAGCACTCAGTAGTGCTCATTCGAGGAGGAAAAGTCAAGGATCTTCCAGGTGTCAGATATCACGTAGTGCGCGGCACACTTGATACGGCAGGAACCAAAGATCGGAAGAGCAGCCGCTCAAAGTACGGCGCGAAGAAGCCCAAGTAACGATAGCCCGTTTAGTTGGTTTTGGAGGGAAAGTCTAATGCCCAGAAAAGGTCCCGCAAGAAGGCGAGATATAATACCGGATCCGATACATGGCAGCGTTCTACTTGCCCGTTTTATGAATAGATTGATGATGCGCGGCAAAAAGAGCACGGCGGAGAGGATTGTCTACGGCGCCCTCGATCTCATGGAGGACAGGACCAAGAAGCCCGGTATCGAAGTCTTCGAGCAGGCTATAAAAAATGTTATGCCCGTAGTAGAGATCAAACCGAGGCGCGTTGGTGGAGCCACATATCAGATTCCCGTCGAAGTGCCTTCCGACCGCCGCGTAGCGCTGGCGTTCAGATGGATCGTCGGCTACTCTCGCCGCAGAGCGGGGAAAACAATGGTCGAAAAACTCGCGGGCGAATTGATGGACGCCGCTTCCAATACCGGAGCCTCCATCAAGAAGAAAGAAGAAGGCCATAGAATGGCCGAAGCAAACAAAGCTTTCGCGCATTATCGCTGGTAGGACAGCGCAAAATAGAGTTTAGAAGGTTCAGCGGATGGATTCCGCTGAACCCTAATTATGTCCGTTAGTTAGTAATAATGGTGTGGTGTTTCGGTATTTCAAATGCCGAAACAAAACAACCGGCGAACCGGTGTTTCGGGAATCTTGTTCCCGAAACAAATTAAGTTAGTTATTATGCCAAGAGAATACGCACTGGACAAAACAAGGAATATCGGGTTGGCCGCGCATATCGATGCGGGGAAAACGACCACCACGGAGCGAATCCTGTTCTACTCCGGAAAGATTCATCGCATGGGCGAGGTCCACGAGGGAGCCGCCACGATGGACTGGATGGCGCAGGAACAAGAGCGGGGGATTACTATCACCTCCGCCGCGACTACCTGCTTCTGGGGCGATCACCGCATCAATATCATAGACACGCCCGGCCACGTGGACTTCACCGTTGAGGTGGAGCGGTCCATGCGCGTCCTCGACGGGGTCATAGAGATATTCTGCGCCGTCGCCGGCGTGCAGCCGCAGTCAGAAACCGTATGGCGCCAAGCGACCAAATATAATGTCCCGCGGCTTGCTTTTGTCAACAAGATGGATAGAGTCGGCGCCGACTTCTACAAAGTTGTTGACCGGATAAGGGAAAAACTCGGAGCCAACGCCGTCCCAGTCCAAATTCCCATCGGCGCTGAATCAGACTTCGAGGGCGTAATCGACCTTCTCTCAATGAAAGCGATTCGCTATCTGGACGATCTTGGAGAGAACGTCGAGATTACGGACATCCCAGCCAATCTCAAATCCAAAGCCGTAGAGATGAGAGACGCGATGGTTGAGGCCGTGGCCGAGGTAGACGATTATCTGATGGACAAATACGTTCACGGCCACAAAATAACATCCGACGAAATCAAAGCCGCCATACGCAGATGCACAGTCAATAATCAGCTCGTTCCCGTGATTTGCGGCTCCGCGTTCAAGAACAAGGGCGTGCAATTACTAATAGACACAGTAGTGGACTACCTTCCGTCCCCCTTGGATGTTCCTCCTGTCACAGGTATAAACCCGGACAAGGGCGAGACGGAGACTCGGGCCGCATCCGATGATGAGCCGTTTGCCGCATTGGCCTTCAAAATAATGGCGGATCCATTTGTCGGCAAGCTCACTTACTTCCGTGTATACAGCGGCGTTTTGTCCAAGGGGTCTTATTTGTTCAATTCCTCCAAGGGAAAACGCGAGCGGATAAACAGAATCGTTCGTATGCACGCCAACCGCAGGGAAGACGTTGATCAGGTCTTCGCGGGCGACATCGCCGCCGCGGTCGGTTTTGACGACACCACGACGGGCGACACCCTCTGCGACGCGAAGCATCCGATAGTCCTTGAATCGATCCACTTCCCGGAGCCGGTCATATCCGTGGCCGTCGAGCCTAAGACCAAGGCCGACCAGGACAAACTGGCCGTCTCTTTGGCCCGGCTGTCCGGAGAAGACCCAACATTCAGAACTCACACCGACGAAGAAACCGGCCAGACCATAATCTCAGGGATGGGTGAGCTCCATTTAGAGATCATCATCGACCGCCTGCTTCGAGAGTTCAAAGTCCAGGCGAATCACGGCAGGCCCCAAGTTGCCTACAGAGAGACAATCAGCAAGCATGCCAAAGGCGAAGGCCGCTACGTGCGCCAGAGCGGAGGCCGGGGGCAGTTCGGCCATTGCATCATCGAGATGGACCCGCTTCCCGCGGGAACGGGCGTCGAATTCCAGAACAAAGTCGTAGGCGGAGCTATTCCAAAAGAGTTCATCTCCGCAATCGAGGCCGGCGTGCATGAGGCTTTGGACTCCGGCGTTCTTGCGGGATTCACTGTCGTCGACGTGCGCGTTACAGTGGTCAACGGCTCTTATCACGAAGTGGACTCCTCCGAGATAGCGTTCAAGATAGCCGGTTCCATGGCCGTTAGAGACGCCATGTTGAGGGCGCACCCGATTCTCAAAGAGCCTATTATGGCCGTCGAGGTCATCACTCCGGACGATTTCCTTGGTGATGTGATAGCGGACATCAACTCCAGGAGAGGCCAGATAAGCGGTATGGAGTCTGGGCCTGGAGCCACTCAAATACTGCGGGCGGACGTGCCGCTGGCGCAGATGTTCGGATACGCGACCGCTATCCGGTCCCTGACGCAGGGACGAGCGTCCTACACGATGGAGCCATCGCACTACGAAGAGCTTCCGCCGACGCTCGCGGACGAATTGGTAATGAAAGCAACCGGAAGAGCGATGGTCAGAAGATAGAAGTTAGAAGTTAGGAGTTAGGAGTTAGAATAGGCCGTCATTCCGAACGCAGTGAGGAATCTGCTTTTCTAACACACTCATTATGCTTCGCGGGCTTGTTTTTCGCCCCGAAGCAAAACGTCGTAATTAAGAAATTATACAACATTAGCATTGGAGGCCATAAAAAATGGGAAAGCAGCGGTTTGAGCGGACTAAGCCGCACGTAAACATCGGCACAATAGG
>JAUSEB010000335.1 GCA_030650495.1 Armatimonadota bacterium | reverse complement strand
CGCATTGGAACCGAGAATGGGAGTGTTCCTTTCCACCGCAACTATGGGAATTCCCCGCATGATGTGGATTCCGAACTTCAATCCTTTACTATGGATATAGTCTGCAAGAGGCTTGAATCCTTTTCCCTCGGCAGAAGAAGGATATAGATTTGGAGATGGCGCTAGCCTTCCATACTCGTCAAGGTTTAAGGCGGAAATGGAGTAAGCTACTTTCGGGTTGGAGTATTCGGCGTACCACGCGATGTCCACGACCACATATTCCCAGCCGTATTTCTTCAGGTGCTTGGCGAGATAGTCAGCATTTGCCTTTATATGCTCTTCGCGCGCCTGCGCGCCGAAACAATCGAAACTGTTCCATCCCATGGGCGGCGTTTTGGCAAGATTTCGCATATTACTCATACTGGTGGTTGCTCCTAAAACAGGTGAGTCTAATAGAACGCCGCAAAAAGCGGTTCCTATGGTAATGATCACTATTAACTTTTGCGGCATATTCACGTTGTTTCGTTCTACTCTTTCGTCAGATCGATGATTGGGAAGTACTCCTTTTCATCCGGGAAGAATTGATGGAAGAAAACCTCTTTGTCTTCGTTGGTCAGCAAGGCTTTTGATACTCCTCGTGCGTATTTCCCAACGATAACAGCCTCTTTGCTGTCTTGTTTAGCGGCGAAAAGCAGCGCTGGTTTAACCTTTTCCGACGTCTCGACCGTGACAGTAAACTTTCTCTTTTCTACTGGTAATCTGAATATCCACCACCCGGCGTCTTTTTCAGTCTCCCAGTCTTTTTCCAGAGTCTCGCCGTAAGCGCCTTGGAGAGGCTTTCCGTCGATTAGAATACGATAAGCGAGTTCTCCCGGCTCCGCCTTTGTGAGACGGTTCTTGTTCGGTTCCATCGAAGTCCGGTAGAGGAAAAGCATCAATGACGGCTCAAGCAGGTCGCCTGAGACTGAAACATTCGCGGTTGTGATTTTCTTCCCGTTCGTTATCTTTACATCTTTCTTTGAGGCCACTGAGCCGCGAATAGGCGCTTGGAGCGTTATCTCATAAGAACCGTCTTTCCCTGCGGCTATGGCTTTTCCATTCACGGCCAACTCTTCAAAAACCGTTCCGGTTGGTGGAGTAAGCTTTGTCTTGACCATACCTCCCGAAGTCGTCGGCGCGGCTCTAAGGCTCATATTGACGCTGTCCCAGATGGTCTCGTTTGCCACATAACGGCAATCGGCGGCAAGTGTGGGGATAGGCTGTTTTGAGACTTTTACGATTATGTATTTTTCAGCAGGCAGATAGCCTTTAACTTCGTCACCGAACTTCACACTCGAAATAAGATTCTCCAGATATGGATAGATTGTCTGGAATGATAATCCTCTTGCGGAGGCAGTGAAACCAAGGCCTTTTGAGATCGGAACACTGTAGTCGGCGTCGTGGAATGTCGGGTTGAAAATGAAAATATAGCCTTCATTGTCCGATATGTGGGCGTAGCCCTCAAGAGTGTTTGACTCCAATACGTCTACACCGAGTTGCTTTTCCATCCCGCGATTGTGCGGGAGGCCCCAAGGCTCTTTGATGTTGGGATTCGGAAAGAACGGCTTGAACTGCTCCAGATATTTGGCGTTCTTACGGCTCCAATTCATACAGTCGCGAATCCAGTTTCTCTCGTCCGCCGTGAATTCAGGCAGGTTTGTCGATATTTGGCGCCTGGTAGGTCCGGCCAGATTCCCGATAAGCTCCTCGCGCCATTCAGGAGTCTTGTCTGTGATGATCGCCGAACCCTCGACCTGGTTGCGTACCAAGTACCGCCAGTAAGCCTCGTTGAACATCTCGCGGTCGTGCATGTAGTTCATCTTGGCCCTGGTCGGCGCAAGCTCCAATGGAGTCAAGCCGCCGTGATCCTGATAGGTATGAATCAACTCTGAGTATTTGACCCAAAATCCATCCCAAGTATATGGAGTGATGAGGAAGTCGGGATACTGCCGTTTGATCTCCTCCACCAGCCTCATGAAGCCGAGCCATTCCGCGTCACGGATATTGCCCGGTTTGTGATTGTGGTTGGTGGCATAGCACTCATCAACGGGCACGAATCCGTCTATTTTCATCATCTTCATGTGGGAATTGCGTATCTGGCTCAACATCTCGTTTTTAGCAAAGTTATAATAGCCGGACAGAAGGCACATGGTCGGCGATATCTTGCCGTCCTTATTTACAACGCGCCACTGGTGGTCATAATCCTTTCCTTCCAGCCAGAAGAAATAGAACCAAGCGGAAAGATCTATCCCCGCATTGTCCGCCGCGTCAGTGAATGGTTTTTCGCCATTCGGAAACTCAACTTTCCATCCGGGGTTCAATCCAACTCCCGACCATAGGTACTTCCAACCGGCATCTAATACGAAGTGTTCAAGCCCGCATTCAGCCGCAAGTGGAATCAAGGGGAGAGTCTTGTCGTAGGTCAGCATGCCTCTTGCGCGGGCCAACCTGCCGACGCCGGTGTGCTTGATATACCAGGTGTTGAAATAGGTGAACGGCATATGCACGCCCTGGTCTATCCAAAACCTGGAGCAAACGTTTTCGGGGATCACGTACGGATTGCCGGTATCGTTGTAGAGCCGCAAATCCCACAGGCTGAACCGGCCATGGCACCCTTCGATCAGCAGCCTGGCTTTTCCGGCTTTTACTTCGAGGAACTTGACCGGCGCCGCTGTAGCTTCATAGCCGCTTGCGATATCTTTCCAGCCGTCACCCACCCAAATCTGTAGGTGGTATTGGCCAATTGGAGCGGGTTTATCGAGAGCCGGCCTGGCGTCTTCGTTGTCCAATAACATCGCCATCGTGTTGAACGTCACGGTTTGCGGAAATTCGATCTCCAACCAGTGAGTCCCGTCCAGGGCATTCGCCGTGCGCCATCGGGTGGAAATGTCATCATCAACGGCTTTGTAACCGTCGTATGCGGTGGTCAAATTAGTTGGAGATTCAGATGATGTCCTAACCGTCGCGTATTTCCGCCACCTGCTCAACTCGTAGCTGTAATCACGATAGCATTCGTAACCTTCTCGCTTAGCGCCAATCCAGGAGCAGAAAACAGCGGGGACCGTCTCCATGCTGTCCCCCGGTTTCATTTGTAAAACCGGTTCGTAAGACGTTCGTAAATAGCCGTCTTCTTTGCCGAGACTTATCCATCGCGCCGATTCGGGCATTTCGACGGTCATGAAAACGCCGCCTTTTGGATATACAAGGAAACGCGCGTTGTGCGTGACAGTCTCAGTGGGTTTTTCGTTCAGTTTGAGGTTGATAAGCGAAACCCTCTCGACGAATAGAGCAGTCTTGGGAAATATCTGAAGAGAGCGTTTTATACACCCGCTGCCGAAGGCTTCATAGCGCTCAGTTACCGCCAGCGCCGGGTTGTCCATAACGACGAAAGTGGAGTTACCGTTTTGGATGACGTCAGTGATTTTGAAATCACTCCGTTTGAACTCGTCCTTGTCGGTGGTCAGGATGAAGTCGGGAGATTCGTCGGCAAATGTGATGACTTCGCCGGTTCCCTTATTGGTAATTGATTTGAGCAGAGACTGCCCATCGCTCAAACTTATAATAAGCTTGGTCGAGTTGCTTTCTATTGCGACTTCCGCCGGCAGCGCCCATACTTGGACGGCGCATGCCAAAAGCATAATTGTGTATATAGCCACGGCGCGAATGATTGATTTTATCACTTTGATAATTGCCTCCCGATTGCTTAGTTGCTTAATACTTACTTGTGCAGCCTAGCCCCTTTGTGGGCATGAATATTACCGTAGCCTAGCCCCTTGTGGGCGTTCAACGGGCACAAGGCCCTAGGCTACAGATTACTCTTTCACTAAATCTATGATTAGGAAGTATTCCAATTCATCAGGAAATGATTGATGAAAGAAGACTTCCTTGTCCTCACTGGTAAGCAGGGCTTTTGAAACTCCTCTTGCGTATTTGCCTGTAATAACAGCTTCTTTGTTATCTTGTTTGGCCGCAAGCAGCAGGACGGGGCGTATTTTCTCATTGGTTTCGACCGTGACGGTGAACTTCTTCTTATCCACCGGTAGCTTGAATACCCACCAACCAGCGTTTTTCTCAGTCTCCCAGTCCTTTTCCAGTGTTTCTCCGTATGCGCCCTGAATAGGCTTTCCGTCAACAAGCAGACTATAGTCCAACTCACCCGGAGCGGCCTTCGCAACACGGCCATCTCCCTGGTGGAACCTGTAAAGAAACAGCATCAAAGACGGCTCAAGTAAATCTCCTGAGACTGAAACATTCGCGGTTGCGATTTTCTTTCCATTAGCTATCTTAACGTCTTTCTTTGAAGCCACTGAGCCGCGAATAGGAGCCTGGAGCGTTATCTCGTAAGAGCCGTCTTTCACCGCCGGGATGGCTTTGCCATTCACGGTCAACTCTTCAAAAGCCGTCCCGGTTGGTAGTATAAGCTTTGTTTTAACCATGCCTCCTGTAGTCGTTGGCGCGGCTCTCAGGCTCATATTGACGCTGTCCCAGATAGTCTCACTTGCGACATAACGGCAATCGGCGGCGAGGGTGGGAATCGGCTGTTTTGAGACTTTGATCAATACACTCTTCTCAGCGGGCAGATAACCTGTTACCGTGTCTCCGAATTTCACGTTCGTGCGGATGTTTTCCAAGTAAGGATAGACAGTCTGGAATGAGAGACCATTAGCCTCTGAATTGAAGCCAATATCTTTGGAAATAGGGATGCTATATTCAGCGCCGTAGAAAGTGGGGTTGAAGATGAAAATATAACCTTCATTGTCCAAGATATGCGCATAGCCTTCCAATGAGTTTGACTGGAGAATATCGACCCCAAGACGTTTCCCCATAGATTCTATCGCGCCGAATCTCCAGGGCTCGATGACTGCCGGATTGGGGAGAAAGGTTTTTATTTGTTCGAGATACTTGGCGTTCCGGCGGCTCCAATTCATGCAGTCGCGTATCCAGTTCCTCTCATCCGCGGTAAATTCGCTCAGACATACGGATACCTGTCGCCTGGTTGATTGCGCCATATTGCTGATTAGCTGTTCGCGCCATTCGGCGGTTTTGTTGACGATGATCGCCGACCCTTCCATCTGGTTTCGCAGCAGATGCTGCCAGACTCCGTGGTTGAACATCTCCCGGTCGTGCATGTAATTGGCTTTAGCGCGTGTTGGCGCAAGCTCTCCAGGGGTCAAACCGCCGTGGTCCTCGAAAGTGTGGATAAGCTCAGTGTACTTAATCCACAGCGAATCCTGCGCCCCGGAATAGATAGCGGTACGGAAAAATGGGTATTGTTTTCTGATCTCATCGACCAGCCTCATGAAGGCAAGCATCTCGGCGTCGTAAGTCTTGCCGGGCTTGTGGTTATGATTGGTCGCGTAGCAATAATCACGCGGCACAAAACCATCGAACTTGATCACGCGCATGTGGGAATTCCTGATCTGGCTCAGCAGTTCGTTCTTAACGAAGTCATAATAGCCGGACGACAGGCACATCTGACCATCCAGACTGCCAACATCTCT
>JAUSEB010000330.1 GCA_030650495.1 Armatimonadota bacterium | reverse complement strand
CACAGATGGTGCAGGGCCACGAGGGCCCATGCATGTCCGGCCCGTATACGGCGTGCGCCATTGTCCGCGCCGACAACGAAAACGTCCTGGGAATCCGGGTCAATCAGGAGGCGCTCATGCAGGGCTGGAATGCATATCATTCCGTCCTGCCGGACGGCCCCGAGCGCGCGGAGCTTCTCGTCCGATGGTCTTTCGCGGCGCAGCAGATCGAACGCCATGCGTAACGCAAGTTCATAAGGCCGTTGCAACGGAAGACTCGGTCCGAGTATTGTTTCCGCTGTTTGGCGTGTCGTCATCGTGCCTCACCGCTGCCGATAAGCTTTCAGGAACGAATCGCTGTAAATCGTGCGGTTCAGCAACATTTCCGCCGCGATCATAGAGTCCATCAGTTCAGTGTCCAGTGAATCCACGATGGCGGCATCCAATCCGGCGCCGACCGCCATGGTGAGGAAGGCCCGGTTGATGAGCTCCCGTTCCGAGGCGCCCTGACTCAGGTTGCTGAGTCCGATCACGATATGCGGCGCCGGATCCGACAGCAGCTTGAACTGACGGATCGTTTCCAAGACGATGCCCGGCGCTTTCTGGTCGCAGTTGACCGGCAGGATGATGGGATCCAGGTACACGTTTTCAACAGAAACGCCCGCCTCCATGGCCGCCGCCAGGGAGCGCATCCCGATCTCGGCCTTGCCCTCGGCGGTTGCCGCCACGCCGTTCTCGTCGATGGAAAGGCAGATGATTCCCGCCTCAAATTCCCTGGCCAGTTTCATGAACGCGGCGAGCTTTTCCTGCTGGCCGGTGGTGGAGTTAATGATGGCTTTTCCGCCTTTAACGGCCGCTTCCACGCCCACGCGAACCGTCTCGAGGCTGGGATTGTCTATGGAAAGCGGCTTATGGGTGACTTCCCGCGTTGTGTCCACCAGCCATTTCATCGCCGCCGCCCGTTCGGCTTTGGGGACGCGGGTTCCGACGTTGATATCAAGCGCGTCAGCGCCGCCGACGATCTGCTTTTCCGCCATCTCCTGGACGGCTTTCTTGTCCTTTGCGGCCAGAGCGTCGCCAATCACGTTGAACATACCGTTGATCCGTTCACCAATAACGTACATATGTCTCCTCCTATGATGATTGTCTACTTCATCTTGTTTTTATTGATTATTCTTACATTCTTAAATCAGCCTTTGAGGAGAGCCGAAAGAGCTCCCCGCAAAAGGCTGATCAAACCGCATTTTCTGTTACCAAAATATAGTTTGGAAAGTCCTTAAATACCCAACCGTTCTTCAATGTCCGGTAAATGATCCCCAATAACTTCCTGGCTAAAGCGATAATTGCTTTTCCGGTTCCGCGCCGCGCTTCTATCTTCCGGTAATATTGGTTTAAATACGGACTGTATCTTGCCGCTATCAATGCGCATTGCACCAATGCCGTACGCGCCAGCTTATTCCCCTGTTTTGTTATATGTCCGCTGTGTTCAGTGCCGTTCGAATTATGCACTCGCGGCACTATGCCAAAATACGCCGCCAGCTTCCCTTCATCCTCAAAATCCTGAATATTACCAATCGTCGAAAGTAATATGCTCGCGCCAACTTCTCCGATCCCCTTAATGCTTGTCAGATTCTGCCATCCTGGCAGTTTCGGACCATGCTCACTGATAATATCTTCAACCTTCCGTATACTCCCGTTCAAATGGCGGATCTCGTTCACTAGAATTTCCAGTTCAACATGTTCCAAATCATCAACCGCCTGCTTGAGCACTTCATTCAACCCCTTCTCGCTTGACAGACTTTCTTTCCGGAGCAGTATTCCATGCCCAGCCAGCAGGTTGTTCACTTTGTTCTTCAATACTGTCCGCAACTTCACCAGCTTGTCCCGCGTCTGCACAAGACTCGCAACACGCGCCTGTAATCCGTCTTTCATCCTTACCTCCGGCAACATCCCTTTCGCCAGAAATTCTGCCAATATCTTCGCATCATGTTCGTCGGTTTTCTTCACCGACCGGCTGATCACATCAAACTGATACGGATTTACCACCCTTACTCGGCAGCCGCTCTCTTTCAGCGCTTCGCTGAACATCCGCACATTACCGGTCGCCTCAACTGCTACTTCATCTTCCGCGCTCAATCCACGGGAAAATACTTTCAATCCCTGGATCGGCCATCTCTTGATCTCGCTCTTCCCTTCTTCATTCCAGACACATGTCGTGAAACTGTTCCGATGCAAATCTACTCCAATATACTGCTTCATCGTCGCTTTCCTTTCTTTTATGACGACGAAGTAGACTCACTTTCCGGCGGTCACCACACTCCTATTCAAGGTGCTCACGATTGATTACGTGAACCCTTATGATGGCGTTCCAGTCACAGGTCTGACTACTCTCCTTCACGAGGTCTTCTGCCTCACTTAAACAATCCAGCCTGTAACCCGTCTACTCCATTCGCCTTTGCAAACAGAGTACACCGCCTCTGCCAACATTCATACCAACTCCTTCTTAATTATTTCATCAGTTGAGTAATCGTATCTTTGAGTGCCGTGGCCGCCTTCGGATGGCGCATCACCATGATATCGCTGCCGGCTTGCAGGAGGGTGACGGCCGTGGCCAGTTCCCAGAAGATGCCGCGGGTGGCGGCGTCGCCCCAGGCCGGCTGCTCTTCGGCCGAGGCCTTCGCCTCCTTGGTCCGCCAGGCCTCC
>JAUSEB010000329.1 GCA_030650495.1 Armatimonadota bacterium | reverse complement strand
TTGGAATCCTCGTCCCGGCGCCGATTGATTTCCTCTTGGCGTTTATGAATAGAGGCTTTCGCCTCCGCCAAATCCGTTTGAAATCGCCGTTCAGCCGAATCGTTATACTTAGGTATTTTATACTTAGGGACTCGTTTTTCGTCCCGAAGGCTCTGACTTGATTTATCGGCGCCAGCCTCGATGTATCGAGAAGACTTGTCAATAAGACTCATGCCGAACACGCCTTCGGCAAGATCAGCCTTCAATCTATCGCGCAGGGCTTTCGACTCCTGCTGTATATGATCGTCAAGCGCTTTGCGAAGCTGAGCTATCTCGGCGTCCATACGGGCCTTCTGGCTCTGCTCCAACGCGGCAATCTCGCGAGCTTCAGCAATTTGGCCGGACAGCATTGTTTCCACCCTTTGCTCGTCCAGTCGATCGATCTCGGATTTAAGCGATTCTATCTTGGTACCGGTCGCGGAGTCAACGCCGCTGTCAAATAACCCTAATTGTGTCTTCGCCGCGGCCTTCTTCAGCCCAAGATTGACACGCCGCCCCAGAGATTCAACATCAAAGTCTCGCACACGCGTCCAGCGCTCGTTCGCAATATCCGCGCCGCGCTCAGCGCGTTCACGATCAATCGCCGCCAGTAGTTCCCGGCGGTGAGAATCCAATCTAACAGCCGCGTTCTGTTCCATCTCGACCTTCGCCCGCGCGATCTGCGCCTCGGCCAATTCCTCTACCCTTAGACGCAGTTCGTTCCGCGCCGAGGCCATGGTCTCAGCATCCGACGCTGGAACATCGAACGCCGCCGGTCGTATAGCGGCGCCTGACGAATCAAGATCGCCAACCGCTCCCGGCTGTTGAACCACATTGAGAGCCAAATGCTCCCAAGCCGGAACAAAAGCCGGCTCTTCTTTAACGACGTCGGCTTTCTTTGCGGGAGCGGGTTCGCTTCGAGCGACTTTCATCCTGCAACCTGACGCCGCAAGAACCGCAATGCATGCTACGACAATAAAAAGCCCGCGCGCAAAGCGCAGGCAGTCCATGGTCATGGTATTACTTCTTTGCTTCTTTTTCGCTGTTAAGCTTCTTCAAAAGATCTTCGGTTATGTCGGTCCCGCCAAAGAGCACTATGCTCTGGTAGACCTGGCCATTAACCAACATGTCTTTGGCCATCACGGTTGTAAGGCCCTTTTCCTGCGCCAACGCGTTGATCCCGGCCATCACTTTGTCTTCGTTGTCTTTCTGCAACTCACTGCGCTTCTTCTCCACGGCGGTCACGTATTCGCTTCGGAGAGTAGCTATCTGGGATGATGCGCTTGTTTCTCGCTGCGTGAGATCAGTCAAAGCGGCCTTCTCGGCCTCAGTCGGGTCTTTCTTGGCGCGCAGTGTCTCGAGCTGGCTTGCCGACTCGTTGGATTTCTTTGTGATCTCCTCTGCCCGCTGCTGATCTTTATCAGTGGGATTCGTCAAGGCAGTGAGCTTCACTAACTCCTCTATCTCCTGGGCGGCAAGCAATTTATGCCTTGTGCGAAGGTTGATCTCAGCCGCAAGCGAATGATCCATGCCCCCGATTATGTTATCCGAGTTTTCGAATTCCTTATATTCCGCCCGGACACGCCCCAGATCGACAACGCCAAGCTTAAGCTCTCCCGCCGGTTTCGGTGGGTCGGCTGCATAGGCTATGCCACTTAGAATACCAAGGGCCAGCGCGAATATCGCTAAGCCAATAACAGGTCTATTCCTGACCATTTCGATATGCTCCTTGAATGATTAGTCTGTGGCTAGAAATGCGCGTTACACCGCCACAGGTTACGCAACGCGAGATATTATATCAGAACGGATTGCCCGCCACAAGTTAAAATACGGTTGAGAGTCAAGAGTTTAGAGAAGGGCGATTTCATATATACGTACATGCAGACGACGGGAGAGCATCGGGTGTTACGAAAGTGAGAGTCGAAGGTTGAGTGTTCAAGGTTTGAGGTATTGCCACAAACACACTCTACTTCAACTTTCAACATTAAACATTAAACTAGCTATTGGCCGCCAAACGCCTGGTTGATACGCGCCTGTGCTTGGCCGGCGATGTGGGAGCCGGGAGCGACTTCATTCACTTTCACCCATGCATCGAGCGCTTCCTTCATTTGTCCTTTGTCGTAGAATTCGACTCCGCGGTTATAGTAGACTTCGCCCGCGGCGTCCCCGGCGAACTTTGCTTCTTCGGTTCCCGTACCCACTTGAACGGTTTTCTCCCAATTCGCCAGGGCATCGTCAACACGTCCCAAACGGTACGCCACGTTACCGAGCGCATAGTACGCTCCGGTGGAGTTGGAGTCATATTTCAGCGCTTCTTTATACATCTCTTCGGCTGGGGCGTAGCGACCGGCGTCGAATTCCACTCCACCCTTGCGGATGTAGCATGACGCTAAATCTTTTCTGGCCGTGTCGCCGGTTGGGGATTTGGGAGCCATATCTATTGCGCGGCGGAAATGATCTATGGCCGCGTCAAGCTCACCTTGCTCGTAGGCTTTTTCGCCTAGCTCGATATGGCGGGCCGCCCGGCCTTCGCCCTCTCTGCCCAGGTATCCCTGATACGCGGCGTTCAAAGCCCAGATGGAGAATAGAAACAAACCAATAAGACTGAGCACGACGGCCATTAGTCCCAGAAAAGCTTTTGCCTCTGGGCTAATAATCGGCTCTCGTGGAATTCGCGGCAGTGACATATCGCCGGGCTTTACACTCCCGAATGGATCGGGAGGCGGCGCTGAAGGTTGGTATGAGCCTGCCGGCTGCTGATAACCGCCTGGCGGCGGCAATCCTCCGCTATTATACGCGCCCGTGGACTGCGCGCCGAACGGATCGGCAGGCAGCGGCATCGACCCAGACGCCTTCTCGTTGCGCAAATCTTCAGCCATGTCAGCGGCGGTGGTGTATCGTTGATTCGGGTCTTTGGCCATCGCTCGGCGGATGACTTCACCTAAATAAAACGGCACGCTTGGCGGTGGAGTAGGCTCCATGTTCATAATGTTGTAAGTGATGGTTACGACGGTATCCCCCGCAAATGGCTTGCGGCCCGCCAGCATTTCATAGAGCACGACGCCGATTGAGTAGATGTCGGTGCGATGATCGAGCGGCTTCCCAGCGACCTGCTCGGGAGACATATAGCTTGGCGTGCCGAATACCTGGCCGTCCGTGGTGATTGAAGGCTCGTAGGACAGGCGGGCGATGCCGAAGTCGGTTATCTTGACTTTGCCGCCGGGGAGCATTTGGATGTTATCCGGCTTGATGTCGCGGTGAATAACACCCTTTGAGTGGGCATAAGCGAGCGCGTCACACACTTGAAGGGTAATAGAGACGGCCTCATGAACCGGCAGCGCCCCCCCAGCCCGGATCACGTCCTGCAAATCCTGGCCTTCCAGCAGTTCCATCGCGATAAAATGCCTGCCGTTTTCTTCCCCAACTTCGTAAATGGTGACGATATTGGGATGTGACAGGCTGCCTGCCGCTTTCGCCTCGCGGTAGAACCTCTCGATCCGCTCGCGCTTCTGAGCGCCCGTGACAGTCGGAGGAATAGATAGCTCCTTCAAGGCGACGTGACGGTTTATGGCGGGATCGACCGCCTCATAGATAATATCATTGCTGCGGGCGATCTCCCGAATTATCTGGTATCTGCCTAGTGTGTTTGTTGAAGATTCCAATTGAATCACTCGGTCGGTTGGTGATTGAGGGTCTTAGCTGTCAGCTGTCAGCTGTCAGCTGACAGCTGACAGCTAAGATTCTCGCCAGTCACTTTCTAGCCAGAAGGCCTTTCAGCCCGCCTTTGCGGGTCTTCTTCTCAATATCTTTGATCGCCAGGACAAGAACGGTGATATTGTCACTTCCGCCGCGCTCGTTGGCAAGCTCGACCAGCGCCTTGGCTGCCGCCGACGGACCGGACTCCTGAGCAATCTGTAGAATATCCTCCGGCTGCACATTCCCGGTAAGGCCGTCCGAGCAGAGAACAATCACATCATCCTTTTTTAGACTCTCTTTGTAGATGTCGGGTTCTACTCCCGGCGCGGCGCCAAGAGAGCGAGTAATAACGTTCCTGAATGGCGAGATATGCGCCTCTTCCTCCGAAATCGCCCCCATCCTAACCTGCTCCGAAACCCACGAATGATCGTGAGTGATTTGCCGAATTTCGCCATCACGGATGAGATACGCCCGGCTGTCCCCAACCTGCGCCACATAGAGATCGTCGCCGAGTATCACGGCCGCAGTCAGTGTTGTTCCCATCCCCGACCGTTCGACTATCGCCCGCGCAGTGTCGTGTATAAGCGAATTCGCCTGCTGGACCGAGCGCGTCAGAGCATCCTCCACGCTGTTTGAAAGGTCGGCGTAATATGAGTTTATAATCGTCTTTAGCGCAAGCTCGCTGGCGATTTGTCCCGCCGCATGACCACCCATGCCGTCCGCCACCGCATAAAAAGCTCCCCTTGTCGCCAATGCAGCCTCATCTTCAGGCTCGAAGAAATCGAACTTGTCTTCGTTGTTCTCGCGTACGCGACCGAGGTCGGTCTTGGCGCCCATTTTAACCAGCGCCTGGACCTTGGGAGGCTTAGGCGCCTTCTTGCGCCACTCTTCCTCAAGCGCTCGCGGCTCCAACTTGGCAGTAATCTCTTTAGTATCCTGCGAACCATTCATCGGCCACACCTCATTATAGCTGACAGCTTTCAGCCGTCAGCTATCAGTAAAATACTTCGGTATACGCAATCCTTTAGGACTCCAATAAAACGCCGCGAACACGTCATTCTGAGGAGCGGAGCGACGAAGAATCTAATCAGTTACATATATAGCCATTACTTCTATACATATCCCTTACCTGGGTAGATTCTTCACTTCGTTCAGAATGACGGGTTAGAATTCAGGATGACGGTATGCGAAGCGTTAGGTCAAAACCTCAAATCGAAACTTGCTTCTCCCAAACACTATCTCATCCCCGGATTTCAGATCCACGGACTGCTGTGCGGGAATGCCGGTGTCGTTCACGAACGTGCCGTTTGTGCTGCCGAGGTCGGTCAACTGGAATCCATCCTCACCTGCAACAATTGATGCGTGGCTCCCCGACACATGCGGATCATTCGAGATCATTATTGTGTTTTCTGACCGCCGACCGATTGTATTCTCACCCGGCAATATCATATATTCACCCGAAGTCTCACCCACGCCGAACAGCTTCGCAACAGCGGCAACAGGTTCAGCTTCCTCTACAATCTCTTCGACTTCAGCGATGGGTTCGGCCTCAGCAACTTCAACCGGCGCAGTCTCCTCGGCTTCTTCAACTTGCCCTTCGGTCGCTGTGGATTCTTCTTCAGCGATAGCTTCGGCTAAATCTACCTTCATTGCGCAGCCGCCGAACTTGATCTCGGCACCGTTTGCAGCCTCTACTTGCTCGCCCGGTTCGACCTTCTGCCCGTTGACGAATGTGCCGTTGGAGCTGCCTAAATCTTCGACCATGAGCTTTCCATCAGCGAGGGTCAACTTGGCGTGGGAGCGCGAGACGCTGCCATCGGTGATAAGCACATCGGAACTCTGCCGCCCGACAGAGTTCTCACCCAAATGCAGCGCGAACTCCCTGCCGGAAGCCGTCTCGATCAACTTGCCGGGAGCTTCCTCCGAAGGCATTTCGACCTCGACGGGAGTAGAGGAAAGCAAAAATCCGCAGTCCATGCAATACTGGTCGCCGGGTGGATTCTCCGTTTTGCACACAGGACAGGTGATGGAAACCGCCATCTGCGTCGCCTGGGCGGAACCTAGCATCTGGGTGGTTTCGGGACCGGCGTTCCCCGGCTGCAATTGCTGTGTCTGGTTCAAATCCGTCATTTGTTCTTCCCCCGGTCAAGATCGTAGATGGTTCCCATAAGCGTCTTTTCGGCCCCGCCTCCGCCGCTCTTGATGTTGTCAATCGCCTGCTGAACATCCTGCGCCTGATCCGTTTTGCCCTGATGCAGGAGTATCGTCCGCGTTTTCTCCAATTCTTGAACCGCCGCCATCGGCGAAAGCTGCTGGGTTCGCATTCCCATCACCGTGCGCTCCAAATTGCGGGAGGCTTCAGCAACTTCGATCTCCCGCTGCACGGCGGGATTTGCGTTATTCGCCACCAGATCGCGGTCGGGAGTAAACTCGAAAACCACGTCTTGAACAAGCCGCTCCGGCCTGCCGCTGACGGAATCATCGTAGATCAATTCCACACGAGCGACTCGATACACACCCGCCGGTCTCGGCATGAACTCGACCTCCCAAAGGGCGGATTGCGCGCTGCCTCTTTCCAGATCTGTAAGCGTTACCTCCGCGCTGCGAGCGCCGTATGTAGGCAGCTTGCCGTAAGCCTGCCGCACTTGCACCCAGCGGGAAAGATTGAGCTTGAGCCGCAGGTTCCGCGCCACGGTGGACATCAAAACCTCCAACTCCTTACGGAAGACTTCGGGGATCAAATCCGGCCTGGAAATATAGTAGTAATTGCCCCCGCTGCGCCGGGCGATTCCGGCGAGAAGCTCCTCGTTGTATTCCGGTCCGAAACCCAGCACGGTCACAGTGACTCCTCTGCTCTTCTGCTCCGCGACCATCCCGACGATGGAAGTAAAATCCTTAATCCCGGCGGTCGGCTCACCGTCAGTAAAAGCCAATACTCGGTTCACATAACCTTCCGCCCGAACAGCAGCGACTTGCGAGCATCCCGCGACGAGGCCGTCATAGATATTGGTCGTATTGCCGACCTCTATCCGATTGATATGCTCTTTGATGAGGGCTTTGTTGACTATCCGCCTCGCTGGCATCAGGACTTCAATTTGCTCCTCGAAGGTGACGATTGTGAGGATGTCGCTCGGTTCAAGCAAATCGACCACGTACGCGCAGGCGCGTTTGACGTACTCCAGCGGCTCCCCCTCCATCGAACCGCTGCGGTCGATGACGAGAGCCAGATTCAGCGGAGCGCGGCATCCCACAGCCATATCCTGCGAGCGAAGGCTTACAAGTATGTGGTCGCACGAGGTCTCCGTCGAAAGAGCGTAGCGGTTGCCGGGTGTGGATTCCATGGTAATCGCCTGCATCGAAACGCCCATGGCGGTCTTATCGCCGCCGAACATCTGCGTTGCCTCGCCGGAGGGACCGAAGATTTGCGTCTTGTCCCCGCCTCCCGGTGGAATCATCTGAGTGTTGTCCATAGACATTTATCGTCTCCTAGATTAGCTGTCAGCTGACAGCTGACAGCTGATAGCTTGTTTTTATGCTGCGGGAACGGCATAATTTGAAATCGCTAAGGATGTCGCTCAAGGCAGTTCCCGCAGCATAACGACACTCATTAGAACTCAAATCGCAGCTCCGTTGTTCCCACGGACACTTTATCACCCGGCGAAAGCGCCGCCCGCGTGACCCTGGCGCCGTTGACGAAAGTCCCGTTGGAGCTTCCTTCGTCATATACGAAGAACCCCGACTCCTCCCGCGCAACTCGCGCGTGCCGCCGGGAAACCGATTTGTCGCCTGCCAGGCAAATGTCCCTGCCGTCTTCTCTTCCTATTGTCGTCTCAACTGCCTGCAAATCATAGATATGAGACGAGTATGGACCGGCCAATGCGACCAGTCTTGCAGCCTGTGGAACCGGAACTGGCGCAATCGGTGGAGTCGAAGTTGGGACGGCGGCTTGCTGAGACGATTGAGAAGCTGCCGGCGCTGTTCCAACCGAACACTGGCAATTTCCCTGCGCGTCCTTTATCCCACCGCAGAATTGGCAAACATGTGCGAGATTCGGTATATTCGCCTGACCGGATGATTTTGGCATGTCCCGCGAGATAACGTATTTGGCGGCGGTTGCCTTCTCGCGGAACAGAAGCCTAACAGCGCCGATCTCGATTATATCACCGTCTTTCAGAAGCTGCTTAGTGACCTTCTGCCCATCTATGGAAGTACCCAGCGCTGAACCGGCGTCCTCCAAGACATGTCTGTTGTTTTCAACCTTTATGAAAGCATGTCTCGGACCTACAGTTAAGTCGGTAAATATCGGCACGTCCGCAAGCTCATCCCGTCCAATTGTGCTTATTGGCTTGTAAAGTGGAATCTCCCGGCCTTCGTTGTTCCCCTGAAGGACGACGACCCACGCCTGTTTCAGCAAATCCTGGAGAAGACCGACCATAAAACCGATGGTGTAGCCGGTGATTGTAAGGCCGATCATACGGCTGAGGGAATCGCTTCGCAGTATGTTCGCGGACACGTCAAACGACATCCCGCCGATGAATCCGCCAATCAGGCCGCCTATCGCGCCATGCCTGGCTCGGATGGATGACATACCGATTGCGCCCTGCGCCGCCCCCAATGCGCCTCCGATGAAGGTCCAGCCGACCGCATGGCCGATCACCATAAGCATAAACGATCCGAGTGTGCGGTTCTCCCCTTCGGGAACGAGCAGGCTGAACGCCGTTTGTCCAACAGCAAGCCCCATAAAACCGGCAATGGCTCCGGCAATTGAACCTATGAGGATTGCGCGCCGGAAAATTGCGGGCGAGCGCGACCACAATCCATCCGCGGCGCCGAGCATCCCGCCTATGGCTACACCGGACAACACTCCGAAGACGGAGTTACCCAGCAGCAACTCGTTGGGCGAATGCTCCTGTACGGCGAAAAAACCGGGCAAGATCGCCTTGGTCACAGCCCAGGCAATCAGTCCGCCTATTGCTCCTAAGAGCGAGTTTAGTATGATCTTGGATTTCAGGCTCATACGGCCCTACATTTCAAATCTGAACTTGGTGGTCCCTATCTGGATTTCGTCTCCAGGCTGCAAAGTCTGCTGCGTGATTTTGTTGCCGTTCACGATAGTCCCATTGGAGCTGCCGCCGTCATATATGACGTAGCCGCCGTTCTCCCTCGCCACGCGCGAATGATGCCGCGATACGGTGGTGTCGTCGGGCATTGCGATTATGTTATCCGGCTCACGGCCAATGGTCGTCACTTCGGAAATTAGCTCGTAGATATTCGCCGCGTAAGAACCCTGTGTTGCTATCAATCGGGGACCGGTTCCTCCCGCCGCCGGAGCTGCTTGCGGCGCGACAGTGCAAGCGCACTGGCCTGTCTGAGGGTCCTTATGTTGGCCGCAGAACTGGCAGATACTCGGATCAACTTCCTGAACGGGTTGAGCGGGCGCGGCGCCTTGAGGAGCGGCTTCAGGAAGCTCCACTCCCATCTTCTGCAGGCTGCTCTCCACGGTAACACCCTTCTTCCTAAGAGCGAAATACAATACAAGAATTATTCCCACTAACGCAAGGAATCCGAAAATCGTTCCCAGTATGGCGGCGGCCCAATCCGAACCGGATTTACGGGCGGGCGCGGCTTCAGCGGTTTCCTCCGTAGCTCCGGTCTTAGTATCACTAATCGTCACCACAGGCCCGGCCACGGGGACTTCCGTCGAGAATATGGGCGTGTCGCGTTCCTCGTCAATTGTAATATCCTGGGAGGTTTTTTTGCCATCTCCATATCGAATCTCAACAGTGCCGTCACCGGCGGTCACATCGGTAAATTCAGCAACGCCTACTGTGGTCGGATCGACGCGGCCAGTCTGTATTTTGCCGGAAATGTCCTTTAGAGTGACAATAGCGGACTCGACCGGCTTGCCTTTATCAGCCGTGATCTTTATACGCACGCGCCGCACTTCGTCGAAATCGCCCTTTTGCAGAGTAATACCCTTGGGGTCAATCGGAAGTTTGATCGTCTCCACGGCTTCGTTACCTGTGGATATGTCGTAGATAACCAGAGTCAAATTACCTTTTGCAGGATCGGGAATCTCGACTGTTGCCTTTTTCCCTTTGAACCTGTCAGGCGCGGACTCATCACCTTTCGGCCCGCTTATCCAATAGATATATGTCCGATCCCATGGAACACTTACTATCAACGCCGTAGCGGCGTTGATAGTCCCGGCGGCCAAAATAAAAATGATGATTGCCAACACAAGCGCCGCCAATTGGGAAGACACTAAGAACTTCTTTCCAGTAGATTTCGCCATTGCCATTTGCCTCCATCGTACATTGATGGTCCGGGGGATCCATGCCCCGGACCCAATCCATCGGACATCCATGTCCGATACCGCTCTAGCCAACAATCGACTTTATCGCCACCGGCAATTTGAGCAGCAGGTCGGAGGCCAGCAGCCCGGCCACGCCAAGCTCATCAGCGACCAAATCTCCTGCCAGCCCGTGCAAATATACACCACAAATCGCCGCGTCCAACGGTGAAAGCCCCTGCGCCAGAAATCCTCCGATTGCTCCCGTAAGAACATCGCCCATCCCGCCGGACGCCATCCCGGCGTTGCCGGTCGGATTGATAAACGCGCGGCCATCCGGGGAAGCGATCACAGTCCGCGCTCCCTTTAAGACGACCACAACTCCAAATTTAGCCGCCGCGTCCAACGCGACTTTTAGTCTATCTGACTGAACCTCAGCCGAACTGGTTCCCAACAACCTCGACATTTCGCCGGGATGCGGGGTTATGACCGCCGGAGCGCGAAGCTGGACAAATATCTCTTTCGCGCCGGCCAGGGCGTTCAGCGCGTCAGCGTCTATGACCACGGGCAGTTCAAGTCTTGGCAAAACCGATTGAACAAATCGATCCGTGTCGGGATGGCGGCCAAGCCCTGGGCCTATTGCGACCGCCGTACATTTCTTAGCCAGCGCTGTTACAGCGCCGACCGCGTCGGGAGCAAGCGATCTTGCCTCAGTCTCCGCAAGAGGAACCGTCATCGCCTCGGTCAGTTTCACTTCAAAAATATCGTTAAGCCCCCAGGCGCAGCCGAGTGTAACCAGCCCGGCGCCCACTCTAGCGCCCGCCTCACTTGCAAGACACGCCGCGCCGGTCATGCCTACTGACCCGGCTAAAACCAGCAAATGCCCGAATGTGCCTTTGTGCGCGTCAGGTTCACGGTCGGGAAGAAGGCCACGGATGATCTCATCGGTCAGCAGTTCTATTTTGAGCGATGGATCGTCTAATAACTGGCTTGGGATGCCTATGTCGCCGACTGTCAGACGCCCAACATATTTCGCGCCGGGATAGGTAACAAGTCCGATCTTTGGAAGCGCGAAAGTGACCGTCTCATCGGCAATTATGCAGTGGCCGCTTATCTCGCCGGTGTCGGCGTTGAGGCCGGATGGAAGATCTACCGATATTACGGTCTTTCCAGAAACATTGATCGCGTCTATTATCGCGGCGGGGAGTCCGGTGATCTCGCCTTTTACGCCAGCGCCGAACAGCGCGTCAACAATGAGGTCGCACGACGCCAAATGCCGCTGTATATCTGAAACGTCCTTGATCTGAAGCGAGGGAATCCCCATCCTGAACACGGTTTCCAAATTGGCCCTAGCGTCACCCTTGACTTCTTCGGGATCGCAGGCCAGAGCTACGGTGACATTTGCGCCCGCCTCTTGCAGGTGGCGAGCTATGACAAAGCCATCGCCGCCGTTATTCCCTTTACCGGAGACGACTAGAATGGACTTGCCTTCAACGCCTTCGAGGATTCGTGAAACAGCGGCGAAGGTCCGTATCCCGGCGTTTTCCATCAGAAGCAGGCTCGGAACGCCATACTCCTCCGTGGCCCGCCTGTCCAACTCTCGCATTTGCGCGGCAGTTACGATTTTCATAGTGTCATTACCATATCTAATCGGTTTTTGTTTCGGCATTTGAAATGCC
>JAUSEB010000328.1 GCA_030650495.1 Armatimonadota bacterium | reverse complement strand
CAGCGGAATGGAAATCCCGAAACAAGCCGCGTAAAGGAGGGGGTTAGGGGGAGGTCTTCCCTTCTCTAAACTCTGAACTCTAAACTCTCAACTACTAAAAGAGGTGAACCAGTATGCCGAACTATGCTTATGTAGTACGTGACGCCGCGGGCCAGACTATGCAGGGAACGTCTGAGGCGGAGAATGAAGGTATTCTGCGCCGCAGGCTCACCGAGCAAGGCTTCGATGTCGCCGAGATCAAGCAGACCAAGGCCAAGGCCAAACAAAACGCCGCCGGATTCGGAAGAGTCAAGCTCTCCGATCTGGCAATATTTTGCCGTCAGTTTTCCACGATGATCGACGCGGGAGTTTCCCTCGTGCGCTGCCTGGAGGTTTTGGGTAATCAGACAGTCAACCCAAAATTGAAGCGCATCATCGCCGACATCCAGTCCGAAGTCGAGGCGGGGCAAACCCTTTCCCGCTCGCTTCAGAAATATCAAAACGTCTTCAGCCCCTTGTTTATAGGACTTGTGCGAGCCGGTGAGATCGGCGGCGTCTTGGAAGAAAGCCTTCAAAGACTCTCCCAATTCCTGGAAAAAGACCAGGAGCTTCGCCGCAAAGTCAAATCGGCTATGACTTATCCGATTATCATCGGCGTTATCGCCGTCTCTATAGTCCTCCTGCTTGTCACGTTCATACTACCGAGGTTTATGGTCCTGTTTAAGGACCTCGGCGTGGCAGAGTTCCCGGCTCCCACACAGGTACTTATGGGGTTTAGTGACTTCGTAATTCACAAATGCATTTACTTGTTGCTCTTCATCGTCGGTTTCGTCATAGCGTTCCGAATTTTCGCGAAAACGCGAGTTGGCAGCCGTATAATCGACAGGATTAAGTTGCAGGCGCCTGTTTTCGGCAAGCTCAACCATAAGGTCGCTCTGGCCCGATTTTCCAGAACCCTGGGGACGCTGTTGGAAAGCGGCGTGCCGATCTTGCAGGCGCTTGAAACGGTCGCGGGCGCCGTCGCCAACCAGATCATCAGCGACGCGGTCCTGGAGGCTAGGGCGAGAATCCGTGAAGGAGATAAGATAGGCGAGCCGCTGCAGAAGAGCAAGATGTTCCCGCCAATGGTGGTACAGATGATCTCCATAGGCGAGGAATCCGGTTCACTTGACCCTATGTTGGGCAAAATCGCGGAGTTCTACGAGGCTGAGGTTGACGCCGCCCTCGAAAGCCTTACCGCGGCAATAGAACCGGTCATGATCATATTCTTAGGAGGCGCCGTCGGCTTCATCGTTATCGCCATGTTCCTGCCGTTGATCCAGGTCGTTAACAAGCTGACGGAGGCGGGCGGAGGATAAGCTTATGCCTTTCGCGCTCAGCGCGGCTATTGCGTTCATCTACGGGACGGTTGTCGGCAGCTTCCTCAACGTCTGCATCTGGCGGATGCCGAGGGACGAGTCGATCGTCCGGCCTCCGTCTCACTGCCCGAATTGCGACCATAAGCTCAGCGGGTGGGAGCTTGTTCCGCTGTTCAGTTTCCTCCTGCTTGGCCGAAAGTGCCGCAAGTGCGGCGAGCCTATAAGCTGGCGTTACTTCGGCGTGGAGCTTCTCACCGGCGTATTCTTCGTTGCTTTGCTCGCCCGCTACGGTTGGCAGCTTGAGTTCTTCTCACTGGCTTTGTTTGGTTCGGCGCTCATAGCGGCGTTTTTCATCGACCTCGAACATTGGATCATACCCGACCAGTTGACCATCTTCGGCATCATCATAGGCGTAGCGCACGACATCATCGGCGTGGCGATTGGCCAGAGCAAGCTGATGAAAATACCGCTCCCATTCACCGACGCCACTTTGCCGATGCTGGAATCGATCTTTGGTCTGGTAATCTGCGGCGCGATCTTCTACGCCATTGCCGTCTTGGGTGAATTGGCGTTCAAGAAAGAAGCTATGGGCGGAGGCGACATCAAACTCGCTGCGGCCATCGGCGCGAACTTGCCGATTGGACTGGCGCTGCTATCGTTTTTCGTCGCGGTGGCCGTGGGAAGCGTCATCGGTATAGCATGGATGATAACAATGCGCGTTATGCGCAAAGATGCCAAGAGTTACGTCCCATTCGGCCCGATGATGGTCGCGGGCGTGATAGTCGTAGCATTCTTCGGCCCGCAGTTGATAGACGCATATATGGCGTACCTGCGGAGCGGCGGATTGACGATCAAGTAATATTGGATATCAATCTTAATGGGGGGTTGTTATGCGTTGCGCGAAATGCG
>JAUSEB010000305.1 GCA_030650495.1 Armatimonadota bacterium | reverse complement strand
AACAGCGGGAAGCCGACGCCCTGTCCTGTGAGTCCATACATCCTGGCCGATACATAAGAGTTGATCGGAGTCCATATCAATCCGTAAAATATAACCAGAAGTATGGGGAAACCAGGCACAAGGCGTTTGCAGATGAATATGTAAGCGACTGTGGTAAAGAGCCACATCCCAATGGCCGCGACAAGCGGGTAATCTCCTCTTCCTCGCGGGATAGTCGCCGAGAAGGAGTTCCTGGTCCCTCGTGTTACGATCAAGGTTCTGGCGACGCTTACCAAGCCGATTACACCAACCGCCAGCCCTGCGCCGATTCCTATGCTCATCCAGAAGTCGATGTCAACGGCGAGTTTGCTGGGAATCGTCGTCATTCCGGGGCTCCACGTGGGAAACATGCCATGGTGGTATAGTATCGGATTCAGGCCGATTTGACAGACTACTGAGCTGATGAACATTCCCACGACCGACCAGAACGGCAGCACGAACCCAATAAGCGTCACACCCAAGTTGGCGGTTAAGCCTGTTAGGGCGGATGGGAGTATGTGCTCTGTGTTTGGAGTAAGGTCAATAAATGGAATCGGTAGAAGCATAAGCGGTTTGCTGAATATGAGGCCGGTGAAGATTGGAATGAATACGTATAATAAGCCGAAAACCAGACCGGCCATCGTGCCGACGGAGAATACTTGCCAACGCCAGGATTCTTCTTTTTGTCCGGCTTCGGCAAGCGCCGTTGCGCCGGAAGCGGCCACCGGCGCCATTGGGAACGGTAAACGCTCAACATCGGATGTCACGCGGAACAAAGCGTATCCCAGCCCAAGGTGATTTAACCTGGACAAGATTTCATTAATGATCAGAAGCACAATCGGCACGGCCCATGCGGAGTGCATGAATGTTCTCTGCACCAAAGCAGGAGAACCTTTTACCGGCACATACCAGGTAGGCACTTCATTTGCAATATGCGCGGCTTGCGGTGATTGGACGAAGTATTGCCAGAATATCAGGTTTCCAAACGGTCCACCAGCAACGCCTATGCTTGCCAACACGCCGGTTCCCAGCCCACCCGCAACATAGTACAGGATGAAGATTTCCTGCTTCTTTAATGGGAGGAACGAGCGTCGAGCTATTTCCGCGAATAGGACTATAGTCACCCATTGCGCGGCGGCGCCAAGCCCCTGTCCGGCCACGAGTCCCAGATACATCGCTCCGGGAACCATGATGAAGCCGACGAAGATAGCCCCGATTACGGACTTCATACTGAAGCCGTCTTCGAATACTACCTCCTGCCCCTCATCTTTCGATGCCTCTTCCGCGCTTTCTCGCGCAGCTTTTATACTATCAAGTTCAGCCATAATGCACCTAATGAGTTTGGTGTATCGGCAATTTATTGCCAATACCACACGTTTCGGCATTTGAAATGCCGAAACACCGGTTAATGAGTTTTCGGCTACTTATGCAACATTCACGGCGCCTTCGGCGCCGGCTTCGGCAGCAGGCTACCGAAGCAACAAAATCGTCACCCTCACCACAACCTTGTCCCTCAAGGGAGAGGGAGTTCTGTACCCATCACCCAACACCCATCACCATATCTATGCGCCTTCTCCCGCCGGGATTAGACTCTCTTCTCCGTTTGCCAGATAGCGTTCCCGCTCTTCGTGTCTCAACGTCCTCCAAATCAGGAACTGCTTTCGCAGGGTGTTGAGGAACCGGCGGTTCACTCTCTTCCAGTTGGAGATGTCTCCGCTTTCGCGAGTGATCGTCAGAACCACTTCATAAACGTCTTCCATTGTCGTTGGAAGCGTTTCCAGCGCTACAAGTTGGCTCACGCCCAAATCGAATGGAGCAAGCCAGGTTTTGCAAGTTATACGATAGCCTTCTCCGAGTTCAGCGGTTATCTGCTCCGAATTCACGTCTTGTGTTACGAAATCACCAATGGAATACTCTTCATAAGCCCTGAACCACTCCGCAAGGAATCCGTTGACTCCGCTGGCTTGTTCTCCGGTAACCGCAAACGGTAGGGTGATCTTCCACAAATCGCCTTCAGGCTCAGGCACGCGCCAATTTCGGTCGATAGATGGAGTCGCCACCTCGGATGCTTTTTTCGCCGGATACAGCGTTGACAAGAACACTACGCCGACTACGATTATCGTGGAAAGTACCGCCGACACTGAGGAGAAGTTCAAATATAGGTCCTGCAGCAGGTTGAATGTCGTCAGTATCTTGGTCGCGCCCTGCCCGACCAGGTAACCGGCCACGGCGCCAATGATAGCATAGACCATCGACTCGGCAAGAAACAACATCCCAATATGGTTTGGCGCAAGGCCAATGGAGCTGAATATGCCGATTTCTTTGATGCGCTCATATACCGAGCCGAGCATGGTGTTCAAGACTATCAGAGCCGCGATCAGCACAGGGATAAATACTGTCTGGAATCCCTTGCTTGAGCTTGCTGGAATGGAGCTGTATCGGAATATTCTATCACCCTGGCCTGCGTAGATGTTCAGCGCAAGCCTCGGCATCAGATTATTAAGCGCGCCCTCCACCTCTCTCGGCGTTACGAAATCGACCGCGATTGAGCGGATTTCGGCGCCCATATTCATAAGCGTTTGATAAGGCACGAAGAAAGTGGTGTCGGGTTCCAGGTGCGTATATTCTCTAAATCCGGCCTCGCCGCTTGTCTTCCCCTGCTGGCTTTGTTTATTCATAAGGATGAAGTCAACCGGGGTAAGCGGTTCGCCATCCAAGTCTTTTAATTCTTTGAACTTGGCGCTGTTCATCACGCCTATAACATCATAATTTGCGCCGCCGAAGACAACCTGGCTTGGGACTCTCAGTGGGTCTTGAACGACCCTTACAGCCGCTATGAATGCGGATGACGGCTGATGCGAGACAACCCGGAAGTCAGATTTCTGACCGTTCGCAAAATCCGCGCCGGGACATTCGAACGTAGCGATTTTCCAGGTTTTGGTACCCTGGAAATTCACTTTGTTGACGGGAGTATATTCCGAAGATGAATTGGTGTAATCAAGGCTGATCGAGCCGAAAGGCATGTCGTAGTATTCGACCTGCACCCACAGTTTTCCATCCTGATTCGCCTTGCCCAGCCACTTGTCATCGACGCCGAAGTAGAAATACTTGCTATTCTTATTCGCCAGCTTCCAGCAATCTCGCTCGGCCTGTTTTGCCGCAATTGCATCGCCCTGTGGTCCGGGAAGCGGAATCATAATGGGCGCGGGCGGAGGAGGCGCTCCGGGCGCTGGTGGAGGAGGCGTCACAGCCGAACAGTAAGCCGCGATACGAAGCCTGTCGGCAATAGCCGAAGGTATGACAATGGAGAACCGGTCATCCGCGTTGAACCAGCGTCCGGCGATGAGCGCTTTTTCCAGATGCGTTATCTTTGTTTCTTCGGGAGTCAAACCGGTGGCGGCCTTTGCGTTGTAAACGCTGGGTCCTCTTCGCAATGTGAGAAATGACTGCTCGCCGAGGACCGCGCCAAAGAACCATGCCCTGGGAGCAACCGCGCGCGTAGAGCCAAATTCGTCTTTCACCAAGCGATATGATACATCTTGCTGCGGGTCCCACATAGGGGTTCTGATCATTATTCCGTTGTAGGCGGGTATGCCGGGAGACCCGACTTTGTTATATCGCATCCCAGACACGATGGATGTGAATGACAGCACCGTGAACGTCAGCATTACAAGAGTAATGCAGGTCAGAACGGTTCTCGCTTTGCGCCTGCGCATGTTGGATATACCGAGCGAAAACGCGGCAGCAGCTACGCTCATCCGGCCTATATCTACCTTATGGACGCCGCCTATTGTCTTGTTCAGCGTCTTGATTTGCTCCTCAAACGTCCCTGTTACCAGGACGCTCACGAACAAGCTCAGCGCCAGCATAATGAATGCAAGGAAGACGACCATCGTGTTGCCCGCGATGTCGAACGCCGGATGCACGCGGCTGAACACTGCGAATATGCCAACGAAGATTCCGAGTATCCAGACGATTTGCCATTTTAAGTGAGGCGACGCTATAAACAAACGCTCAATGAAATAGGCGAACGGCATCATAAGGAACAGATAGAACAGGCTGCCGTTCACAACGTCCCTTGCGGTTTTTTGAACATCAGGATAAGCTCGCGATTCGTAACCCCAGGCTGCCCTGGCGTGCGCGTCGAACTGCATGTAATCATTCGAGTTCAGAGCTTTTTCCGCTTCGGCAAGGCTCTGTTTTGCCCGCAGGTGCAGATCGTCGATACCCTCATTTATGATTCTATATTTGGCAAGCGTTTTTATCCTGGAGTCATCGAGGGTCCACATGTCTTTAGCAACCCTGTAAGCGGTCCTTGATATGGTCCCGCCTTTACCCACGTCATAGCCGATTCCGTCCGGATGTTTTTTTGAAGAATTGAGCAAAGCCATTCGCTTGGCGGCTGGTCCAGCCCCCATTATGATCTTCAGCCTTGCTTTTGGCTGTGAAAATATAACCGCCATGTCCTCAACGCGGGAGTTCATCGGTTCCGGCACTGCAAGGACTGAGCCGAACATCCTTGGGCGCCCGTTGCTATCGCCGTCGTATACATCGAGTGTAGATAAAGCTTTGAGGCCAAGAGGGTCGATTAAATCGTAAAGCGAGGTCGATATACATCTGAAGACTACGATTGGAACTTCCTTAGACGAACTCGTAATTTTGACTTCGGTCGGATAAAATTCCCCATAAGCTCCATCATCGGGAGCGTAGATAATATCACCGGTTTTGGGGTCGATCTTATAAGCTCCGACTTTAGTGGGATGTTTGCCATTGTAAGCGGTCAGCGGGGCAACGCCGAGGAATCCAAATTTACCATCCTTATCAGTGGCCTCTATTATATTGGCTCTAACGCCCATAAACGACTTGTGAGGGCTGCGTATCACTGCTACGCAATTCGGGACTCCCACGTTCGGAATGAAGCTTATGTTGGGATCGAACCTGACTACTTTCCCGGTCAGCTTTGCAAATCCCCCCTGCAATCCCATTCTCGTCGGGCTTGGAGCCTGCGCTACCGGCATCTTCAGCGCGCCTACCGCGCCGGGTTTGTTTGTGTCTCTGGCGAAGTGATCTAGCAAGCAGGCGAGCATACTGACTTGCTTCGTCAGGTTCGGTATATTGACCTTATCAACGGTGTCGAGTGGAGTGTCGACCAGCGGCCTGGCGTCATCGACGCTTGCGAACGTTACCCCACGCATGCCTGCAAGACTCGCAACTTCGGCGTCGAACGCTACCTTGCCGGGAATAAAATTTCTCCATGTTTTGCCGGCTATCGGGTTAATGCCGTCGGCGAAACGGTCGTCACGATTGAAGCCCAGCGTATTTGCGACGCGCTGGCTGTTGTCATAGCAAGTCCGGCCAATATCTGAATATTTGTTCTGAATGTCCTCGCGGAAATCGTAGAAGTAGCCTTTATAAAAAACGCCGACAGTCTCGGTGCGGCTCGAAAGATCTAGCCCCGCTACCATCATAATTTGCATCGGATTGCGGAGCTTATAATGATATTTGTTGGGGAATTTGCGATTCAGCCAACCCTTGAATTTCTCACGAGCGCCGTACTGCTGGAACTCCTCCAGATGGCGGTCCATATATGCTCGCATCCCCGCCAGCCCAAGGAAGTGCCCGCTATTCGCCACGAACATGATTGTTCGCTTAGGCGGATGCTTCTTAAAAGCGCTCGCGATTTCCAGAAGACCGGCGATTCCGCAAGAACTCTCAGCGCTAGGGGCCAGAGCCGGAACTACTGACGTTCCGTCATAGTAAGCCTGTACAACAATAACTTGGTCCCTCAGATGCTTATCAGCGCCGGGGATTATGCCGGAGATGTTTAGGGTTTTTCGCCGTTCCCAAGGCATTTCGCACTTGATGAGGGCGGATTTGCCTTCGCCGTATAGAGCCAGCATTTTGCGCAGCTCGGCGGCGTCGGCCTTGGATATCCAGAAGCGAGGGATGGAAACCGGGATGGCGCTGAACTTGTTCTCGGCCTCTCCGCGCATCGTTATTTCAGGCTCAATGAAGATAACAGCCTTTGCGCCAAGCCGTGGGGCGTTCATCCAATCGGTTCCGCAATTGAAATCCACAAGCGCGGCGCGGCCTTCTATCTTGTGGCCGCTGCAGTCCATGAGTCCGGCGTATTTAAGATCGACCACCCGGCAGTTTAGCCCTTTGGGCGATATTTGCGATGTGCGAACTAGGTTCGGCCACATGCCGTAAAGCTGAAACCTCCGCCCTCCTATCTCGATGGATGCGCCTTTGTCAATTGGGACAGTCGCTATATAAGGTTCAGCCTTTACGTTTTTAAGACCGATTTTTTTGAATTCTCGCTGTATATACTTCGCGGCGGAGTCGCAACCTGGATACCCTGTCACTCGTGATTGGGATTTGACCGACAACTTGCTGACGGTTTCATTTAGCCTATTGGAATCTATAAATGCAGTGATACTTCTATATCGCTTGGCAAGAGATGGAGTGACCGTTGGACCGGGGGTCTGCGCTGATGCAATGGTCAAGAATCCGTGCTCGCCTGGCGCTTCGCGGAACTGCGTTCGAGGGAGGGATGAAACAAATACACAGAGCAAGCAGATCAGCGTGACTGCCGCTCGCTTATATACTTTTGGTATTGCCATCTCTCCCTTCCATTGGCCGCATATTTACCCCGGTAGAATTACCTGGCTCGATTATAGCACAGCTAGAATAAACCAAGCAATAATTTTGAGTTGAGGGGTGAGAGTTGAGGGGTGAGGGAAAGCTATCAGCTGTCAGCTGACAGCTGATAGCTTTGACTCCCTCGACTCCCTGCTACTTCTTTTCCAATGCCTTCAGGCCGGTTTCCCAGAACTCTTTCAAGAAACTGCTGTTTAGGCTTTCCCTCGCCCATGCGCCGTCGGCCCTGGCGATGTCCAGTTCCGCGGTAACGACCGTCTCATCGAACATCGAAGCCTCGGCAATAATGTTGCCGTCGGGTTTGATTATCCTGCTCTGTCCATGAGACCCGCCCAGGTCATCATTGCAGGGAGGGTTGGAGTGAATAATCCAAACGCCGTTCTCCACGGCTCGCGCTTGAATCTGAGCGCGATAAGGCTCCATTTTGTTTTCAGCCTTCACGCCTGATTCGGAGGAAATGTAAAACACCATTTTCGCTCCCGCTATAGCCGGCAGTCGGACCAATTCGGGATAACGTTCATCATGGCAGATTATTATGGTCGCCTTGGTCCCCGCGATGTTGAATAAAGCCAGATGATCGCCCTGCTGAGGCCAGTCTTCCGCCAGATGGACCTTATGGTAACGCTCTATAACTTTGCCGGTTGGGGCAAAAACCACTGCGCTGTTCCACAGTTTTCCATCAGGTCTGAATAGGGGCGTTCCGACGACGGCGTATATCTTGTTCTTCTTGCAAGCGGCGGCGACTGAATCCAGAGCGGATGCCAGTTGCGCAGGATCCGTCTTTAAGATAATCTCAGTGTTGTAGGATGTAAGCGCGCATTCGGGAAATACCGCCACATTCACGCCTTGGGATGAAAGTCTTTCCAGATATTTTGCGATCTTTTGAACGTTTTCCTGGAGATTCGCGCTCGACCGCATCTGGACAGCCGATACTTTGACGATTGGCTTTGCGCCCGCCGACGCCGTCATAAGGGCAGATAAGATGAATATGCATAGCAAAGATTTCAAAACAGGTACCCTCCGAAAATGTAAATATGAAGCATGGTAACAGTTCAGACTTCGGTATCCCGTCATTTCGAATGCAGTGAGAAATCTGCTTTTTTGAACTCATTACTAGGAAAAGCAGACCCCTCGACTTCGCTCGGGGTGACGGTGTAATCA
>JAUSEB010000021.1 GCA_030650495.1 Armatimonadota bacterium | reverse complement strand
TCGTGGTCTAAAATCTACTCAAGCCATCTGTGTAGTCGCTCGAAAGATGGCGAGAACCGCATGGTCAATGGTTAGATTCCAGACCCAATATGATCCAGATCGAGTATTACAAGAAAGGGCTTGACACTTACCATAGAATCTAAACTCTCAACTAATATTGACCTCCTGCTTGGGTCAACGTTATAATTGCTGCATGTAATGCTGAGCTTACTAGATTAAGCCCCGCGCCGTAGCATTTCGGGGCCGAGGTTACATGGATCAATGCGTCGTAATAAAAATTCTAACTCGTTCCTCGCTCCACATCACAAGCTGTTCGTCCTGGTGATGGCCGTCTCTTTCCTTCTCATTTTTCCGGCTCATGCAGCAAACCAGGAGAGTAAGAAGAAAGAAAAAGTCACTATACAATTCACGGGGTTATATGTCTCGGAGTCTTCTCCAAAGATAGAATGGCGCGCCAACAACGTTCTTGTGAAGAAATTCTTCCAGGAGCACGAGTACATCAAGATGAAGAAGCTCACTGATCTCAAGCTTCCAGGCGAAATGAATATACAGGGCGCGGATATGACAATGTCCATGGTCGGCGACGCCGCTCCCGACATATTTTGGCTTCAATCGGAGGACTTCGCCAAATCCGTTGATCAGGGTTTTCTCATGCCGCTCGATGATTATGTAAAGAATTGGCCTGAGGCGAAGACTCGATTGTCAGGAGCAGTTCTCGACCTGTGCAGCGCAATTGGCCCGGATGGCAAGAAACATGTCTATGCGCTGCCGTTCGGAGTTGCCGCCAGCTGTCTCACATACAGCAGAAAACGCTTCCGCGAAGTAGGGCTGGTTGACGGCAGAGGCCGGACTTTGGAGCCGCGCGACTGGGACGAGGTATGGGAGTTCAGCAAAAAGGTCTATGATGCGGATATTGACCCGGTCACCAAGTATCCCAAAAGATGGGCTATACAACTTCCATTGGAGGGATGGTTCTTCGACACGCTTCCGGCGTACGCTGGTGGTACACTTTGGAAAAAGAATCCGGATGGCACCTGGGACACAACGGTCAACAGCAAGGCCGCCGTCCGCTCGCTAGATTTTATTAAGAAACTGTGCTGGGGTGAGTGGACCGACGGTAAGGGCAGGCGCATTAAAGGCGTAATGCAGATGAAATTAATGGCCAAGCAAGAAGGCGGCAACAGCGGCGGCCCCAAGTCCACACTAAGCATAGAAGGCATCGATCTGCAGGAAGCCGGCATCGTCGCAATGTCATTAGGCTCACTCTACACCAACTTCAACGAGCGAATGTATAAGGACCCGCAGAAATACGGCCTGTGCCGCTTCCCCAAATATCCCGGCCCCGAAGGCAAATACGCCAACCGCATCGGCGGGACGCTCATAGCTATTAAGAGCACCATCAAAGACAAGAGAGTCGCCGACGCCTGCTGGGAGTTCATAAGCTACCTTTGTGGCGAGCAAGGCGAGAGAGAAAAGACCAAGATTTTCGTTGATAACGGCGTCGCCAGATACGTAAACCCGGATCTGTTGCGGAAATACGGTTATCCCGAGGAGATCGTCAGCCAGGTTCCCGATGACTGGGCGCGAGCCTACAGACAGGTATTCAAAGATGCTTATGCGACTGAGGACCCACCCGGACTTTCCTCCATCGCAACAGAGTTGGCAGGCCCGTGCAGACAGCTTATACGCAACCCAAAACAAGACTCGAAAATAGCTCTGGATGACGTCCAGAAAATAGTCGAGCGATCATATCTTTATACTCCCACGGAAAAAGAAATGGCTTTCAATAGGAAGATCGCTTTATTCGTGGTTATCCTGTTAGCCGCTGCAATGGCCACCGGCGGCGTATTGATACTCAGGGTCCAAATTCGTGAAAATTTAGCCCAGGAGCGCGAGCGAGTCTATGTCGCAAAGGTACCCAAGTCGAAGCAAATTCTTGCATGGGCTCTCATGACCCCGGCGATTCTATCCGTCTTCCTGTGGCAATATGTGCCCGTCGCCTGGGGTTCCATAATGGCCTTCCAGAATGTGCATATTTTGGGTGGCAGCGACTGGGCCGGACTGGATAACTTCATCCGGGTGGCTATAAGACCGCTTTTCTGGTTAGCCTGGAAGAACACCATCATATATGTGTTCATGGTTCTTGCAATGGCCTTTGCCGCGCCAATCATACTGGCTCTTCTCCTTTCCGAGATTCCCAAAGGTAAGACCCTCTTTAGAACTCTATATTATCTACCCGCCCTCACAACCGGCGTCGTCACGACCCTCTTGTGGATGCAATTCTACGATCCCACGGAATTTGGCCTGATGAACCGTGTAGTCACAGGCATACACACGCACTTCCTGGCTTACATCAACCATTTCATAGCTTTTTTGCACATTCCGCTGCAGATACCAAAGCCGCCAACGCTGCAATGGCTTCTGGATCCCAGGCTCGCAATGGCCGCAACTATTCTTCCCACCATCTGGGCAGGTATGGGCCCAGGTTGTATAATATACATTGCTGCCCTTAAAGCCGTGCCTGAGGAGATGTATGACGCAGCGGATTTGGACGGGGCAGGTATACTCCAGAAGTCCTGGCATGTGACCATGCCGGTTATATTTCCACTGATCTTAATCAACTTTGTGGGAGCATTCATTGGAGCTTTTCACAGCTCAGGAAACATATTGATAATGACGGGAGGAGGCCCAAACCACGCCACCCACGTCATTGGTCTTGAGATATTTCGCCAAGGTTACGTCTTGGCGAACTACGGACAAACGACTGCTATTGCCTGGATGCTGGCTTCATTGCTGATCGGATTCGCCGTCTTCCAGATGAAGATATTCGCAAGGATGAAGTTCTCCACTGCCGAACAGCAAGGACAGTGAGTGATTAGTGATCTAGTGATTAGTGGCTAGTGAATACCAGCCACAAACCACTAGCCACTAAACACTATTCACGATTTTATTCCGGCTCTGCCGGATTAGGAGTATAAAATGCCTATAATCCCAATGGTTGGAAGACGAGGATGGAAGTTGCGACTGGTGTTGATTGCCCTTTACGGGGTTGTCATCGTCGGAGCCATAACAGTTCTTTACCCATTCCTCTTGATGGTTTCTCTAGGTTTCACATCCGCTGTAGACTTCGACGACATGCGGCTTATCCCTAAGTATCTGAGTGACGACGGGGAGTTGTACCGCAAATACATTTATGAGAAGTGGAGCAGCGGCATAACAACGGATGGAAGGCTTAAATACCCGTTACATGTGTTGAGCGACCGCTACTCGCTTGCAGTCAAAGATGATTTTCTTGCGCCAAGAGAAGTCGAAGGTTGGTACAAGAAGGACGCCAAAGAAAAAGACACCAAAGAACCGTTTTTCGACGGTTCCGATCCCCAGGTTAGAATGCGGGTTAAAGACTGGAATAAGTTCCGAGCGGCATTACCTGCGAACTATTTTGATATATGTATGGGCGGTGGTGGCGTTCTTCCCGGCCCATCCTCAAAATCATTCGGAAATATGCTTGAAAAGCGATACGGCGCAAATCTCGAAGCTCTCAACTACGCTTATGGGGGTGAAGCTTACGCCAGCTTCTTCGCGGGAAGTATATCCGGCGATGTTCCGGCCATGGGTAGCGATCTATTGCTCAGGCGGGATTGGTGGGCGTGCGGTTCAGCCGACGACAAGGCCAGGACCGGAAAGCTCGATGAGCCTGTTCTCTTGCGTCAATTGGATTGGTACACGTTTAAGGCCTCAACGCATTATGAATGGCGGCAAGTAGTTGCCGGTCGTTTTGACTACCAGCGTTTCTTATTGAAGAAAGTTGAACTAGTGCCGGAAGATGAAGATGAATTGCAGAGGGCCGCGCTTAAAAAAGAGTTTGGTATAACCTATAGAAACCTTCGTGATATATCATTACCTGCCACAGTTCCTTCAAATCCCGCGGAAGCCAAGTTATGGGAGGAATTTGTTCGCACCAAGTGGTCACCCAGGTTCATGCGCGCGATTGGCGGGACCGATCTCTTTATTGCATATCTGAAAAGACACTACGGATCTATAGACAAAGTCAATGCGGCTTGGGGTACAAACTTCAGTTCATTCGATAGCAAGGGCGTGTTCCCCAGGGAACTGCCGATGTATTTTCCGAATAAAATGGCCGATGTCAGTCCGGACAAATCGTTGTATACCACCCAGGAAGTGGCGAAGTTCCGCAAGCTCGCTTATCAAAAATTAGCGCCAAGGTTCCAGCGCGCGATAGAGTGGGGTCTATTTGTTCAGCGTGATCTTCCGGCCAAGTACATATGTTTAATAGATTCAGAAAATCTTTATAGAGAATACCTGTTGAAAAAGTACGGTTCTATTGAGGGTATCAACAAGGCTCAGGGACTATCTTATAAAACGGCCTCCACTATCTTCCCGCCATACCGGGAAATGGACTTTATCGAAGTATACGATCAACGCAAAGATTTACGGTGGTTTTACGTAACAAGGAACTTCACGGCGGTAGTCAACTTTGTCGCCTTACAGGGGCCGGCGATGTTTAATACCCTCATATTAGTGCTGCTCACTGTCGGCACACACCTAACCGTCTCACCGTTCGCCGCATACGTGCTTTCCAGGTTCAGACTGCCATATACTTACAAAGTCCTCTTGTTCCTGATTGCCACGATGGCGTTCCCGGCGGAAGTAGCCTCCGTCCCTAACTTCCTGCTCATAAAGAAGATGCATCTGTTCAACACTTATTGGGCATTGGTGCTCCCAGGCTTGGCTAACGGTTTCGGGATTTTCATCCTGAAAAGCTTCTTTGACAGCCTTCCCGAGGAGTTATTTGAAGCTGCCAGAATGGATGGGGCAGGGGAGTTGCGGCAGCTTTGGAACGTAGCGATACCGCTCATTAAACCGATTCTAGCTATCAACGTGCTGGGATCATTTACCGCCGCTTATGGAGGATTCATGTGGGCGTTCCTCGTTTGCCGTAAACAGGAAATGTGGACCCTCATGGTCTATCTATATCAGTTCCAGATGTCATCAGGCTCGCCGTCCCTCATGATGGCGGCCTTGGTGGTGGCGTCTCTGCCTATTCTGATACTGTTCATCTTCACTCAGCGGATAATCCTGAGAGGCATCATACTGCCGCAGTTCAAGTAGACCAAATGCTTCTTAATTGAGATGGGTCCCGGATTTTGTAATCCGGGACCCATCTTCCTATGCTTAGGCTTGTTCTTTGAAGCCGAATCCTTGCGCCTCTCTTTACGTCTACCAATCTCCAGGCATAATATATTTGTGCATTAAATAGCAAATCACACGCGTAAAATACCTCAATATAGAGCCAGACAGCCATAAATTCCGAAAAAGATTGTGAAACATATTGCAATATCAATTATCTCATGATATAATCCGGGTAAAGTAGAGCTTATGCGGAGAAGCATATTGTTTTAGCTCAACTAAGAGTTGGCGAGGCGTTGGTTTGGAAGATGTTCTGTAAAGGTATCCTTGTCTACGTTTGCTTGGAGACAAGCTGCCGCTAACGCCAACATTTTTCATAATATAAAGGAGGTGGAGCTGGGCAGTCCATCGATCTCGAATTTATGTATTCGAATCGGGACGCATCAGCGAAAGGTTTTGAGAAAACGCAAGATCGTCTTCACGCTTCTGCTATGTCTGGCGCTTGGAACGCTATGGGGGATTTATTCCCAACGCGCCGGCCAAGCGGAGGAGCAACCAAAATATGTAGGCGCGGAAACATGCGCTACTTGCCACGCTGAAGTCGCTAAAAAGTGGCAGTTGACAACTCATAGGCGCACGCTTTTCAACAAGGATGAGTCTCGCAGAGGTTGTGAGGCCTGTCACGGTCCAGGTGGAGAGCATGTAGCCGGAGGCGGAGACAAGACCAAGATCATCAAGATTGGTAAGCTCAGCCCAACAGCCTCCTCGAATATCTGCCTTAAATGCCATACCCATGAAAAGGTCACGCTTTGGCACACAAGCACACATGCTCGCGCCAAGTTGACTTGCATGACCTGCCACGATCCGCATAGTCTTGACGCCAAAAACCTGCTGAGTGATGTCGAAAACGGAAAGCTTAACTTAGAAGGTATCACTCGTTCAATCAAGCAGGCGCAGTTGGAAGCCAACGCGGCGAAGCCGGACAGCCCTGAGAAAAAGGCCGCATTGGATGAGGTAGATCGCCTGGAAGCCAAGCGAGACAAGCTCCGCAAGGAATTGGGGGGTCAGGAGACCGCCTATCGCAAATCGGCTGAACCATATATGTGCTACAACTGTCACAAGGCTCAGGAAACGCAGGCGCGCATGCCGTCGCATCACCCAATTAATGAAGGTAAAATGAAGTGCAGCGACTGCCATAATCCTCACGGTGGAGCAAATGGAATGCTTCGCCAGGAGTCGGTAGTCGAAACCTGCTCAAGATGTCATAACGAAAAAGTCGGTCCGTTTACCTTCGAGCATCCTCCAGTTAGTGAGGACTGCACTATTTGCCATAAACCGCATGGTTCGGTTCAAAATACTCTTCTTGCTCAAAATCAACCGTTCCTGTGCTTGAAGTGTCACGCAGGCCCGCACAGCCGCGGCAGCGCGCTAGCCAGCCCCGCGACCTTCTCGAGATACTATACCGAATGCACTGATTGCCACAACCAGATCCATGGTTCCGACAGGCATCAGCCATTCCATTACTAATGAGGCTGTGAACAGGAGGAAATGAAAAAAATGAAAACGGTTACGTATATCCTTATAACTGCGTTCCTGTTCGGGGCCGTCTTGCCTGGGACAGTTCTTGCTCAAACCAGTTTGGTTGATGGAGAAGACACTCAATCAGAGGTAAGACTTGGCGTATATAATCATGATGCGTCCGGGAACCAGGATTGGGTCAGAGAGTTCGATGGACGGCCATTCGATATTGGGACTGAGCTGATAGATGTTTATGGATACAAAGGTCCGCTTCAATATTGGTTCGGCGCCCGCGATTTGGTCGTGCAAGACGAGACCACGAGCGTCGAGCTCGCTTGGTGGAACCTTATGGGTCTGAGGCTGGAGACGGATAAGCTGACTCACAATCTGGCCAGGATTCCATCCATAAACCCATTCCTAGATGGGACCACCGCAAGTGGAGACGTGTTTAATGAACTGGCTCCTGATCAGAATCTCGTGATCGAGCGCCGGATTTATGACCTTGGTTTCAATGTCACGCCCGGAAACGATCAGAAGGTTCGGTTTGTCGCCGATTGGTGGCAGGAACAAGAGCATGGCGCCAAACAGGTTCTGTTCTACAGCAGAGCGGCGTTGCCTGGCGAACCGCCGGCTGCGTCTCCAAGGGCAAGACAAGGCAGCGCGTTGATAATAGACCGTAGCGCGGTCGACGCCGGGCTTGGCGCCGACTTCGCCCTTGGCAAATCATCGGCGATGAGCTACAGGTTCGTTGATACAAGGTTCAACGACGATGCGGGCAACCCGCCTCCAGGCACAACCGTCTACCCAGGGCTCAACCGAATCGTCCAGCCCGACATTGAGGCTAAGTCGCATATCATCAAGGCCAGAACGCAATTTGGCGATAAGTTCTACTTTACCGGCGTTCATACAATCCGGGATCGTGACAACAGAACTTCGACGCTGAATTCCCTCGGCGTCCCGGTTCCTCGCGTCAATAACATAAAGACGGACGCCACCAATGTTGCAATGTCATTCCTGGCAACCGACGGGCTGACATTGACTGGCCGTTATCGCAAATACGAGCTTGATAACCGTGTGCCGCCGGTCTTAGTGGGCGGAGTCGCGGATAACCAGGCCGTATCGAGAGATGAAACCGCGTTGTCGCTCGACGCGACGCTCACGGGGATTCCGCGAACTTTCTTGCGGGCGGGATTCGAGCGAAGGAACACCGATCGAAGGTTCAGCGCACTTCATCCTGGTCACGAAGAGTTCGAGCACCCGTTTACCAGCGAAAACACCGAGTCCGACATTTGGCGCGCCGGTCTTAGATACTATCCGACTCCCAAGTTCAGCATCAATGGGAACTTCGAGAAGTGGAACATAGATGGCCCTGGTTTCGCTGCATCGTTCACGGATCGTGAGAAAGTGGACCTCAGCGCCACATATCTGATCAGCGATAGTTTCGGCGTCTATGGAAACTACAATCGTTGGGATGAGGAGAATTCCGAAATCCGTGTGCCGGTAGCTTCGATTCCTACCCCGGCGGTTGACGATCCCGGGGAAGAGGCGAGATTGGACGCCGCCGGCCAGGGATACCGGAATAAGACCACAACTACTAACTTAGGCGCTTGGTACGCGCTCAACTCAAAGCTGTCGCTTGATGCGAATATCGGGAAAGTAAAGACGGACTCCGCCGCATTGTGGATAATCGGTCTTGCCCCGGCGTATCCACCGCACCTGCTTCCCGACTTCGCGCCTTACCAGGCCGACTTTGATATGTGGGCGGTTGGCTTGACTTATGCTTTCCGGCCAAGTTGGAAGCTGTTCGGCAGGTTCCAGCAGTCCGACTCAGACGGCCGCACTCTTGTGAGCGTCATCCCGGGAGATGTTTCCATCGAACCTGTTTGGCAGCCGGTCAGAGTGACCGAAGACCGCTGGACCCTGGGTTTCGGCTACGACATCTCCGTCAAGGACTCGCTCTCTTTGGATTTCTCAACATCTGATTGGGAAGACAAGATAGACGGTAACCAAAGCGGACGGTTCAACCTCTGGCGTCTTGCCTGGAGTCATAGATACTAGACAGCCGGGTGATGGGTTGAGGGTTATTTTAAGCTGTCAGCTGTCAGCTGACAGCTTATTTATCTGCGCTCAAGTTCTTCCCTGAACCAGTCTTTCGTGATTAAAGCTCTTGGCTAATCGACTCTCTATTATGTTGCAAAAGCGAACGACTCTATGCTATACTGCCGCCGGAACATAGATATGCAAGTACTTTGGAGAGTGGATAGTTACAACAATGCCGATTCATAGAGCGCCGGTCCCAACGCTGGAAAGACTGGCGACTTACCTTACATATCTGAATGAACTGGACGCGCGCGGAGTGGAGATGATCTCCTCATCGGAGATGGAGGCGCGCACGGGGATCAACGCGGCGCAGTTCCGTAAGGATTTATCATACTTCGGCGAATTCGGACGTCCGGGAATTGGCTACAATGTCCGCGAGTTGAAACAGCGTATAGCCAGAATACTCAAGGTTGAAAACGAGCAGCGGGTTCTGCTTGTAGGAGCAGGCAATCTAGGTTCCGCTATTGCCGGTTATCCCGGACTGCGGGCGCAGAATTTCAACATAGTCGCGGTATTCGATAACAACTACAACAAAATCGGACGGCGGCTTTGGGAACTGGACATTCATGATATAGCAGATCTGAAATCGCTCAACAAGGAAATGCAAGCCCGCCTGGCAATCATTGCAGTCCCGGCAAATGCGGCTCAAGAAGTGGCAAATCACCTTGTTGACGCGGATATTAAAGCTATCTTGAATTTCGCCCCAATTACTTTGAAGGTTCCCGCTGAAGTAGCCGTTCGCAACGTGGATTTCGTCCAGGAACTGGCGGTTCTATCGTTCCTCGTAGCAAGAGAGGGAGCCGGGGATAGTTGAAGGTTTAATGTACTGCTCTCCTTCAACATTCAACAATAAACATTCAACAAGCTGAACCCGTACCCATCACCCATCACGCTGCTTTGGGCAGACTCTGTGATTCAGGCGGGTTGTGCTCTTTCCATGTCGTTTTCTTCGCCGTATCGATGATTTCCAGTGTATTCCTACGGCTCTCTATGGCGGGAGTTACCAGCGCAGCCATTGTCTCCAGCAAATGCAGCCGCTCCGGTATCACTGTTTTTTCCTGCTCGAGGTAAAGATTCAGCGTTCCAATCGGCCCCTCTCGACGCTGCAAGGGGACAGACACAACCCATCCGTTTCGCAGCGCCACGCATTGCCATGGAAGAAACTCGACATCACCATTGACATCTTGAACCACTTGAGTCCTTCGTTCCTTCAAAGCGCGAGCCGTATGGCCGTTGTGGAAGCCCGGTCTTGGCTGCGGCTCCAAAGAATATTCCGCGCCGACATTCAGATATCCGTAGTCATCACCAAACACCGCCTCCAGGCGGAGCACAGCCGCTGAGTCGTCAAGCAGGTAGAGCGCAACCAGGCGGGCGCCTGTTGTTCTCGCCAACACCTCGACAAACGCCGACATCATCCCAGGCAGACTGGCCGCCCCGGCGAGCGACCACGAAATCTGATGCATGGCTTCCAAAGCAGTGAAACGTTCAGTGGATTTGGCGTCCGCCTGCGCGCTGTCTATATTAATACCTGTAGCGATTACCAAGGCGGCGACCATATCCAGCAGATGCGCCTGCCACCATAAATTAGGCGATGGGTTGATAGATACCGCTCTAACGCCACATCCCAAAGCCATGGGCAGCAGCCATAGACATACCACTTTGGTCAACCGATCACTCGATACGGTTCCTCGACGCGCGAAAGCCGAAGTAGCCAAGAGACACAAAAATGCCGCTATCATATATGGTCCGGATACAACAAGGGTGGCAATAGCTTTTCCATTTGTCGCTAACCAAGATAGAGAATGACTTGCCACTTCGATGATACCAAATGTGGTAAGCGCCGAAATTATGGCCCAGGCAGCAAATGTGTTGGCGTATGTTTTCCATGTCCAATTGCCGTGAAAAACCTTTTTGGTCGTGGCGGCGATCATAAGAAGTCCGGCGGCGGCTATTCGAGAAAACGCCTCGCACCAGACGCTTGCCAATAGAAGTTCCGCCCGCCCGCCTCCTGTTATGTGTAGAAAAGCATGGAGGGATACAAAGAGAGTAAATGTGGAAAACGCCAATGCCGAGGCCAACCATACCCCATGTTTGCACGATGAAAAGCGATACCATGTATAGCAAGCTACGCTGAAGCCTACAAGAATTGAAACACTATCTGACAACGCGTCGCTTGCGGAGTTCGGCGCTGTAGGGTTTGATGGAATAACGAACGTGATGACGGCGGACCATAGGCCGACCAAGAGCGACCATGACAACATCCTGGCCAACCAATTCGTCTCGGACCCCGAGACTTCCAGGCCGAACTGTCCTGAGTCTTCTATTGTCTTGTCAGACGTTCTTTCTGATGCGGAACTCACTGCACTTCACTTCCCGCTTATTTGGATTATTCGCAATCGGTTCGTAGGGAACGCTCGCCGCAGCTTTCCACGTCGTTCACGAATAATCCGGGCTTAGACCTGGCATTATGAATCGCGAATTCACTGACGTTTTAAGAGTCGTATTCAGCCATTATGATATTTTCGGGTGGGGAGAGTAAAAATCTTAGGGGCGCGCCAATATAAATGGCTGTTTAGCCGCGTTACTAAGTAATTATTGGCGCATCGGGAAACGGTACAAGCATATAGCGGACATCCTAATGACAATTAACGACTATACGCTACGCCGCAATGTCCGGCTCTTGACGCTTGGCTTCTCTGAACTCAGCCTGAGCTTCCAGCACGTCCAACAGAGCCAAAACGTCGCGTACCTTGAACGGCTTCATAAGGCACAGGAAGGAACCACGGCGAAGCGCCTCCTCCACCGTGCTGTCTTCATAGTGCCCCGTGATCATGACGACCTGCGTATCGGGACTTATCTCCAGTATCTCCCGGAGCGCGTCAATGCCGTTCAAACCAGGCATCCGTATATCCAGAAACGCCGTAGACACACCGCCTTTTTTGATTATGTCTACCGCTTCCCTGCCATCTTTGGCTGCCAGAACCGTAAAACCGTGTCTCTCAAGCGCTTCTACAAACAGATCACGGATTCCCTTCTCATCATCAGCGATCAGAATTTTGTTTTCCGGCATAGTCCTCCCCATCTCCGTTTTCGGACGCGCTTTAGAAGCAAGCAGCTAAGCCGCTTTTGCGGCTTTTGCCACCGGCAGCGTGAGTATGAATGATGTGCCTGAGCCGACCTCTGACTCTACATCTATGCGACCACCGTGCGCTTGAACAATCCCATAGCTCACGGATAAACCCAATCCTGAACCTTCTCCCTCGGCTTTAGTCGTATAAAAAGGTTCAAATATATGAGTCAACTGCTCTTTCGGAATTCCCGGACCATTATCCGAGAATATTACTTCCACATTTTCTTTATTCGCATGGCTCACTATTTCCAGGCGCCCACCCGACTGCTTCATTGCCTGGTAGGCGTTGAGCATCATATTTAGAAAAACCTGCTGCAATTCACCGGGATTGCCTAGTATTTTCGGCAAGTCAGTTGTGCGGTCAAAAACGATCTCGATGTTGTCGGTCACCATCTGACGCTCCACCAGATCGAGTGTCTGCGCTATGATCTCATTTACCTTGACCTGGCTGTACGCGTTGGTGGCGCTCCGCCGGGCGAATCTTAGAAGATTCCTTACGATCAAAGCCAGCCGTTCGGACTGGTCGT
>JAUSEB010000288.1 GCA_030650495.1 Armatimonadota bacterium | reverse complement strand
TATCTCAGGTAAGATCAACTTGATGTCTCAAGAAGACTATCTGAAGATGAACCCGCTGGCCAGTGAAGAGGAGAGGAAGTCCAGCCTTAAAACACGATTGGAAACAATTAAAAATAATGAAGGTCTGGATGGCTCGCGGATAGATATTGTGCTATCAGACATCGATTACAATCCGCAAGATCTAAACGAATTCTCCTGGGACATCCCTAAGAACGTGACGATTATGATAGACGGCTGCCGTGTGCATAACGGAATGTTCGAAGCCGAGATAGACATGAGCAAGGACCCGCATATATACGCGTTCAAGAAAAAGAAGTATCGTCTTACGTTATCCTTTGACCCAAGAACCGCGCCGGACTTCATCCAGGACCGCATCGGCTGGCACGGAGAAGGACTTACGGACAAGAAATACCTCGACACCAAGACAATACCCGGAACGCGAATGATACGTAAGGAGTGGGTGATTGATAGGGAGGACTTGATGTAAGAGGGAGCCGAGAGAGTCGAGGGGTTTATATACTACACGCGCAATAGAATATAGCTGTCAGCTGTCAGCTGTCAGCTGACAGCTTAAACCCTCAACTTTCCCTTGCAGTTTATCCGCCTTCCAGGTAGGATATGTGTTAGAATTACTTTGGTCGTGCTAGACGGGGAGCTAGCGGTGCCCTGAACCCGCAATCCGCTACAGCGGGGTTGAATTCCCGCTCGAGGTCTGGCTATTTGAGTGACGCTTGCGTAAGCGGCGTTGATGGTTGGGCCCAGCGCAACGGACGCCCTGCGAACCCCGTCAGGTCCGGAAGGAAGCAGCGGTAAGCATGAGTATCCGTGTGCCGCTGAGTGTTCTGGCCGGAGTTTGCTGCGCAAGGCAGCGCTTGGGTAGTCTTATCGACAGCGGGTGCACGATCATCATCTTGGTTTTGGGGCTGTCTCAATGTTTCGGCATTTGAAATACCGAAACACCGGGGCGGCCCCGTAACCCGTAAAGTGGACTGCCTATGCCATACGTTTCCCTTTATCGCAAATACCGGTCTCAATCATTCGATGACGTGATGGGCCAGGATCACGTGACCCGCACGATCCGAAACGCCATCAAAGCCGGACGCATCGGCCAGGCGTATCTGTTCTGCGGCTCGCGAGGAACCGGCAAAACCACGGTTGCGAGGCTAATCGCCAAAGCGGTTAATTGCGAGACAGGCCCAACCGCCGACCCCTGCAATAAGTGCCAGGCTTGCTTGAGCATCACTAACGGCTCCGCGGTCGATGTGGTCGAACTCGACGCCGCTTCGCACCGGCAAGTTGACGACATAGATACGCTCCGCGACGGTGTGAAATACCCACCGATGCAGCTTAGGTATAAAGTCTATATTATCGACGAAGCGCACCAGCTTTCCGATAAAGCCAAAGACGCGTTTCTAAAAACACTGGAAGAGCCTCCGGCCCACGCCATTTTCATATTGGCGACAACGGAGGCCCACAAGATACCGCAGACGATCAGATCGCGCTGCCAGCAGTTCGACTTCCGCAGGGGAAGCGAAGCCGAGATCGGAAAACGGCTAAAGTACGTCGTTGAAAACGAAAGCGCGACTATTGATGACGATGCTCTGGAAGTCCTGGCTGAAGCCGCCGCCGGTTCCTGGCGCGATGGCCTGAGCCTTCTGGAACAAGTGGTAACCTATACGGACGGCAAGATCACGGCTAAAGATGTCGGCGCAGTTTTGGGGACGATTGACGATGACGCGCTCGCGCAAGTAACGGATGTAGTCGCCGCCCGTGATCCCGCCGCCGCATTTGAACTGGCGGGCAGGTTGGTGGAGGAAGGAAAAGACATACGCCAACTGCTGCGCTCGATCACCGCGCACTTCCGACGGCTGCTCCTGGCGTCGGTTGGAGCAATTGCTGACGCGCGGATGGTCGAACAGGCCGGACGTTTCCCAAGAGGCAGGCTGCTGCGGCTTGTCGAGCTATTTGCAAGCGCCGATAAGGAGCTTAGGTTTAACGATCAACATAGGCTTATCCTCGAGCTTTCGCTGCTGAAGGCTTTGGAAGAGCCCGTGGCGGCGCCCGCTGCCGCAAAACCAATCGAGCCTGCGCTCGCCGCAAAGCCGGAGCCAAAGACTCCGGTTAAGCCGCCGGAACCCGCGGCTCCTGAGATGACGCCGGTTTCGGGGAAAGGGTTCCCCGAAACAACGGCTACAACGGCTACAACGGCAGCGCCGGTTTCGGGAAAGGGGTTTCCCGAAACAACGGCGGCAACAGCTTCGGAACCTGTCGTGGATATTGCCGCCGATGAGCCGGCGCAACCTTCAGTAGAGCCTGAATTGAATATTGACCTTGTCCGCGCGGCATGGCCCAAGATACTGGCCAAAATAAAAAGCGGCGAGAAGATAGGCGTAACAATACACGCGATTTCGCAAGAGGGTACGCCACTGGCAGTCGAAGGCTTAACGGTCATATTCAGCTTCGCGCCCAGCTATGCGGGATTCCATTTGTCGCAGTTCAACAGTCCCGCGTATCAAAGTAAAGTCTGCGCGGCGATACTCGATATTCTCGGAGTAAACGTCAAGACGCGCGGCATTGTGTCCAATGAACTTGCTCAAGACAAAGATGTGGAATTTGAGCCATCCGGCGGCGGTCAGGGCGGCGAACTCGTTGACAAGGTCTTAGACATGTTCGGCGGGCAGCCAATTGGAGAATCGGAAAAAAGCAATAATTTTTGGGGGGAATAAAAGCTATGAACCCATTCGGAAAAATGGGAGATTTGGGCCAGATAATGAAGCAGGCCCAGAAGATGCTCGAAGACACGCGCAAGATTGAAGAGTCCCTGGCCGAGGAGCGCATCGAGGCCAGTTCCGGCGGCGGAATGGTCAAAGCGGCGGTAACCGGCAAGGGCGAAATATTGGAAGTCAAAATCGACCCCCAGGTCGTTGACTCAAATGATGTAGAAATGCTCGAAGACCTGGTCGTGACCGCCGTCCGTGAAGCGCTGGAGCAAGCCGCGGCCCTCAAGACCGAGAAGATGAAAGAACTAACCGGCGGGATGGGAATACCGGGGCTATTCTAGTCGTCCGTCGTCCGTGGTTCGTCGTTGTGCTGCGAGAACTGTCTAACGCATAATCCAAAACCTTATCTAAACACGCCGTTCTCGCAGCATACCGAACTTACTGAGTAACAGCTCACTCTTTATGAGAATTACACGTCACCCTGAACTCGATTCAGGGTCTATCCCTTCGTAGAATGGATGCTGAATCAAGTTCAGCATGACGTGGCACTCACCAACCCTGAACTCTTGCCTTACTGAATATCCCCCTGCCTCAACACCCCCGCAATATGCTAAACTATTCCTGGTTGGGAAAATATGCTGTACATCTTGTTTATCATAATGCTCATAATTGGCCTTATCTTCTTCACGCTGGTTTCCTATACCGCACTGAACAGGGGTTGGGGGGCGTATATTAGGAGTATGCGCCGGCCTTTGGTAAGCGCGTCGGCGACGGTCGCCTCCAAGCGTGAGGAGATGATCGACGATTACAGCCATAATTTCGAGCGGCGGTTTGGGGAGATTTTTGATCCCAACGATACGGTCAGATTGGAGCCTATCCAATGGTTTCTGACGTTTGAGTGCGATGATGGTGAGACGCGGGAGTTTTCCGTGCGGCGGAAGGTGTATGAGTCGGCAATAGTCGGGGATGAGGGGCAGTTGGAGTGGCGGGGAAGTTATTTTATCCGGTTCTATAATCCCAGCGCCGGTCCGAATCTGGACGATACTCCTCGTTCGGTAAGGGATGACTGGTTATGAGCGACGCGATTCTCAAGATCAGGCTGACTCCTCGCGGGTCGAAGAACGAGATTCTTGGCTGGGAGGGCGACACGCTGCGGGTGAAGGTGACGGCTCCGCCGGTCGAGGGCGCCGCGAATAAGGCATGCGTGGATTTCATAGCCGAACGTTTGGGGATCAAGCGCGGCCAGGTCAGCATCGTCGCTGGGGATAAGAGCAGAGAAAAGACGCTGCGGATAACTGGCATGAGCGAGGATGAGGTCAGAAGCGTTTTATCGCAGCAGGATAAATAGAGGTATCGGACATGGATGTCCGATGTAATTAAGCCCCGGACATGGATCTCCGGGGCCATCTGAACCATCACCCAACACCCAACACCCGTCACCCGGTTTGACTTGCCCCTGCCTTTGTGGTACGATTTTGCCCGTTAGAAAGAGGCAAATTACTTATGGGAAGACCTATTATCGCAATTGTCGGAAGGCCGAACGTCGGCAAGTCCACGCTGTTTAACAGGCTTGCGGGGAATCGCATAGCCATCGTCGATGACGCGCCGGGGATTACTCGCGACCGGCTTTATGCCGATGCTGAGTGGCAGAATAGAGAATTTGTTATTACCGATACGGGGGGAATTCTCTTTAATGAGAGCGATCCTCTGACCTTGCAGGTCAAACGCCAGGCGGAATTGGCGATGGAGGAGGCGGATGTGATTGTTATGATCACGGACGCTACCGACGGCGTAACGTCTACTGATGAAGAACTGGCCGAGATGCTTCGCAGGACGCAAAAGCCCGTGCTGCTGGCGGTCAATAAAGTCGATAATAAACGCCTGGAGCAGGAAGCGCACGAGTTCTATTCGCTCGGTCTGGGGGAGATTTACCGAATATCGTCCATACATGGGAGTGGCGTGGCGGAGTTGCTGGACGCCGTGCAGGAACATTTCTCCAAAATTCCCGAAGAAGAGGAAATTCCCGAAGAGGCCGTCAAATTGGCGATTATCGGGCGGCCGAACGTCGGGAAGTCGTCCATCCTCAATGCGATACTGGGTGAAGATCGCAGCATCGTGAGCAGCATCCCCGGCACGACCCGCGACTCCATAGACACGGTGTTTGAACGAGGCGAGGATAAGTTCGCGCTGATCGACACCGCCGGTATTCGCCGGGCGGGGAAGATACAGGGTTCGATTGAGTATTACACGGTCCTGAGGGCAATTCGCGCAATCGAACGAAGCGATGTGGCTTTGCTCATCATCGACGCGGGTGACGGCTTGATGGATGGCGACAAGCGGGTCGGGGGATATGCTCACCAAGCGGGCAAGGGCTGCGTGGTCGTGGTGAATAAATGGGACTTGCGGCGGGCAGGAGAAAACCGGCTGTCGGTCAAAAATTTCACCCTCGAATTGCGCAAGGAGACGCCTTTCCTCAGTTATGCTCCTATTGTCTTCGCATCCGCGCTGCGCGGTGAGGGCATCAGCGAGATTCTCGACACAGCAAAAGATGTAGCCGATAGCTGCGCTTTGCGCATATCGACCGGCGAGCTAAATAGGATCATCAGCGACGCCGTCGATAACCACCCTTACATGGAAAAAGGACAAGCGCTGAAAATAAAATATGCTACAATGGTAAGTGTGAAACCGCCGACGATACTGCTTTTTGTGAATAATCCTGATATGTTCCACTTTTCGTACCAGCGTTATCTCGATAACCAGATCAGGAAGACCTACGGTTATGAGGGGACTCCGCTGAGGATAATCGCGAAGAAGGTTGAGAAGGAGAAGCCTTAGTGAAGATCGCCGCCATAATGCTTGCATGTTATCTGGCCGGAGCGATTCCATTTGGGCTTATTGTGGGGCTGCTCAAAGGTATAGACATCCGAAAGCACGGCAGCGGGAACATCGGCGCGACCAATGTCCTTAGATTGCTTGGCCCCGGCCCGGCGGCAATTGTATTCATCGGCGATACGCTGAAGGGTTTGTTTGCGGTTTTACTATGCAAAGCGACGCTTGATCCCGCCGCGTTGGTGGTCGCGGGTGGGCTGGCCGGTGTTCTGGGCCACAATTTCTCGATTTTCCTTCGTTTTAAGGGCGGCAAAGGCGTGGCGACCAGCCTGGGCGTGGCGTTTGGGATCGATCCGGTAATCGCGGCGATTACGTTCGGCGTATGGCTGGTTTTTGTCGGCATTTTTCGTTATATATCAGTCGCGTCAATAATCGCCGCGCTGACTGTTCCGGCGCAGATGTGGTTTTCAGAGCCGCTGTTTGGGCGGAGAGCGCCAAGGGAGTATTTGGCATTTGCTATTGTGGCGTGCGCGTTTATTGTTGTTAAGCACAGGTCGAATATAGCCCGGCTATTGGCTGGAAATGAGCCTAAGGTCGGGCAAAAGGCGAAGATAGGATGAAAAAGCTGTCAGCTGTCAGCTGACAGCTGACAGCTAAAACCAACCGATAACTTTTCCCTTCAGGTAATATCATGAGCGAAGACGAAAGAAGCTTCCATGTGGATTTGGCGATGCGGGCGATCGAGGCTTATCTTTCATCGCGTAAGATATTAGAGCCGCCTGGGGAGCTTCCAATGGAGCTTTGCGGTCAGGCGGGGGCTTTCGTCTCGTTGAAAAAGTTCGGCCAACTCCGGGGGTGTATCGGGACAATCGGACCGACGCAGCCTAACATCGCATTGGAGATCATACATAACGGCATCAGCGCCGCGACCCGCGATCCTCGATTCGATCCTGTCTGCCCCGAAGAGCTTCCCCTACTCTCTTGCTCTGTTGACGTGTTGATGCCCCCTGAGCCTGTAAATGACGTATGCGAACTCGATCCGTTGACCTATGGCGTGATAGTGGAGCATGGTTACAGGCGCGGGCTGCTACTGCCAAATCTCGAAGGCGTGGACACGGTTGATTACCAAATTGAGATTGCGTGCCGGAAGGCTAGCATACGCCCGGATGACCCGTTCAAACTGTATAGGTTTGAGGTGAAGAGATATTACTGAGTGTTCAGCGATGAGTGATGAGTAACGAGTGAGGTTCTATGCTGCGGGAACGATATTTCATGACTAACCCATCATATACCAACAGCATAGTTCCCGCAGCGCCCCATATCACCGGCATGTGCCGCGCCCTGCGGGAACTGACTCTGCCTGTAATCACAAGCCTGTGCGTTGATGCCGTTCCCGCAGGATAGAAGAGATATTACTGAGTGTTCAGCGATGAGTAACGAGTGAGGTATCGGACATGGATGTCCGATGAGATTAGGCCCCAGACATGGATGTCTGGGGCCATCAAGCAACATCAGCAACATGGATGTCTGGGGCCATCAATCATTTGTATTAATAAACGCTAATTCCGCCGTTATTCGATTCGAAGCGGGACGACGCGCGTGCCGGTTTGCTCGCCGGTCGATCTCAGAACGACCAGCATAGCTAAATCCCCGGATTTAAGTCCCTTGGTCAAACGATTAAACTCAGCGATGGTAGGCGTTGGGGCGCTGTTGATCTTTACGATCACGTCGCCTGCTTTGATACCCATCTTTTCAGCCGCGCTTTCGCTATCGACTTCTTCCACAACGACTCCCTTGACTGTTGGACTGACGCCCAACTGCTCGGACAAATCCTTTGTAAGCGGTGTGACGGAGAGGCCGATTTTGCCTTTACCAGAATACACCGCATCGTCAGATGACGATTGGCCGATCGTCACGTTAAGCTTCAAAGGCTTCTTGTTGCGGTATACCACAAGGGTTGACTTTGTTTCGGGCTTGATTTGCTCCGCAGTGCGAACCAGCATCACGGATGACTCTATCTTTTTCCCGTTTAGTTCGACAATCACGTCTTCTACTTCCACTCCGGCTTTCTTTGCCGCTGAATCATCTTCCATGGAATGAACGAGGGCGCCGGATTTCACGCCGTAGTAATCATTCATATCGGACGTGAGGTCGGTCACCATGACACCGAGTTTGCCGCGAATCACTTTACCCGTTGTGATAAGCTGATCCATAACGAATTTCGCCCTGTTGGATGGCACCGCAAATCCGATGCCGACGCTTCCGCCGCTGGGCGACCAGATGGCCGAGTTTATGCCGATCACTTCACCTTGGATATTCAGCAGCGGCCCGCCGCTGTTGCCGGGATTTATAGCCGCGTCGGTCTGAATGGCATCCGGGTAGGTTCGAGCTCCGGTTGGACTTTCGGAATCGGGAACCTCAAAATCACGAGTTATGCCGCTCACAACACCAACAGTGAGAGTTCTGGAAAATCGCTCGCCGCCGGGGTTGCCGATTGCTATAGCCCACTGGCCGGGCTTTACTTTATCGGAATTGCCAAGATTGGCAAAGGGAAGGTCCTTGGCGTCGATTTTGACGAGCGCAAGGTCGGTTATCGGGTCTCTCAATACCATGCCTTTGAACTCCCGTTTGTCGCTGAGAGTAACCGTGACTTTGTCGGCGCCGCCAACGACATGGTCGTTGGTCATAATATATCCATCGGCTCTGACGATCACGCCCGATCCTTTGCTTATCTGGGCGCGGGTCTGTGGCTGCTTGTCCTGATTACGGCGGCCAAACGGCCAGCCGAAGAAGTCATCGAACATGTCTCTATTGGTATTTACTTTAACGTTGCGCTCGGTTTCGATAAAGACAACGGCGGGTTCGACTTTCTCAGCTACGGAAGTGAACGCGTTTTCGAGGGCGCTGAGAACCGAATTTCCTGTCTGAGGCGCGGCTGGAGCCGTCGTAGCAGCGCTTGCAATGAGGGAGAAACCCAAAAGCATTGCAAGTATCGCGGCAATCAAGACGCCGCGCACGCTTCCAGTCGTCGTGATTCTTGTCATGCTGTGCTACCTCCAAAGGTATTTGTTGATTGTTTTTAACCTATAATTACGACGAGTATTACTGTCGAGACGTTTCGCCATATTTACAGCTTATCATTACCCAAAACTGTGAGATCAGTCAAGCGGCATTTGGGGGAAAGGGTGCACGCCAAGTTTGTGATTGGGCTAAGCAGCCATACGAGCATACTCAGCGAAATCAGCAGTGGGAATATCCATCCACATCCGACGCAATTGCAGTATAGACTCTGCTCCCTGCTGTGTCCAGTGCATTCCAGACTGC
>JAUSEB010000237.1 GCA_030650495.1 Armatimonadota bacterium | reverse complement strand
AACTTATGAAGGAATACTAGCTCAGCATATATAACCTATACCTAATTTCCGCTCCATACTCTCAAAATTAGAGGAGAATGAGAATGGCTACAAATGTAGACAGAAGCACAAAGAGCGTTAGCTCGCCCGGCGCGTTGTTCGCCGCATGCTGTTTTGCGCTGGTTGTCAGCGCGGTGGCATTCGGTATTCGCAGCGACATAGCTGGGGATCTCGCGAAGCACTTCAATACGACGAAGGAAGCGGTCGGCTGGTTTGGCATGGGAGGAGCCTTTTGGGGCTTTGCAATCTCCATCTTTATTGGAGGTCAGTTGTGTGACTGGCTCGGCATGAAGACGCTGCTCTTGGTGGCTTGCGTGATGCAGTTGGCCGGAGTCGCCCTGACGGTCTTTGCGCCATCCCTTGCCATTCTTGGCGTTGCCACATGGTCCATCGGGATAGGGAATGGATTGGTGGAAGCGTCAATCAATCCGATGGTAGCAAGCATGTTTCCGAATGAGAAAACCAGGCGGTTGAACTTGCTTCACGTCTGGTGGCCCGGAGGCATTGTCATAGGCGGGTTGGCCGGATACTTCCTCGGCAGCCATGTTAGTTGGCAAATAAAGCAGTCTCTAGTATTCATACCAGCTGTGATCTACGGGATACTCTTTATAGGTCTTAAAGTTCCTCCCACCGAAAGAGTCCAATCTGGTGTGAGCACAGGGGCTATGTATAAGGAGCTTCTGCGCCCCTTGTTCCTGGTGTTCTTGTTCTGTATGCTTCTGACAGCCGCGACGGAACTTGGGCCTGGCCAGTGGATGGGCACGATAATGACGAAGGCCGCGGGTTCCGGCATCCTTGTCCTCGTGTGGATCAGTCTGATCATGGCTGTCGCCAGGCTGTTCGCGGGGCCTGTAGTCCACAAACTCTCGCCCACGGGCATCCTACTGAGCTGTGCCGCGGTTTCGATTGTCGGGTTGCTCCTTATGAGCAAGGCCACTTCCCCCACCAGCGCATTCGTTGCCGCCACCGTATTTGCTGTAGGTGTGTGCTACTTCTGGCCGACGATGCTTGGTTTCACCTCTGAGCGGTTCCCGGCTGGCGGAGCCTTGCTGATGGGTCTTATGGGTACTGCCGGCATGACCGCGGCAGGATTCGCTCAGCCTGTGATGGGCAGCCTGTTGGACAAGTTCAAGGACAATCCCGCTCTCTCGTTGCAGTACGCGGCTTTCCTTCCCGCCGTACTTGTGATCATCTTCGGCATAGTATTTCTGCGCGACCTGTCGAAAGGCGGTTATAAGGCCGAGCGACTTTCGGCCCGCGCCGAAGAAGCCGCCGCCTTGGCCGATGGAGAGGCGTAAATCCATAATAAGCTAAAGCAATGAAATAGAGGTATCGGACAAGGATGTCCGATGGAATTTGGCCCTGGACATGATGTCCAGGGCCATCTAACAACCGTCAACCGTCAACCGACAACCGACAACCAAATAACGATTGACATCAACCTGCTCCGGGCGTAAAATGAAGCGGCTTGAAAGATTGGGCCTTCTAAGGTTCTTAGAGGGCCCTTATTTTTTGGGACGTGATGCCGAATGTATCTGTCGGAAGTAGTCGGAAAATCAGTTGAAGACAGCGCCGGGAAGACGATTGGCCGTCTGGCGGATTTGGTCGTCACTCCCGGGGAGCAGTTTCCGCCCGTCAGCGCGATAATCGTTAAGTTGGATGTAGGCGGGAAGAAGGTCTTGCCATGGTCGCAGGTTATGGAGGTGGAGGAACTCTTCACCCTTTCCATCACGGACGACAAGATCAGGGACTACGAGATTCAGGAAAACGACCTTCTGCTGCAAAAGGATGTTCTCGACAAGCAGATTGTAGATGTTCACGACTATCGGATCGTTCGAGTAAATGACGTGCGGCTTGCGCCGCTGCGCGGCCAGTTGTTCCTGATGGGCGTTGATACGGGTTTGCGCGGTTTGCTAAGGCGGTTTGGAATAGATCATTTAGCCGAGTCGGTTGGCCGGATCTTCAAATGGAGGCCGCACACACACATCATCGCCTGGGATGATGTCGAAACGTTCGAGCGAAGCGGCGGCAAGATCAAGTTGAAAGTTCCTGCCGAGCGGCTTTCCAAGCTGCACCCGGCGGATATTGCGCGAATCATAAACGAAATGGACCCCGCACAGCGGGCCGAAGTCATCGAGAGCCTGGACGTGGAAACCGCCGCCGACACGCTCGCCGAGGCCGATGATGAAGTGCAGGTTTCCATTTTGGAAAATTTGGAAGATGAAAGAGCCGCCGATATTCTTGAAGAGATGGAGCCGGATGAGGCCGCTGACTTGCTCGGCGACCTTTCCGCCGACCGCCGTGAAGAGCTATTGAGCGAGATGGAGGCCGAGGAAGCGGAAGACGTCAAGGAATTGCTGACTTATGATGAGGCTACCGCCGGTGGCCTGATGACCACGGAGTATATTCCGATCAACAAGGATATGACGGCGCAGCAGGTGATTGACCGCCTGCGTGAGATCGAGCCTGAAGCTGAGACAGTCTATTACGTCTATGTGATCGACGAAGAAGAGCATCTCGTAGGAGTGATCTCGCTAAGGGATCTGATAACAGCCGCACCGGACAAGCGCGTAGAAGATTTTATGGTTTCAAACGTAATCCACGTTCACCTGGACGCGAATATCGAGGAGATCGCTCAGACCATGGAGCGTTATAATCTTCTTGCTCTGCCGGTTGTGGATGACGAAAATCGCATTCAGGGAATCGTAACAGTGGATGATGCGCTCGAGCAAATCCTGCCTGAAGAATGGAAGGAGCGCGTTCCCAAACTTTGGTCGAGGTAGGGGGGCAAGGGGGAAGTTGTTAGTGGTTAGTGGCTTGTATTTCACTAGCCACTAACCACTAACAACCAGCCACTCTCCCGTACAATTAGCTAACGAGAGGAGGTGGCGACATGAAGAGGCTCAGTCGCCGGGGTATCTTTATGTTCCTGGCCGTTATGGGGCCGGGCATTATAACGGCTGCGGCGGACAACGACGCCGGCGGCATTACCACCTACTCTCGCGCAGGCGCGCTGTACGGGTACCAATTCCTCTCCGTGCTTTTGCTGACGGTTATCGTCCTGGCGGTCGTACAGGAAATGAGCGCGCGAATGGGCGCCGTGACGCAGAAAGGCCTCGGAGAACTGATCCGCGAGGAGTATGGGGTTAAGTGGACATTCATCGCTCTGAGCGCTCTTCTGATCGCCAACCTCGCTACAACCGTATCGAACTTCGCCGGAATCGCCGCAAGCCTCGAGATATTCAATATTTCACGCTACATAACAGTGCCGATTGCCGCAATTGTCCTATGGTTTCTTGTCGTAAAGGGGAACTTCAAGACGGTCGAGCGGGTTTTTCTTTTCTTTACATTGATCTATGGGACCTACATAGTGTCAGGCATACTTGCAAAGCCTGATTGGGAGTTGGCTCTTAGGTCGGCAGTTACGCCAACATTCGTAATGGACAAAGGCTATATTTTTCTCATGATCGCGGTAATCGGAACCACTATAACACCATGGATGCAATTCTTGATGCAGGCTACGGTGGTCGACAAAGGCGTACACATCCGCGATTACAAATACCAGAAGATCGATGTTTATTTGGGCGCATTTCTCACGGGTGTGGTTGCGTTCTTCATAATAGTTGCGACGGCGGCCACTCTACATAGGCAGGGTATTCAGATCGACACGGCGGCTGACGCGGCCCATGCGCTCAGGCCGTTGGCGGGCAAATACGCCGAGCTTCTATTCGCCATTGGATTGTTCAACGCGTCGCTTCTTGCCGCGGCGGTGGTTCCACTTTCCACGGCTTATACCTACAGCGGAGCCTTCGGTTGGGAAATCGGCGTCAGCCGCAGTTGGCGCGAAGCCCCCGCCTTCTATGGCATTTACACATTCTCCATCATCTTTGGGGCCGTTGTTGTGCTCTTCCCAAATCTGCACCTGATCGACACCATGATCCGCGCGCAGGGCATCAGCGGGATTTTGCTCCCAGTCGTGCTCATCTTTATGCTGCTGCTAGTGAACAATAAATCAATAATGGGCAACTACACCAACTCCAAGATATACAACATCATGGTATGGGCGATGACGGTAGCGCTTATCATACTCACAATATTGCTGATCCTAGCCCAGATATTGGGCTGGGGGTAGTATGAATTGCTAGAGCAGGGATCGGATAAAGTCCATAATCGACGTAGCCCCGCCCCTTGTGGGCGGCAAATTTGCCGGAAGTCACGCTCAACCGGACCGGGCACAAGGCCCTGGGCTACGCAGGAATCGACTTTATCCGTTGGCTGCTATGCTACAAGATAATCCGACTTCATCCGGCTTCTGTTAGCTCCTAATTTTGACTTCTAACTCCTATCTTCTCACTTCGGCACATAAAAAAAGCCGGTGCGGTTTTTGGCCGCACCGGCGAATAGAACGTGTCTACGACAATCGATTAGATATGTATCGGTGCGATACCGGATCATAACTCCCGTGTAGTCCGAATCCGACGGATTGGTCCAGTTAAGCGTGACCTGGCCATCCGCGGCTGTCGCAGCGAAGCCGCTGACGTCCGCCGGAGGCGTGGTGTCGGTAGAAGTTTGCAGACTCTATCTCCCCAGTTGTCAGGGATTTTGGTTGGGAAACCGGCGCCGGTGTTGAGATCACCCCAAGCATAGGCCGTCGATAGCGCGGCATCGTTATTGTTGTCGTTGTCGCGGAAGTTGAAATCTACTCCAATGGTTCCGTTGGCGGGAATATCAGGATCAAGAGCTGATTTAGTTATCCTGACTTCGAGTGTCCAGCCGGTTCCGTCTCTGACAACAGCGGAGGTCACGCCATTTAAGATTTGAGTGGCGTAACCGCTGGTGCACATATAGACATTCTTCTGGTTGTTGGCGTCAATGACCAACTGGATATCGCTCGATGAGTTGCTCAGAGCGGTAGCCCCATGGTCATGACCCGGATCTATATAGAACTCTATGCAGTCGTTGGACCAGTTTGCGCTTGTCGGGTTGGAGTATCGCATGTCGTTGTCGTCACAGCGAACCAGGAAGTACTGGTATGTGGCGTCATGCCTGCTGTAGACCTTGGCGGTGTGGTCGGCGGCGTTGGTCGGAAGAGCGAGTGTCGTGTTGTATCCGGCGTAGTATATATTTCCAGCATCATAGCCGACAAGGGCTATATCACCGGTTTCCGCTACTCCGCCGTGTACCGTGGATGTGAACTGCGACAGGTTCCAGTCGCTCGAGCTTCCATCGATGGTAAGAGGAGCGCCCGCAACCTTTGAGTTCAGGACTCTTGCTGATCCAAGAGGCATTACGGCGCTCGAGAAGGACGGCGCCGAGAAGTGCTTTATGACGTCATGCGTGAATCCGGCGTAGTAGACCCGGCCGCCTGGAGGAGTGGTATGAGTGTGTGTCTTGGCTTGGTTGGCTGTTCCAGTCTTATCGACCAAAAACGTGCCATCAAGGGGAGTCACAGGATACCGGTCCGATCGGTAACATATATAAGTTCCACTTACATCGCTACCCGGCGGGTTGGTCCAAGTTATCACAACACTAGTTCCGCTGCGTGTTGCCGGTAGCCTCCGACCAAGTCGCGATGATAGAAGACACGGCCGTGTTCCTGGACGGCTCTCCAATAGCTATCACGTTGCTTGTCGGGGCTCCTGCTCCGCCTTCAACTATCTGCGGGAGAAACCCCGTTATGTCCCACACCTTCCGCTGCAACTGATTAGCCGTTAGGGTGTCTTTAGCGTCGGGGCTGGTGTTTATAACGATCTGCGTGCTGGAGTTGACCAGGAATCCGGTTCCTGTCTTCCATTGCATATCATACGGTTCAGGTATGATCACGATTTGCGCGTAAGCGCTCGTGATTGCCACTAGCAGCAGAAGCATAGCTAATGCAGAAGTGGCTGCATAAATCCCAATGCGTGATTTCACTTCCCATTCCTCCTTAATATCTTGGATTCCAAACTAGCGAAGGCTTGTTGTTTATCTAAGCTCTCGACCACCTCCCTGGCGCAATCCTGGCGTAATACTGCACCATAGTGAGGGGATTGCGCTGTGGTTTTCCGTAGTTTACTTCCTACTGTATCAACACTGTCCTTCGAGGCAAATGCCCTGCGTATTTGGTGTTGCAATTATGGCGTGGTACAATTGCCCGGCTTCCGTGCGACATTTCGCTAAAAGCGACCGGTTATTATATAGTGGATCTTGGCTAGGATATACTGGTAATCTAGCCGCGATTGGCACAAGCCTGGTGTTGAGGGTAAAGAAGCTGTGCCTGAATCCTTTCATGGTTCGCTTCCCGAAGCCGATGTACAAATTGGCACACACCAAATATATTGGCATACCTATAACATTCCGCTGGTCGGTCTGTCAAGGCATTTAATAGGCTTTTGAAAATATATTTTTGTTGGGCGTTATGTCCACGCGCCCCTCTCGACATCCGAGCCTGTTTATCGTATTATCTCACCAAGCCCTGCCGGGGCTTAAACGGAGGTAACACGCGTGAAGATACTTCTCCTCAACCCGCCGCTGGACGACGAAAAGTCGGAGTCATTCATCTCGGAAAGCCTTGGAATCGGTTATATCACAGCGGCGCTGCGGCGCGATGGGCATGAGGTAGAAGTGTTCGATGCTCGTGTCCGGCGGTTGAACCCTAAGAAGCTATTAGGAGAGGTTGCCGCGCGTGAATACGACGCTATAGGCATCACGGCCACAAATGGCCATGCGAAGAACCTCATAGCGATTGCGAGATCGCTCAGGAAGCGCAGGAGTGATGCTCTGATAATCGCCGGGGGGTATCTTCCCACTCTCTGCGCGGACCGCCTGCTTGCTCTTTGCCCGGAGATAGATATTCTAGTCAGGGGAGAGGGTGAGGTAGTGGCGTCGGAGTTGTTCCGCCGTATCGACCAGGGTGAGGACTGGCGGGAGGTTCCCGGCGTTGCCTATCTGAAAGACGGCGGGACTGTGTCGACGCCTCCACCTTCGTTGATTGAAGATCTCGACTCTCTACCGTTTCCGGCAAGGGACGCTCTCGATCAAACAAAATCCCCAATTCCGGCGCTTATCGCGGGCAGTCGCGGCTGCTATCATAGGTGTTCGTTCTGCTGCATCCACAGCTTCTATGGCATCTCCGGCAATCGCGCTCCGAGATTCCGCCGGCCTGAGAAAATAGTCGATGAAATCGAGTCGATCATCACAACCAGGGGAATCAAAGAGTTTGGCTTTGTGGACGATGACTTCATCGGCCCCGGAAGAAAAGGACAAGAGCGAGCAGTCCGAATCGCCGAGGAGATAAAATCCCGCAATCTTGGCATTGCCTTTTCGATGGAATGCCGCGCGGACGAGGTTGATGAGGATGTGCTGAAACTGCTAAAAGACGCCGGACTCAGCCGGATACTGCTTGGCATAGAATCGGCGGTTCCCAGGCAGCTTGATTTGTACAACAAACGCATAACAGTCGAGCAAAACAGGCGCGCGGTCGAGATTGTTCGTAAAACTGGGATCAAAATGACCGCCGGGTTCATAATGGTCGATCCGTATGTTACCCTTGATGAAGCGTCGGAGAATATGCAATTCGTCCGCCAAATGGGCCTGATGGACGACGGCAATCTGGCGCACATGGAATTCCTCTTGAAGCTGAAGCTGTTCCCCGGCGTTCCCCTTGTCGAGAAACTTCGTGCCGACGGCCTGCTGCGCGAAAAAGGTCTTGATATAGACTATGCGTTCAAAGACCCGCTATTCCGGTGGGCTTATAGATTATTGATGGCGATGAACAGAATATCTGGCGGTCTCCGGCGAGCCATGGGCCTGTTCCGTGGCTCCCGGCCGGGGAACTAAAGCTGATTCCTATTGAGTTTCAGACTAAGAGTGAACGTTCTGACTATGTCATTCCCGCTCTACTATGTCATTCCCGCGAAAGCGGGAATCCAGAAACCGAAGCTTGGTTAGAGAATAGATATCCTGGATTCCCAATCAAGTTGGGAATGACATGGCGCTAAATCAATACCTGATACTCAATAGGAACTATTAAGGGCCTTTAGGCTTCCCCGACCAGTTCCTCATTCGCGGAGTAAAACGACAAGGCCATCATTTCGCTTACGACGTTGGCATGGCGCACAACTACCCCCGGAGGCACGGATAAGACTGTCGAAGTCAGGTTAAGAAGAGCTTTCACGCCAACAGCCAACAGCGCATCCGCGACTTTCTGCGCGTCTTGAGCAGGCACGGCGACCACGCCTGCGTTTACATCCAGTTCTTTCGCAAGCCTGCCGATGTGAGCGAGCGGCTCGACCCTGATCCCAGCTACGCGAGCGCCGACTCTTGTCTCATCTATATCCAATACGGTGACGACCTTACAATTGTGGGAGCCAAGTTCAAGAAGCAATTCCTGGTTTTCCGCCAGTCTCTGTGCTCCGACCCAGGCAACGTGGCAAGGTTCATCCAGATTCAGGATTTGCCGAATTCGCTCGATCAGGTATCTGACGGTATAACCGTAGCTCGGCGTGCCGAAATCGCCGAAATAAGACAGGTCTTTTCTAACTAATGCGGCATTGACGCCTATTTTACCGGCGATCTCGCGTGACGCAACTGAAACAACTCCCCTATCGTCCATTTCTTGGAGGACAAGAAGATACCAGCGCAAGCGCTCCACCGTGCGAGGGGATATTTTCTTTTCCTGCTCATCCACCTGTAGCTTGCGGTTGCGGGTTTCGAAGAAATTCGACAAGCGTCCGGCCCACCATCTCTTAGTCTGAAAAGCGGCGCGCAATGGGCAAACACAATCGATCATTCTGGGAATATCACATAGAGGACGCGCGCAATCGGCGCAAGTAGCAACGCCGCCGCTGACAGCGCAGTCGTAAATGCTGCAAATTTCGGCGCCGTCGGCTTTCAGCTTCTTGTTACCTTCAAAGCAGCCGGGGCAGCGGTCCGCGCTCTTGTATTCACACGAGCTGCAATCATATAGTCCGCAGGCAGATAATGCATTCATCGGCTACGGCATCCTCTTTCAAAAAGCGACCTGTCAATATCGTTATGGTTTTCACGAATAGCGGAATTGAAAAGCGTTGTGACAGATGCGCGCCACTTTCATTTTAGCAGTCTGATACTTAAGTCCAGCTTATTAAAAGGCTAAACTTAGATGAATTATGCTTAGAGGGGGTAGAGGTTCAGTGATAAGTTTCGCAATGTGTCAGTTTTGCCGTTTTCGGCGTCCGCCCTGGCCGGAGCCTACTTCCCTGCCTATTGAGAGAATCCGGCGATGCATGCAGTATCTGCAATCATTCGCGGTTTCGCTGATGCAGGCTTTAGCGGGGTATATCTCGTACATCACGCGGTATTTCGGTGGAGTCAGGTTCGGCATGACGATGTTCGCGCCGCGGGATAGACCTAACTCCCGTCCGGCGGCAAGATTCAGTGTCGCAAGAGCGGTTGTGCTCGGTATATTTGCTTCTGGACAAACGATGCGCGTCAGAGCAATTACTTTGTACGTCATCGCTTCGGTGTTCGGAACCTGCTCGCCGTCCGGCGCAAGCTGTTCATCATTAAGTTGGCCAAGGGGCGTGCTGGGGTGAGGGATATATGGCCCGACGCCGATCATATCCAGATCAAGCTCGCGGAATGTGTCAATGTCTTGAGTAAGACTTGCGTAAGTCTGGCCGGGAATGCCTATCATTACGCCGCTGCCGGCTTCGTAGCCGAGTTCTTTTAGCCTGCGGAGGATGGCGAATCTGTCGGAGCGCTTGCCGGGCAGGGAGGGATGGATGCGCTCGTAGAGTTCCCGGTCGGAAGTCTCGAACCGCAGCAAATAGCGGTTCGCCCCAGCCTCCCGCCAGGCGACTAAGTCTTCATCAGGACGCTCGCCGAGACTCAGCGTAACAGCCATCTCGGTCTCTGACTTGATTTTACGAACAAGATCGGCAAGCCAGCGGGTCTTGATGCCGTAGTCTTCGCCGGATTGGAGGACGACGGCGCCGTAGCCGTATTGGACCGCCTCGTGGACGCACTCCATTATCTCGTCTTCGGTCATTCGATAACGACCGATTTCCTTGTTGTCCACCCTGATGCCGCAGTAGCCACACTCGCGGACACAGTAGTTCGATATTTCGATAAGCCCGCGAAGGTGGACTTCGTCGCCGACATTCTCATGTCTGACGGTGTCCGCCTGCCGCCAAAGCTCTTTAAGCCGCTGTTCGTCCTCTTCTTTCAGCCAATAGAGTATCTCGTCTCGCGTCATTTTCTACTCTCCATGGCTTGGCGGTAGACTTCCAGCGCGGCGGGGAACGGCTCCAATGCCCGCTCGAAGATTCCGAGGGAATAGGCAATAGTTAGACCGTAATTTGTAATTGGAACCCCAGCCTGGCGGCAGCGCATGATTCGGGTTAGCATTTCGCGCCGGTTCCACATGCATGCGCCGCAGTGGATGACCAGTTTATATGGCGATACGTCGTCAGGGAAATCGTGCCCCTGTGTTTGCGTAAACTCCAGCTTGCCGCCGACGTATTGAGTCAACCAGCGGGGAATCTTAACGCGGCCTATGTCCTCTCCAATAGGATGATGTGAACATGCCTCGGCGATGAGAATACGGTCGCCGGTCTTGAGATCGTCAATCGCCATCGCGCCGAGAACTTGTTCGGTCAGATCGCCCCGATAGCGGGCAAATATGATCGAAAATGATGTGAGCTTGACATCGCGAGGGGTGTCGGCGGCGACTTTGAGAAATGCTTGCGAATCGGTTACGACGAGTTTCGGCGGGTCTTTCAGCCGCTCTAATGCGCTTCGCAGTTCACGTTCTTTGACGACCATGCAGTAGGAATCGCTGTCCAATAGATCGCGGATTGACTGTACTTGCGGCAGTATGAGCCGGCCTTTTGGCGCTTCTTTGTCAATAGGCACGACGAGAACCGCCATCTCCCCCGGACCCACCAGATCGCCGACGATGCTTGGGTTGTTGACATAATCCGCGGGCGCGGAGTCGAGCAAAGCCTGGCGCAAATCTAGTATGCCTATACCTGATACGGCGGCTGTTTTAACTACAAGGACTTTATCCGAAACCAGCTTGTCGATAACTGACCCATTTGGCTCGGCGGCGTCGATCTTATTAAATACGGCAATAGCCGGAATATCGCGAGACTTAAATTCAGCTAATAGCTGGTCTTCGAAGCCGCCCCATACTTTGCCTTCGGAGACGATTACGCCGATGTCGGTGCGGTCGAGAACCTGCTTCGACTTTTGCACGCGAAGATCACCGAGCGCGCCCGCGTCATCGATCCCGGCGGTGTCAATGAATAGGACCGGCCCAAGCGGGAGAAGCTCCATAGGCTTCTCGACCGGGTCTGTCGTTGTGCCCGCCTGCTCTGAGACGATCGAAACCTGCTGGCGCGTCATAGCGTTCAGCAGGCTGGATTTGCCCACATTGCGCCGCCCGAATATGCCGATATGTAGTCTCAGTCCTTTATGCGTTGTTTGCATTATTGGTTGTCGGTTGTCGGTTGCCGGTTGCCGGTTGCGGATTTCCCAAGCGGGTGACGGCTTCGGGACTCACAAGCTCGTCGAATTGTTCGGCTTTGAGTATCCCTTCGGCAATTGCCAACTCCTTGATTGTTTTTGTCTTGTCCGCCATTTGCGCCACGGCGAGGCGGCACGCTCCTTCGTAGCCGATGACCGGCAGCAGGGCGGTCACTGTAGCCGTTGAGCCTTCAACATGTCTGCGGCACTGCTCCACATCCGCCACAATTCCCTCTACGCAAAGCCGCCTGAGTATGTCGCAGGCGCGGGCCAATAGATCGCAGCTTTCCAGCAGGCAATCTGCGATAAGCGGCAGGAACGCGTTCAACTCCAGATTCCCCGAAGCGGCAGCGAGCGCGATGGTCTGATCGTTTCCCATAACGAGCATGGCAACTTGCGATACAGCCTCCGGTATTACCGGGTTGACCTTGCCGGGCATTATCGAAGAACCCGCCTGCCTCGGAGGCAGGTGGATTTCGCCAAATCCGGCCTCCGGGCCGGAGGATAGCAGGCGCAAATCCGTGCAGACCTTCAGCAGCGAAACCGCGCAGGCTTTTAATATACCTGAAACCTCCACGAACACATCCGCGTTCTGCGTAGCGTCGACCAAGTTCTCCGCCCGCGCGAAACCGATACCGGTCAACTCGCGCAAAGTCTCCACGACTTGAAATATATACTGCCTCGGCGCGGCAAGTCCCGTGCCGATGGCCGTGCCGCCCAAGTTGACGACGCGCAGCCGCTCCTCGCACTTATAGATGCGCCAGCGGTCGCGGTTGAACGCCTCGGCGTAAGCCCCCATTTCGCGTCCAAGGGTGGTCAGAACAGCGTCCTGCAACTGCGTCCGCCCGACTTTCACCACATGGGCGAATTCTTTCTCCTTTGCCTGGAACGCCTCTTGCAAAGCAACGACGCTTTCCTCCAGTTTTCGCAGGAGCCGTATCGCGGCCAATTTGAGGGCCGTTGGGTAAGTGTCGTTCGTCGATTGATGCAGGTTGATGTCGTCCAGCGGAGATACTATCTGATAACTCCCAAAGGGTTGACCGAGCAGTTCAAGCGCGCGGTTGGCGAGAACCTCGTTCACGTTCATATTGGTCGAAGTGCCGGCCCCACCCTGCAATGCGTCAACGACGACAAACTCCGTCAGCTTGCCTTCGGCCATTTCCGAACACGCCCGCTCGATGGCGTCTGCCTTGGCGTCGTCTTTCCAAACGCCTAAAGCGCGGTTGGTGCGGGCGCAGGCCAGCTTCACGCTGCCGTAAGCTTCGACCAAAGCCGGGTGGACGGGCCGCCCGGTCAATGTGAAATTCTCCAATGCTCTTGCGGTGTGGACGCCGTGCATGCTATCGGCGGGAATTCGCATATCGCCGAGCAGGTCGTGTTCGGTCCGAAAATCTTTACTCATAGGTTGTTGTGCTCAAAAACCATATTCTGGACTTCGATACCCTCGATCTCGTTCAGTTTGGCGGCAAGCTCCAGGCTCTTTATCTGGTCGCCGACCATTTCGAGAATCAACAGACCGTTCATCGAGCAGGTATCATCGCTTATCTCATGCAGGCCGAGCCTGGTCTTGATGTTGCAGCCATATTCAGTCAGCAGCTTCTGCACATCGACCGCGTTCTTCAGCCGGTCGGTAATATGCACTCCGAGAATAACATGCGTTTTCTTCACTCTTCCCCCTCCTTGTATGAGCTGTCAGCTGTCAGCTGACAGCTTATTTAACAATATACATCGCGTTTGCCGGATTTGACCTGCTCTAATAACACGCGGGAGCGTTGGCCGGGGAGCGGAGCCATGTCCGCGATCATCCCTTCTATGGCGGATTCACCGATTTCGCGTGTCTTAGGCGCAGCGTAGTCTAACAGATATTCCTCGAAAGTGGAAATGGCGTTAGGGGCGCAGTGCGCCTTGATGTCGCCCGGCTTAGCCAAATCCATGAAATCCTTACCCGTCCGGCCCAAACGATAGCAGCCGGTGCAGAACGACGGTATATAACCCATCCGCGCCACGTCGCGGATTACCTCGTCCAAATGCCGGTGGTCGCCAAGCGAGAACTGGCTGGAATCGAATTCCTCATCTTCCACATAACCGCCGGGATTGGTGCGGCTTCCCGCTGAGATTTGCGACACGCCGAGGGCGAAGGTCTCCCTGCGCAGCTTGGCGGTCTCGCGGGTGGACATTATGATGCCGGTATATGGAACCGCCAGACGGAGAATCGCAACGATCTTACGGAAATCGTCATCCGAAACGGGTTTGGGCGGATGGCTGGCTATATCCGAACCACAGGCAGGCTCAAGCCGCGGGACGCTGATCGTGTGGGGGCCGACGCCGAATTTCTTTTCCAAATGCGCGATGTGCTGCATCAGGGCCAATAGCTCGAACCGCCAGTCGAATAGCCCGAATAGAACGCCGATCCCAACGTCGTCGATTCCGGCTTCCATCGCACGGTCCATGCACGAGACGCGCCAGTCATAATCAGCCTTCTTGCCGCCGAGGTGGACCTTGGAATAGGTCTCTCTGTGGTAAGTCTCCTGGAAAAGCTGGTATGTGCCGATCTTGGCCGATTTCAACTCCTTAAATTCGTCCAGAGTGAGCGGAGCGACATTGGCATTTACGCGCCGGACCTCGCCGGGACCGCTCTTGACGCTGTAGATGGTTTCGATGGATTTTAGAACGTAGCTGAAGCCTTCGTTCGGATAGGATTCTCCGGCGACTAATAAGACGCGCTTGTGCCCCTGGTCGATCAGCATTTTGACTTCGGCGGCAATCTCCTCTTGCATCAGGGCGCGGCGCTTAAGCTCGCGGTTACGAGATCGGAAAGCGCAGTAGAGGCAGTCATTACCGCAGAGATTGGATATATAAAGAGGAGCGAAAAGTACGAGCCGTTTTCCGTAAATCTCTTCCTTGACTTTTCTTGCCGTCGCGAAAAGCTCCGTGAGCAGCTCAGGGTCGCTGATTCCCATAAGGACAGCCATGTCCGTCGCGGCCAGCCCTTTCATTTCAGATGCTTTGCTAAGAACTTCGCGGACATGGCCTGCGTCACGGTCCATACATGTCGCCAGCGTTTCGGCAATCCGCGCTTCATCTATCCGTAATACTGTTTCCTGGTTCATACTTTCCTCTCCAAACCGCCGCTAGACGATATATTTGCCTCTTGCGGTGTAGCTTGTGTGCAGGAGCTTGTGGCTCTTGTGCCCGCACGGACCGTCGGTCAGGAACTCATTGTATATCTTCAAGATCGCCGCGTTTTCATGCGACTTGCGGACGGCGTAAGCCTCGTCTTCGGCATAGATAGCCTTGGCGCGGGCCGCGCGAATCTCAGGGGATGTGGGAATCGGCATACCGCCGCCGCCCAGACACCCGCCGGGGCAGGCCATGAACTCGATGAAGTGGCATTCGCTGAACTTGCCGCCGGCCTTGATGTTCTCCAAAACTCTCTTGGCGTTGGCGGTGCCGTGAGCGACAGCCACTTTCAGCGTGGCTCCCTTGAGCCAATCCCAGTTCGGGACCAGATGCTTGAGGATATCAGGAACCGGACCGACGTTCTCAATCGGCAGTTCGGCGTATCGCACACCCTCGAAGCCTCGAACCGGCATTACGCGGGCGTGGTCGAAGAGATTTTCGACTTTAATTCCGCAGACCAGTTCGACTACGGAGCGTATGGCGGCTTCCATAACCCCGCCGGTGGCGCCGAAGACGACTCCGGAGCCTGTCGCGGTGCCGAACGGATCGTCGAAGTCCGACTTAGGCATTTGCGGAAGATCCACGCCCGCCTCTTTGAACATCTGTGCAAGCTCGCGGGTCGTAAGACCGTAGTCAACGTCCTTGAATCCCGAATCGCGCATCTCCGGCCTGTTGCACTCATACTTCTTGGCAGAGCAAGGCATGAGGGCGACGGTGACGATGTCCTCCGGGTTCAAATTGTGCATTTGGGCGTAATAGGTCTTGATTATCGCGCCGAACATCTGCTGCGGGCTTTTTGCCGAAGACATGTGCGGTAGCATCTCAGGATAGAAGTGCTCGATATACTTCACCCAGCCGGGCGAGCATGATGTGAACTGCGGGACGACCGCCGAGGGGTCTTTCTCAACAAGCGCCTTATAGAGGCGGAGGAGAAGCTCGGTCCCCTCTTCGATGATGGTCAGGTCGGCGGTGAAGTTCGTGTCGAAGACCTTATCGAACCCACACTGCTTGATCGCGGTGTTCATTTCAAAGGTCAACGGAGTTCCAGGCTCCATGCCGAAACACTCGGCGATGGCCGCGCGCGGGGCGGGAGCCGTCTGGATGACGACATGCTTTGTCGGATCGTCTATCGCGGCCCAAACCTGATCGGTCGGGTCGTTGGCGCGAAGCGCGCCGGTGGGACAGCGGTTGATGCACTGGCCGCAGTTTATACAGATCACATCGGCCAGAGGCTTATCCATAAATGTGGAAATGCGGGTCTCGGATCCACGGTCAACGGCTTCGAGCACGCCGACTTCCTGCAGGTCGATGCAGGTACGAACGCAGCGGCGGCAGAGAACGCACTTGTTCATATCACGCACTACCGAGTAGCTTGAGCGGTCTACATCGAACTTGGGCTGATCGGGATGGCCGAAGCGGAAATGGTCCACGCCGCACTCTTTTGCGAGGGCCTGCAGCTCGCAGTTGTTGCTGCGAAAGCAGGAGTAGCACTCGCCGTAGTGGTTGGCCAGCATCAGGTCGATGACGTGGCGCCGAGCCTGGCGGACTTTGCGTGTGTGAGTCTTGATCGTCATGGACTCGGTAATCGGGAAAGCGCAGGCGGTCTGCAGCGCGCGCATCCCTTCCACTTCCACAGCGCAAATCCGGCAAACTCCGGCGATGCAAAGGTCAGGGTGGTAGCACAGGGTCGGTATGTGAATGCCTACCTGCTTGGCCGCCTCCAGAATTGTGTTACCGTACGGAACAGTAACTCTCTGGTCATCTATTGTTACTGTAACGGTTGCGCCGAGTCCTTCGGAGCCCGCCGGCGCCGTGACCGTATGAGCGCGCTGGCTCACCGGAGCGCGGCTGGTTACATCACAACAATTTGTCTTTGTCTCCGTCATATTTTCCTCCTGGGTCACTCGGCAAACGCGTATTCGCGTCCCAAAATCTCGTCTTTGAAATGCTCGACAATCGAGAGGAATGCGTTGGCGCTGGACTGGCCCAGCCCGCACTTCGCCACCAACTGCATTGTTTCGCCCAGAGCTATAAGCTCTTTCAGGTAAGCGATCGAGCAAACGCCCTCTTCGAGCATCTCGACGCCTTCCAAAAGCTTCACGTTGCCGTCGCGGCAGGGTGTGCACTGCCCGCAGGACTCCTCCACGAAGAATTCAAGGAAGTTTTTGGCGACTTCCAGCATGTCTCTATTCTGGCCGAAGATAATAATCGATCCTCCGGTTGAAACGTCTTCATAAGCAAGAGCGCGGCTGAATTGCGCCGCCGGGACGCAATGCCCGGACGCGCCGCCAACCTGCACGGCCTTGGCGCCTTCTCCGCCGACTGTTTTCAGCAAATCGGCGACTGTAATCCCCATCGGGAACTCATATACGCCTGGCTCTTCGCAGTCGCCGGAAACGCTGAACAACTTGTAGCCTGTTGACTTTTCGGTGCCGACGCCTGCGAACCAGTCCGCGCCTTTTGCCATTATGCACGCGGCCAAAACAAGAGTTTCCACGTTGTTGACCACGGTGGGATTGCCGAGGTAGCCGGTGTTCACGGGGAACGGAGGCCTGTTGCGAGGCTCGCCGCGCTGGCCTTCCATCGATTCAATAAGAGCGGTTTCTTCACCGCAGACATAAGCGCCTGATCCCAAGCGAATCTCGATATCAAAATCGAAGTCGCTCTTGCCGAGAACGCTCTTGCCGAGCATGTTCTGCTCTCTCCGCTTGGCCAAAACGGCCTCCAGTTGCTTGAGCAAATAACGATACTCGCCGCGAAGATAGAGCACGCCGGTCTTGGCTCCGATAGCATAACCGCCTATGGTCATTCCCTCGAAGACCAAATCCGCGTAATCAGAAAGCAGCACGCGGTCTTTGAACGTGCCTGGCTCGCCTTCATCGGCATTACAGACGACGAACTTGTCATCGCCTAACGCGGCGGCGGCAAGATTCCACTTCACTCCGGTCGGAAATCCGGCTCCCCCTCTGCCTTTCAGTCCTGATTGGCGAATCTGCGTGATTATGTCCACGCGGGTCATGCCCAACGCCTTTTTCAGACCGACGTTCGGCTCGGTGGCGCAGGAGAGGATTGGGCCTTTGTTTGAGTTAACCATTACAGCGACCCTCCATTTGCGATAACCGGGTAAAGCCCGAAGCTGCGGCGGCAGCCTTCGAGAATGTCGTGGACCTTCTCGGCGGTCACTTGAGTGAACACCTGGTCGTTCACCAGCATCGCGGGACCCTGGTCGCACATTCCCAGGCAATTGGCCCACTCCAGGGTGAAGTTGCCGTCCTGGGTGGTCTCGCCGAATTCGATTCCAAGCTCGTTCTGCAATTGTCGGGCGACCCGGTCTTTATTCTGCATATCGCAGGAGATGGTCCGGCACAGCCTGATAACGAACCGTCCGATGTCCTTTGTATTTAAGAACGCGTAGAACGTTACCACGCTGTATACTTCCACCGGGTGAACGTCCAGCATTTTGGCGACTTCTTGCATGGCGAAGTCCGAAATATGGTGATGCTTTTCCTGTACGGCTTGCAGTATCGGGAGTAGAGCGCTGCGATTACGGCCATACTTTTCGGCCATCTCTACGATTTCGGCTCCCAGGCTCTGCTGCTCAGTAGCCAGCATACTAATTCTCCTTTTCTTTCAGTAGAGTCGTGACTTTAGCAACCAGCGAAGCGGCCGGCTTTGACCATTTCCGGTCGTCATCCACGATCAAAACTCTTACCATGCGCTGTCTCCTTTCGCGTTAGATCAGAAATATCGGAGCCTGAACGACAGGCCTTCGATTGCTTGGGACTACATTGTGTAATATTCCACAGGTGAAAGCCGCCAAGCGGGCGTAAACCGCCCATTGTCTCTCATTTCACAAACTCCATGCGCACGGATACGCTCAGTTTGCGCGTCCAATATATATTGTAGCGCCGTAGATTTAACTCAAAATAAAGCGCGGCTTAAGGTTGGCTTAAATCAGAAGTGTGGGGATGTGATAAGTTACACAAACTTGGGGGATGGTTGAGGGAAAGCTGTCAGCTGTCAGCTGACAGCTGACAGCTTTTCTCCCTCTTAACCCTTCAAAACCTCTATCTCATATCCATCCGGGTCGTCGATGAAGTAGAAGCGGTCGTTGACGGGGCCTTCTTCCGGCCAGAACTCTATTCCCGTAGGCTCCCATTTCTCGCGGAACTTTTTGAGATCTT
>JAUSEB010000282.1 GCA_030650495.1 Armatimonadota bacterium | reverse complement strand
ACGCAACCCACGCCGCTGGAGTGGTGACAGCCGGGACTGGTCACTGCCGCAGAGTGTCTGGCTCAACCCGGAAAAAACGGCTAGCTCACAGGCTCAGGCCGCATGAACGAAACGGTGACAACTATCTTGAAAACCGCCGATTGGTAGCAGTCTTAGATGTAAATGTCCGACTAAATAAGCTCACAAATTGCATGATAGCCAATAGTTTAGCTACGTTACAGGCTGAAGGGGACAAGAAGTCGAAGCAGCCTTCGAACAATACAATATTGAAAGAAATGGTTGCGGAGCAAGAAGGCCTTTGTAAGCTATATGAGATGGCTGCAAATGAGACTAAGACTACGTTTAATGAGATTAGGGATCGAAAGAAGTTGCTGAATCAGCAATTTGTATTTTCAATTCTTCAGTCAGAGAAGGACGACAATGATGGGGCGCTTGCCGAGGAAGAAATCGGATTGTTTTCGTCCATTGAATCATGTTCAAAGGTAGAAGAAGTCGCCCGTGACCACAGTATCCCGACCAGAAAATGTCGTGAATGGAAAGATATCAGTGAACTTTTTAAGGGTGCCTAACTATGTGTTCAAGCCGACGCCGGTTACAGCGCATTGTTTGCTGCGGCCTCAGTGGCGGCGCGGCTTAACACGGCGTTAGCTGGCCTGACATATGACAGGTACGTGGCACTTCGTGACTGGTTTTGACAGTGCTCGTCGTGAGCGACTCGAGAAGTTCGATACCTTTGACAAGGTATTGGAGCGACTCCTTCGCTACGTCGAAATTGTCGCCGCACGTGTGTGCGAAGACGAAGACCTTGGACCACGTGGCTGTTGGCGCCCTGAAGCCGTATTGAATGTCGAAAGCGAAGCATTCGACGCCTTCTTCAACAGTCCCGGCGGGTACCGCGCCCAGTATCTGTCGGACCCCGATCACGGCCAAGCCGCGAATAATCGGTTGCTTCGTGCGCTTGAGCCAAAGTTAACAAACGAGGTGGTAAACCGTTGCGGTGAGAAACAACTAAGTCGCGAAAAAGTGCGCGACGCCTTGTTGGCCAATTCTGCCAAGATATGGCCTGATGAAGACTCACTGGACTTTACTCAGGCAACAATTGATCTCGCTGTGGAGCGCTGGAAGCAGCCTTGTGATTGGATAAATGCTCCTAAATACGCTGGTTTATGGGCTCCGGAGGGTACTCGGTTGAAGGTAATCGGCGCGTTCATTGATCCTTGGGGAAACGAGGTGGTTTCGCGCGTGAAAGTACGCCGGCGTTTCGATATCCATGAGTGTGGCTTTTCTTGAGAGCCAGCTAACAATTCGCTCGTGCCATTGGCGTGCCATTGGGGCCAGGCTCAATTTATTCATCAATATCTCTTCTCAGAAAAATATTATTGAGCTTGGCTCCTTTTCAAGATAACTTTAAATTCAAAAATTTTAGGAGGCTCCATGCCCCTCGTACGCATTTCGTTAATGGAAGGCAAGAACGCCGATTACCGGCGCAAGATCGGTGACGTCGTGCATCAGGCGATGGTCGAGACGATCAACTGCCCGCCGCAGGATCGGTTTCAACTTATCAGCGAACACCCCAAGGGGAATTTCCTATACGCGCCGGTGTATCTGGATATCCCGCATACCGACGACCTTGTGATGATCCAGATCACGCTGAACGAAGGCCGCACGGTTGAATTGAAGAAGGCGCTGTACAAGGCTATCGCCGAAGGTTTGCAGAAGGCCATCGGCCTCAAGCCGCAGGATGTGTTTATCAGCCTGGTCGAGGTCAAGAAGGAAAACTGGTCGTTCGGGAATGGCGTGGCGCAGTACGCTGGTTGAAGTACTCAGAACTCGTAGGGCGGAATAGCGATAGCGTATTCCGCCGTATGTGGCCTTCATCCGGCGCAATACGGCTCCGCCTATTGCGCCCTACCCGAACTACATGTGCTTGAAACTTTCCTCAACGGGAGATCAAATCCGATGTTTATCGTACTTCTCAAGTTTTCAGACAACAAAGCTAAAGCCGGCCAATTCATGGAAGGCCACAAGGAATGGATCAAGCGCGGTTTTGATGACGGTGTGTTTTTGCTGGTCGGTAGTCTGCAGCCCAATCTGGGCGGCGGGGTGGTGGCACACAATACGTCGTTGTCGGACCTGCAAAGCAGAGTGAATACTGATCCGTTTGTGGCTGAAAAGGTGGTGCAAGCTGAAATCCTGGAAATAACTCCATCAAGAGCCGATGCGCGGCTGAATTTTTTGCTCGATTAAGCAAACGGATATAGAACTTGTAGGGCGGAATAGCGATAGCGTATTCCGCCGTATGTAGCCTTCATCCGGCGCAATACGGCTTCGCCTATTGCGCCCTACGCACTTCCGCCGGCATGACGATGGTTTCAGTTGCGAACCAGCGTCCCGCCCACGATTTTGACCTTGTCGCCCACGTTCACGCCATTCGCGGCGTCGAGTGTGAGTTCCTGGCGCGTGCCGTCGTCCATGCGCAGCGCGATACGGTAGCGCGTGACCTTGTTCACGTTCTTTTCGATCTCGTGGCCGGCGATGGCGCCGCCGACGGCGCCCGCCACGGTGGCGAGGTCCTTGCCGCGGCCTTTGCCGATCTGGTGTCCGATGACGCCGCCGATCACGCCGCCCGCGACCGCGCCGCCGCCGCTGGCTTGGCCCTTCTCGGTGAAGGTTTCGATGGATTCGACCACGCCGCAATCGCGGCACACAGCGGGGACGACCTTGGCC
>JAUSEB010000273.1 GCA_030650495.1 Armatimonadota bacterium | reverse complement strand
GTCCTTTACGATTTTCTGCGCGAAAACGACGTCAGCTTCATGCAATTCGTCCCCTGCATCGAACCGGGAGTTCGCGGTAAACCAGCCCCGTACTCCATCACTCCTGAGGATTACGGCGATTTCCTGTGCGAGTTGTTCGACCGCTGGGTACTGGACTGGCCCAATATCTCGATACGCGATTTCGATCAGCTGCTGCTCACGACTATCAACCGCCCAGGCTGCATCTGTATGCACGGCGAGATTTGCAACCACTATTTAGTCGTCGAGCACACCGGCGACGTCTATCCCTGCGACTTCTTCGTACAGCCGGAATTGAAGCTGGGCAACATAATGGACAACACGCTTGAAGAGCTTGCGCAAATGGAGAAGCGCGCCGAATTCGCCGCCGGAAAGAGTGATCATGGAAACACCTGCGCGGAGTGCCCATGGCTCAGCTATTGCCACGGCGGATGCATCAAACACCGCGTCGTCCTCGGCGGCCAAACCTGCGACCCCAGCTATTTCTGCAAATCCTACCAACAGCTTTACGAGCACAGCATAGAGACAGTCAAATCCCTCGCCGCTAAATTACCCCCACAGCAGATATAACGGCTTCCTCACTTGTGTTTGGTGTTTCGGGAATCTTGTTCCCGAAACTGGATCATCTTCGATCTCTCTTTCTCTAAACTCTCAACTTTTGTTGACACTCCGCCTTCGTCCCCGATATACTGAACCCGTTTCTAGTATGAGAAAAGGTGGGAGTAAGGTTTTGGCGCAGAAGGAATACATCATCGGTATTGACCTCGGCGGGACCAACGTCCGGGCGGCTATTTCGGATAAAAACGGGAAGCTGCTTGGCGATTCAAGAGAGCCGTCGTACGCAATGAGCGGTTTCGATGTTACGGTCGGACAGATAATAAAATCAGCCAAAGGCGCGATGTCATCGGCGGGTGTGTCGGCTTCACAGGTCATCGGTATCGGCATGGGCGTTCCGGGAACCATCAAGCCGAAGGAAGGTTTGGTGGTATGGACCCCCAACTTCAGCGAGGACTGGGCGATGGCGAAGGTGGCCGAGCCGATTGAGAAGGACTTGGGCGTTACTACCTACATCGGCAACGACGCAAATGTCGCGGCCCTCGGCGAGTATTGGTTTGGCGCCGGTCGCGGTGTAAGCTCGCTGATGATGTTCACCCTGGGCACGGGAATTGGGACCGGGTTGGTTATGGACGGCAAGCTGTGGGTCGGTGAAAGCGAAGGCGCCACGGAATTCGGCCACCAGGTCATACTTGCAAATGGTCCAAAATGCGGCTGCGGTCGATTTGGATGCCTGGAGGCTTTGGCAGGTTTATCCGCTATCATAGAACGCGCGCAGAGGAAGCTGCATCAGGGCAGGGAGAGTATTTTGTTTGGAATGGTGGATGACGATCTGAGGAAAATAACTCCAGCAATGATCTCCGAGGCCGCGTATAAGGGTGACCAGGTTTCCATCGAAACCTTGGGCGAAACAGGATACTATATAGGTATAGGCGTCTCCAATATCATTACCGGACTCAGCCCGGCGATGGTGGTAATTGGCGGCGGCGTTTCCCGCGCGGGCGATGTGTTGTGGCAGCCGATGATGCGCACAATTCGAGCGAACACGCTTTGGCAGTATCTGGAAGTCTGCAAGGTCACGATTTCCGAGTTGGGCGATGACGTCGGCATAATGGGCGGCGTCGGGCTAGTGATGCAGGAGATTTCAGGGAAATCCAGCGATGAGCGATGAGTAACGAGCGATGAGTAATGAGCGATGAGTAATGAGCGATGAGTTCGTTGTCCGTCGTGCGTAGTCCGTAGCCCGTAGTACGATGGGTGGGGTCTTCTATCCTTCGGCTTGTTCTTTGAAGCCGAAGATAAGTTGAATGCACCGTTGTTTCGGGATTTGAGTGGAGCGAAGCGGAATGGAAATCCCGAAACAAGCCAAGGATGTAATGTTGAATGTCGAAGGAGAGCGTGGCGCAAGCGATACCTTAAACCTTAATCATTCAACCTTCAACTATCCCTCGACTCCCTTTTGTGGTTTTATTATGAAAAAAGAAAAAGTAATCAAGCCTGACGGCAGATATATAATCTACTACTCCTTCGATGAGGGCGAATTAACCGGCGAATCGGACTCCGAGACCGCTCAGGTCGCGCCGGAGCCGGAATGCGGCGAGGGGCAGGAGTAGATGTCCGAACTGCGCTGGAATCCCATACTGGAGCAGTGGGTGATAACCGCTACTCATCGCCAGGACCGCACATTTCTCCCGCCCGATGATTATTGTCCTCTATGCCCGACCAAACCTGGAGGCATTGAAACCGAAATTCCGGTAGACACCTACGAAATCGCCGTATTCGAGAACAAGTTTCCTTCGCTTACCAGCGCAGCCGCTGAACCCGCCGTTCAGGGCAACAGCTTATACAAAGTCGCTCCAAGCGAAGGTCTGTGCGAGGTTGTGATTTATTCGCCGGACCATAACGCAACTCTTGCCGACGCGAGTGTCGGCCAAATTCGCAGGCTGATCGAAGTTTGGGCCGACCGCTATGAAGAACTTGGCCGCCTTGACTTTGTCAAATACGTCTTCATCTTCGAGAACAAGGGCAAGGAAATCGGCGTTACTCTGACGCATCCGCACGGGCAAATCTACGCCTATCCGTTCATCCCGCCCAAGATCGAACGAGAACTGGATTCAAGCAAGAGGTACATGGAGCGAACTGGGAAGTGCGTTTTCTGCGATGTGATTGCCGAGGAGATCAGTGACGGCAGGAGGATAGTAGTCGAGAACGATTCGTTCCTGGCAGTGATTCCATTTTTCGCCGGTTTTCCTTATGAAACGCATATTCTGTCCAGGCAGCACCGCGGCTCTTTGCTCGATCTGAACGAAGATGAACGATTGGACCTTGCCAAGCTGTTAAAGACAATTCTGCTGAAATACGACAATCTGTGGGGGACGTCGCTGCCTTACATAATGGTCATGCACCAGGCGCCGACGGACGGCCTTTCCCATGAGTACTATCACTTTCATATCGAGTTCTACCCGCCCTATCGGACGAAGAACAAGCTGAAGTATCTGGCCGGGTCAGAGTCGGGCGCGGGAACTTTCATAAACGATACACTTGCGGAAGAAAAGGCGGAGGAGTTGAGGCAAGCGGAGCCAAGAGGTTGAGGGTTGAGGGTTGAGGGTTGAGGGTTGAATGTTGAAGGTTTTGGTATGCTGCGGGAATGGTCTTATAGCAGAGACTTATGTATTCAATCGACCACAATTCCCGCAGCATAGTGAACACGCTCTCCTTCAACCTTCAACATTAAACATTCAACTTATTCTTCGGCTTCAAAGAGGGAGTGTTCAAAAACCGTCATTCCGAGGAGGAACGACGAGGAATCTGCTTTTCAGAGACCATACATTGTGCTTAAAAGCAGATTTCTCGCTTCGCTCGAAATGACGGGTCGCGCTAAGTTATGC
>JAUSEB010000269.1 GCA_030650495.1 Armatimonadota bacterium | reverse complement strand
TCTCATATCGTGTTACGGTAGGGCCGTGGGCGATTTCAACGACATTAGCAATGACTTTGAACTCCTCCAAAGTCCTCTCGATAATCTCTATATTGCCGCGCAATTCCGCTTCCATGCGCTCTGGTGGAGGAGGGGACTCTTTGAGAAGAGTAACGGGGGGGAGTTTGAACTCCCCGAACTCTCCTATTTCACCGCTTTCTGTATCGCCAACAGTTACCGGAACTGTTTGCCGCTCCTGGGGCGGTTTCTCCTGCTGATGGCGTCCGGTAATAATTGGAATATCCCTTGGAACCTCGCGAATCCGAGGATCAACGACAGTTTCGCTGCGATCCAGCGCTGAGGCGCGATTGTGCAATGGTTGCCTCACTCGCCTGCCGCTGCTTCGTAATCCAATCGCTTCCGCAACCGCCGCGAATTGCCGCGCAAACCACTGAACCGTATGCGCAAGCGGAACGTCTGTGATCATAAGCATGGATATAATCGCAAGCGCTACGAGCAAAATATAGCTGCAGATGTTACCTATCACGGTTCTGAGCGCGCATGCGACCGCTCCGCCGATAACACCACCGCCGCTTTGCAAAATATCCGTGTTGAAATAAGCAGGCGTATCGAAGTCGGGGTTGCTGACGCGCAGATGCTGCCAGGTGATTATAACGACGAATATCAGAATTGCGCCGGCTGCCGCGTTTCTCGATACCGCTTTCAAAGGCCCGGCAAGAAGAATCAAACCGAGCGCAACCAGCAAAAACGGAAGGATATACGCGCCAATTCCGGCGAAACCGCGTAAGACGTTGCTAAGGGCAACGCCCAGCGCGCCGCTATCCTTGGTCCACGCCAGGCTGACCATAGCGATTGGCCCGGCGAAAAGAAGCGTGACGCCTGCAACGTCATAAGGTAAATATGATTTGACCCGCTGTCGCTTGGCCTTTCTTACCACGTGTGTGCCTTTCGGGAACGTAAGGGCGGCTAAAATACCTCATATTTTAACCTATTTAAGCGTGCAGCGTCAATGTCGAACGAGTTTAGAGTTTATAGTTGAGAGTTGAGAGAAAGCTGTCAGCTGTCAGCTGACAGCTTGTTGCATCGATAGCCTGCTGCCGATGCCGGCGCCATAGGCGCATATTCCCTCGACTCTTGCGACTCGCTCGACTCCCTTTTGTGGTATTATGTGCTGAGAAATACACGTCACGCGGAGATTCGGATGACTGTGAAGGGCTTTGGCCACAGGGCTTGGACGTTCATGAGGCGGCTTTTTGCGGAGTTTCTCAAGGACAACGGCGCTATGGTAGCTGCGGCGATGTCGTTCTATGCCCTGTTGTCGATTATACCTCTGCTGATGATTGCTGTCGCAGGCTTGGCGCACGTCCTGCAGTCATCGACCGAAGCTTACAAAAGCGTCTTCGAGTATGTCGCAAGGTTTTCCCCATCCCAGGGTCAGGAACAGGGGATAAGGGAACTGCTGGAAGGTATTGTAAAAGGAAGAAGCGTAGCAGGCGGCCTGGGATTGCTGATACTGCTGTGGTCGGGCAGCCAGATATTCGTCAGCCTCGAAAACGCAATCAACATAGCTTGGGACGTCCGGCAGCGTCGCAACTTCCTGATGCAGCGTATTCTTGCCATTGCGATGATGATCGGGGCCGGTATCCTGCTGCTGATAAGTCTTGGGCTAACCGCTCTCGTCCGAATAATTCAAGGTTACACTGTGCCCGGTTTGCGTATAAGACTCTCGGAATTGCACTGGCTGTGGAGTGTGGCAGGCTTTCTATTGCCATTGGCTATCACAATTGCGATGTTCACGCTGGTCTACAAGATTCTACCTAATCGCAGAGTCAAATGGCGCGATGCTTTCGTAGGGGGATTCGTAGCCGGTTTGCTGTGGGAAGTCGCAAAGCAGGGCTTCAGCTTTTACTTGACGCGATACGCCCATTACAGCGCCGTTTATGGCTCACTTGCGAGCGTGATAATAATGATGGTGTGGATATACTACTCTTCGATTGTAGCGGTTATCGGCGCTGAGGTAGGCGCGGTCAGAGCGAAGTTGAGGGAAGGAGTCGAGGGAGAGTTGAAGGTTGAATGTTGAAGGTTTAAGGTATTGCTGCCGACACGCTCTCCTTCAACATTCAACATTAAACATTCAACTTATCTTCGGCTTCAAAGAACAAGCCGAAGCATAGGAAACCGCCAACCGTCAACTGACAACCAACAACCCTACCTACGTTCCGCCGATTCCACCTGCTGGCGCAGCTTTATGATCTGATTCGGGCCGTAGTAGCCTTTTCTGAGCGATAGTCCGGGATAAACAAGGGTCCGCTTTCCTATGATGCAGCCGGGATTTGCGACGACGTTGCATCCGGTCTGCGACTCGTCACCGATAATCGCCCCGAACTTCACCAGCCCCGTGTCATATTCCTTGCCGTCTATCTCGATCTTGATAGTCGGGCGTTTGCCGGAATTGTCCTTTTCGCTCATAACAGGCAGGTTGGAGAGCTTCGTACCCGCGCCTAGATTCACGTTGTTGCCGAGTATGCTGTCGCCGACATAGGCAAAGTGCGGAGCCTGGCTGTAATTCAACATTATGGAGTTCTTTATCTCGGTGGCATGCCCAACAACGCTGTTATTGCCGATCACAACGTTTCCACGAATATAAGCGCCATGGCGAATCTGGCAGTCATAGCCGATGATGGTCGGACCTTCTATATACGCTCCCGGCTCAACGACGGTGCCTTCGCCAATCACCACGGTCTGCGTGTCGGCGATATGCGCGCCGGTCATCACACGGCCTGCTACGCCGTTGCCGTCTCTTGAAGCTATGTAAGTAAGCGCGAACTTGCCGATACCTGAAATAGCCTCCCACACGTATTCGCAGCCTTCAAAAAGGTCGTCATATTCAAAACCTTCGAGATCGAAGAAGTCTTCTGGTCGCAGCAAAGCTAAATTCTCCTCGTTATTATAGATTGCCAACGCGCTGATGTTGACGAGAACGATGCTATGGATTCGTGCTCATTATATGGCTATGCAACTGGCATGTCAACAAAGCGCGTTGACATAAGGTATTGCAGTTGGTACGATGCTGAATAGTGTGAATAGACTGCCACATAGAGGTAACTAAGCGTGGATAAACCCAGGGTCTTTGTGACTCGACGAATTCCTGAGGAAGGAATCGCCGTATTGGAGCGTATGGCCGAGGTGACCATTTGGACGGACGAGCTTCCCCCGCCGCATGAAATACTGCTGCGCGAAGTGATGAGATCCGACGGCCTTCTGTGCATGCTTACGGACAAGATCGACATTGATGTAATGGACGCAGGGCCGAATCTCAAAGTAATCAGCAACTACGCTGTAGGCGTGGACAATATAGACGTGCAGGCGGCGACTGACCGTGGTATTGCGGTTGGCAATACGCCGGGCGTCCTCACCGAAACTACTGCCGACCTTGCGTTCGCTCTCCTGTTGGCAACCGCGAGGCGAATCGTTGAAGCCGATAAATACCTTCGCGCCTGCGGCTGGCGGGCTTGGGGACCCACACTTTTCTTAGGGCAGGACGCGCATAATGCGACACTGGGAATAGTCGGCATGGGTAGAATCGGTCGCGAAATGGCCCGGCGGGCCAAAGGATTCTCAATGCCAATTCTTTATACGAATCCCAGCCCGTCTCCTGAGGTTGAGGAAGAATTCGGCGCGAAAAGAGTATCTTTGGATGATTTGTTACGACAGTCGGACTTCGTAAGTATTCATACACCTTTAACTCCCGAAACACGGCATCTGATAAGCGAACGGGAATTTGATCTGATGAAACCAACCGCCATTCTAATCAACACCGCGCGAGGACCAATCGTGGACCAAAAAGCTCTCTATCAAGCTCTTTCTAATGGCAAGATAGCAGGCGCTGGTTTAGACGTATTCGAGGAAGAGCCTGTAGATTGCGGCGACCCTCTGCTTGCCTTGGACAATGTGGTAGCTGTTCCGCATATAGGGTCGGCTTCGGTAGCAACAAGAACGAAAATGGCGGTCATGGCTGCTGAGAATATCATAGCGGGGCTGAAAAGCGAGCCTCTGCCACATCCGGTAAATACGGTTTCAATTCCAGGTGGAACAAAGTGAAAATCATAGTCGCCCCCGACTCATTCAAAGGAAGCCTGTCAGCGATAGAGGCGGCGGAGGCGATTGCTTTGGGCGCTCTTTCCGCTTTGCCTGACGCGGAAGTTATAAAACTCCCATTAGCTGATGGAGGAGAAGGAACTGTCGATGCGTTAGTGAGCGCAACCGGCGGGCAGTTATTCACGAAGCGCGTAATGGGGCCGATGGGAGATGAAGTCGAAGCAACTTATGGGATAATGGGTGGCGGCGAAACGGCGGTTATAGAAATGAGCGTGGCAGCAGGGCTTGGGCTTGTTCCGCCGAATCAAAGAAACCCTTTGATAGCCACAACTTATGGGGTCGGGCAACTCATCGAAGCGGCGCTGAAACACAACGTAAAGAAGATCGTCATCGGCGTGGGCGGAAGCGCGACCAACGATGGCGGGGCAGGGGCGGTTCAAGCATTAGGCGCTCGACTGTTGGACTCAGATGGAGTCGATCTCCCTCCCGGTGGAGCCGCTTTATTGAAGCTGGATTCTATCGACCTGTCCGGTTTTCGGTTTCCCAAAGGACAAGTGGAGGTTCTGGTAGCTTGCGATGTGGATAATCCGTTGATCGGCTCAAATGGAGCTTCAGCGGTTTATGGTCCGCAAAAAGGCGCAACGCTGGAAATGGTAGAGATATTGGAGGCCGCACTGTCTAAATATGCACAAGTTATCCACAAATACTTAGACATAGATGTTGCCGCCCTTCCTGCCGGAGGAGCCGCGGGTGGATTAGCAGCCGGATTGGCCGCGTTCTTAGACGCAAAGCTGCAGCCGGGAATCGAGATAGTTCTCGACGCCGTAAAATTCGACGAGAAAGCACATTCAGCCGATTTGGTTATCACAGGTGAAGGCCGGATCGACTATCAGACTCTACGGGGCAAAACGATAGCCGGAGTAGCCCGCAGGTGCGCCTTAATGGGGATTCCTATGGTTGCCCTGGCGGGAAGTGTCGGGGATGGGTTTGACAAGCTTTACTCTGAAGGCTTGACGGCCGTTTTCAGCATTATGGATCGTCCAATGAGCGAAGAAGAAGCCATGCGGGACGCGTATGATTTGTTGCGTAAAACCGCACGTGATGTTGTGGCTCTTTTGTCACGAAACCACGAAAAGGGGAAGTGTGAATAGTGATTAGTGGCTTGTGGCTGGTATTACTAGCCACTCCCCTTATCATCTGCGTTCTCTATGAGCCTTTGTTTACGGTAATATCCGTTCAGGTCGCATTCGGAGCCATCTTTCGGTTTGCCTGAAGCCTTCAGCGTACTTCACGCCGCACTGCAAACCTCTGAACTTGGCGCAGGTTTCCATAGCGTCCAAAGCGTCGTAGTTATCGTGCTCTCTTAGCCATGTCAGTTGGCTGTCGTGGCGCTTAAGCATATTCCGCTTCGTTTCAAATACATCGGTAATGTCAACATACTCCGCAGGTTGGAAATCGAGGCCAACAAGAGTGTCCATATAATACACGGGCGGTACAACGTCATGTGTTTCGTGCGCGGTTTTGAAGTGGGGCAGGGTGGCGTGGAAAGTCGCGGCATACGCCAATTTGCTGGCGGCGACGTGGTCCGGCATATAGTCGGTCGGCGAATGTGTGATGATAACATCAGGCTTTGCCTGGCGGATAACGTCCACGACCATCATCATAGTTTCGTGGTCGACATAGACCTCGCCGTCAGGTATGAACAGCGGGATATAATCCGCGTTGATAAGAGAAGCCGACTTTTCCGCCTCCTTGCGCCGAATCTCGACTAGCTCAGTAGGGCCGATGTGGAAGTGGCCTTTATCACCGGCGGCCACAGTGCACATAGTGACCTTATGGCCCAACTTGGCGTACTTCGCCAGTGTGCCGGCGCACAGAAGCTCCATATCATCGGGATGCGCCCCGATTGCTAAAACCCGCATTTATTCAACCTCCGAATTTTGAGATAAACCTCCCCCAACCCCTCCTTCTAAAGGAGGGGAGCAAAAACCGTCCCCATTACGAAGGGGGACTACAGGGGGTTAATCCTCGTCAGCTTTTTCGATTATGACCTGCTGGCCGTCAGGAACGGATTTGAACACCTTGGAGTCGCCTATGATCTTCCCAAACACGTTCACTGCGCTGGCGGGGCGGATCTCATCCCCTCTGCTGGCAGGTGTGCGGCCAAAGAAGATGCAAAACGCGCTGCCCGGAGGCCAATAGGCGATGTCTCCCAGTTCAACGACTTCTTGCGGGTTCTCATAGTCGCAATTCACCGGAATTCCTAAGTATATCTCGTCACCCCACGTGCTCCCGCGAGCTTCGATCGGCAAGGCGTCCCATATCCGCAAAGCGGTGGCGCTGTCATTCAACTCGGCAAGCGCGGATACGGAGCCTGCGGTTATTTTGACGGTCTTAGACATATTATGCCCCCTGTCGGAATATTGGATCGCACTGGTTCGGCGCCATTTCCTTTATTGTGGGAAAGTTCGCGACTTGTGGAGTCAATTCCTTCTAGCAGACAAGCGAATGAGTGAGGTATGTTGAAGCTATTAGAGTTTCACTTCGACCGGTGCGAAATCACTGTCAACCATATCCAATTTGAAGCTGACGTGGCACATTCTGCATCTTGTTTCAGCGCCGACTGTAGGGTTTTCACCGAAACTGATCGGCCACCCGCATACAGGACAAAAGAACGACACGTCGTAATTGCCGCGTTCGATCTGTCGCATGAGGTAGCCAAGGCTGTTGACATGCCCATTCTCAGCTCGCGCGAAATGTGCGAACAGTTTCTTGACGTCAGGATCCGAGGCCTGCAGGGAGAATTCAGCATACAGCCGAACCGCCTGATGCTCAACCGCAAGGTCCTTACGTAGAATTTCCAAGATAGTTTTGTAGCCGGGGATAGGCCCCCCGGCTACACTTTCCGGTTCTTCGGGGCCGATACACTGCGCCACTATCTCTTCTGTATTACCTTCAAGTCTTTGAATATGCTCGCGAAGCTCTTTCTCGTGCAGTTCTTCGTTGCGCTGCAGCCCCTGCAGCAGGCTGAAGATTTGAGGGTCGGAAGTCAACCGCTGATGCTCCGCGTAACGAGCCGACGCCATCTGTTCAAGAACGAGCGATTTTCCCATTATGCACAGATCTATGTTTTGAGGCGCAGTGTAATCGATTGCCAAGTGGTTTTTCCTTTTTAAGTACAACATACAAGTCACGTCATTTCGAGCGGAGTCGAGAAATCTGCTTTTATAAGAGCAGAAAAAGCAGATTCCTCACTGCGTTCGGAATGACAGATGCGATACGTACGCTAATAAGTAAGAGCGTTTTCCTTTACTTTTACAGAATGGTAAGAGCTTTCTTTACAATATGCTCGGCGGTCAGTTCGAAGAGCTTCATTAGCTCCCAAGGCTCGCCGGACTCGCCGAATCTGTCCAAAACGCCGATCTGCGCAATTCGCAGCGGCTTGCTTTCGTCTTTTCTGGTCGCGGCGATTCCAGCAACTATATTGCCGAACCCACCGACCTGATGCTCTTCGGCAGTCAGTATCAAACCGACTTGCTCCGCCGCCGCGATTATGGCCGCCTTATCAATCGGCTTGACGGTGTGAACGTTCAGAATGCGGGTCTCGATGCCATTTTCCGCCTTCAGTATCCACGCCGCGCGCATTGCTTCAGGAACCATCGGCCCGCAGGCGATGATGCACAGCTTCTCGTTTTTAGGCTTATATTCCGTAGAAAGAACCTGCTCAAACGCATCGACGAAGCTCAGTTTCTCACCCCTGAATCGAATAACGTTAGCTACGCCGAACTTGTAAGGCGTCTGTTTATTCGTCACGATAGGCGTGGCCTC
>JAUSEB010000268.1 GCA_030650495.1 Armatimonadota bacterium | reverse complement strand
CTCGAAATGACGTGAATAATACGGGCTAGCAACTAGCAACTAACGACTAACCACTCTTTATGCAACAAAAAGGCCGGAGGTTCTCGGACAATACATATTCGCCTAAAACCTCCGGCCCCGTATTGCGATTATCGAAGCCTTACTACTCTTCCGCCGGCTTCTCCTCAGCCGCAGGCTCCGCTGTTTCGGAAGGCGCTTCCGGCTCTTCCGTTGCGGCGCTTTCCGGCTCAACGACAGGCTCAGGCTCTACAACTACCTCAGGCTCAGTCGCTGCTTCAGGTTCTGCCACAGTTTCAGGTTCTACCGCGGCTTCAGGCTCTACGTCCGCTACCGGTTCCGCAGCCGCTTCATCCACTACGGCATCAGGCTCAACTTCCTGAGCGCGCCGTTCGGCTTTGCTGGCCCTCTTTTTCGGTTTGGGCTTGGAAATCTCTTGCTCTTTCTCCTCGACTTCAACTTCCTTTTCTTTGCCCTGGCCGAATGCGCCGCGCCGCGCGGCCTCTGTCATTATGTCGCCGACCAAATCACCGACGGTCGTCCGCTGCTCGTCTCTCTTCTGGCTCGTATACGTCGAAAGCTCCTCGCGCTCTTTTTGCTGCTGCAGGTTTCGAACGCTTAGGGTCATTCTGCGCTCTTCAACTCGCAGGTCGACGACTCTGGCTTCCACTTCCTGTCCGACCTGAACGACTTCCTCAGGTTTGCTCACCCGTCGGATGGCAAGTTCGGCGTTGGGAATAATCCCCTCGACTCCGCCTTCCACCTGGATGAACGCGCCAAACGGCACCAGCCGCGAGACTTTACCCTTTATGATGTCGCCGACTCGATACTTCCGGGCCACTTCCATCCACGGGTCGGGCAGGATTTGCCTCAGCCCCAGTGATACGCGGCCCTGGTCCAAATTGAGTTTCAGCACCATCACCTGTATCTTGTCACCGACCTTCAGTATCTCGGAAGGATGGTTGATTCGCGTCCACGACATCTCGCTGATGTGCAAAAGCCCGTCTATGCCGCCGAGATCGATGAAAGCGCCATAGTCAGTCATCCGCCGGACGACGCCATCACGAATATCACCTTCTTTTATCGTTGCCAAGGTGTCGGATCTCATCGACTCACGGTCTTCTTCGATGGCCTGACGATGGGAGAGCACCACCTTGCGCCGCTCTCTATCGACTTCGATTACTTTTAATGGAAGTGACTGGCCTACGAATTTGTCTAAATTCTTCATCTTGCCGCTTCCGACATGCGAGCCGGGAACAAATCCCCGAATTCCCAAATCGACCACCAGTCCGCCTTTCACACGGTCGGACACCATAGCGGTGATCGTCTTGCCTTCTTTGTGAGCCTCTTCAACACGGCCCCAAGCCTGCTCGAAGTCCGCCCGCTTTTTCGATAAAAGCAGGTTCTCGTCTTCGCTTTCCGTGCGCATCACATAAACGTCTATATGGTCGCCCACTTGGACTATGTCTTCGGGATTCTGCACCGCGCTTCTTGACAGTTCGTGCGGACGGATGATCCCTTCCGATTTCGCCCCGACATCGACCAGAACGCCCTCTCTATCTATATGAACCACTACTCCGTCGACTACATCACCTTCAGTAAGCGTCCTGAAAGTGCGCGAGTAATCGACCTGACTGGTCCCATCTTCCTTTTGGGTCGGGCGCGCCGCTGGTTCAGGCTTCTCTACCTGCGCGGGCGGCGTTTCCTCTTTGCTTGCTTCAACTGTTTCTTCGACGGGAACCTCCACGACAGCGGAAACTTCTTCCGCTATGGGTTCGGATGTCTCTTCGGCCACCGGTTCCTCCACCGTTGGCTCCTCCACCGTTGGTTCCTCCACCGTTGGCTCCTCCACCGTTGGCTCCTCCACCGTTGGCTCTTCAGCAGTCGCTTCTTCTTCAGTTTCTTTGGCCTCGACTGGCTCCTCCGCGTCCTTTGGAGCCGAATAGCCTGAGAACGGTGTCTCGGCCAATCCGTACTTTTCTCCGGATTTAACCTCTAGCTCTTTGTTCTCGTCAGTCACGTTAGAACACACTCCTCTCGTGGAAAAACGGCAATTACTTCCAGCCGCTTTCCATTTCCTAGACTAACCCGGAAGAGTTAAAATGTATTTCCTCCCAGGTTTACTGGTCCGCGCCAATCCAGCCAATTCAGGAGTATTCAAATGCTTATTGTAGCCTAGGGGCTTGTCCCCGTTACAACGCCCATAAAGGGCTAGGCTACGGCTTTTAAACACTCCAATTAGAGGCCGGACGGCCATTCCGATAGTTTGCCCGATTGCTCGGACTTGAGCGTTACGTAAAACGCTCGGTTGACGGCAACCGTGTCGAAGAGACACGGCGCTAAACATTAGGTACTTAGACGGCGGTCTCATCATTCCTGCATTTGCCGGAAGATTTTGATATATGTCTTGGGGCGAGTTCTGTTTCGCGCGCGATCAAATGTATTCTCGCGACCTTTGGTCGCGGCATCGGCAGCAGAGCTACCGACGCATCAAACAGCTGACAGATGTCAGCTGTCAGCTTCTCCAGACCCTAAACTCCCCATCTCACACCAGTTCCTTCCGACCTTCACATCCACTTTCAGATCAACGTCGAGCGGCGCCGCGTTTTCCATCGCGGATCTTATAACAGGAGCCACCCTATCCAGCTCATCCGGCGGAACCTCGAACACCAGTTCGTCGTGAACCTGCAGGACCATTTCAGTTCGAGCGCCCATCTTGTTCAGGCGGCTTTCCATCTCGATCATCGCAAGTTTCATGATATCCGCCGCCGTGCCTTGAATCGGCATATTCACCGCGGCGCGCTCGCCGAACATTCTATAATTGCGGTTAGGACTGTAGATCTCCGGTATGTACCTTCGCCGTCCAAGCAGTGTGGACACGAAACCCTTCTGCCTCGCCATCTCCAGAGTTTCATCGGTGTAACGCCGCACGCCGGGGAACTTCGCGAAATATTCTTCGATATAGGTTTTCGCCAGCCTGGGTGGTATTCCAAGCTCATTGGCTAACCCGAAATCGCTCATGCCGTAAATAACCGCGAAGTTGATCGTTTTCGCCCGCCGCCTCATTTCAGGAGTAACGTCCTCCGGCCCAACATTGAACAGCGCGCAAGCCGTATGGACATGCACATCCTCATCCGCTCGGAAGGCACGGACAAGCTCCGTGTCCCGCGTCACGTGCGCGAGTATTCTAAGCTCGATTTGCGAGTAGTCCGCGGATATGAGTAAATTGCCGTTCGAGCCTATAAACGCCTTGCGTATCTCCCGCCCGATTTCCGTGCGAATAGGGATATTCTGCAAATTCGGCTCGCTGCTCGACAGCCTGCCGGTGGCGGTCACGGCCTGGTTCAGCGACGTGTGGATTCGCCCTGTCGTTGGGTTTATCAGCCTCGGCAGCGCGTCGGCGTAGGTCGATTTCAACTTCGCCAGCTCGCGGTATTCCAGGATTTTCGAGACTATCGGGTAAAGCGGCGCAAGCGCCTCAAGAGTCTCCGCCCCCGTCGATAATCCGGTCTTGGTCTTCTTGCCGGACGGAAGCTGCAACTTGTCGAACAACACCGACTGAAGCTGTTTCGTGGAGCCGATATTGAACTCCAGCCCGGCCAGTTCGTAAATTTCCTGTTCGAGCGCCCGTATCCTCACATCCAATTCAGAGGACAGTTGACCCAGCCACTGGGTATCTATGGCGACGCCGCGTATTTCCATATCCGCTAAAATCGGTATCAGCGGGGCCTCGACAATGGACATCAAATCCACCAGGCCATTCGTCTCAAGGCCCTCCATTAGAACCGGAACTACTCGGAATATAGACTCCGTTTCGGCGCAAATCACGCGGATTGCCTCAGCTTCATCCACGCCGTTCTTATTCTTCTTGTCGATTTGCGGGATTTCCAGGCCAAGCTGCTCAAATGCCACATCGAAAACATCGTACTTGCTGCGTCCGGGATTTAACACGTACGCGCCAATCAGCGCGTCAAAACTAATACCCTGTAGATTTACTCCGTGCCTTTTTAAGACACCATAGTCGTTCTTCAGATCGTGACCGTATTTCGCCACTGTTGGCGATTCCAGCAAATCCTTGAACGCCGCAAGAGGGGCATGGTAAGCGCGGAAACCCAGATCGAGCGAACCCGAACCGGCTGCGGAGCCTTCGGCAATCCGCACATAGCTTGTCTCGCCAGTTCCGGCGGACAGCGCCAATCCGACGATTGTCGAGTCCATAATCCTGCGGTTGCTCGTGTGCAGCCGAATCGCGATTGCTTTCATAGCTGAGAAGCATTCCAGCATCTTGCGCAAATCGCCTTCCGACTCCACAACCCTATAAGAGCCAAGATCAGCCTCCGTCCGCGGCCTTGGAGCTTCAGGACGCTCCGGCAATCGGCGCAGCATCGACTTGAACTCCAGCTTCTGGAATATTTCCGCAAGTTTCTCGTTGTCGGGAGAAGGCGCGGTCATTTCCGACACCGACACGTCCATTGGCGCATCCGTTACTATCGTTGCAAGCCGTTTGCTCATTATCATCTGTCCTGAGCCGCTAATTATCTTGTCCCGCAGCTTCTCATCGGCCAGTTCGTCGATATGCTCCAATAAATCTTCAACATGCCCGAATTGTTGCAGCAGCTTGATTGCGCCTTTATCTCCTATGCCGGCAACACCGGGGATATTGTCCGATGGATCGCCTTTCAGCGCCTTGAAATCCGCGACTTGATCGGGTTCCACGCCTAGCTTCTCTATCACGGCCTGCCTATCGTATAGGACGGTATCGGTGACGCCCTTTATGGTGGTCATAACGCGGACGCCGTTCGTCACCAACTGCAGCGCGTCTAAATCGCCAGTCACGATGATGGTTTCGTAACCTTCTTCCGAAGCCTGTTTGGCGACGGTCCCAACTATGTCATCGGCCTCGAAACCTTCGGAGATGATGACCGGTATCCCGAACGCTTGAATCAACTCTCTCACGATTGGCATTTGCGAGCGGAGGTCGTCCGGCGTTGGCTTGCGGTGCGCTTTGTAGCCGTCATAGTCGGTGTGCCTGAAGGTCTTCACCGGCGAGTCGAACGCGACCGCCAGCACGTCCGGCTTCTCCACTTCCAGAATATGTAACAGCATCATGGTGAAGCCGTAGACGGCGTTTGTGGGCTGCCCTTCGGACGTCGACAAATGCCTCATGGCGAAAAACGCCCGGTAAACCAGGCTATTGCCGTCTATGACCACCAGCTTCCGACGGTCTGATTGTGATTCGTTTACTGTCATATTGTCTTTTAGCTGTCAGCTGTCAGCTGACAGCTGACAGCTTCCCAAAACCTCACTGCGCCAGTTCAGGGGCCGCCAGTAGCAGCCGCCGGATCACCGCCTCTTCGCGCGAAGTCATCTTGATCGACTCCGATTCCGACTCCCTGAAGACGCCGCCCCAGAAACCACGTCCATATTCCACAACTTTTGGCTCCCCGCTTATGCCCGCTTCTCGCGCCGCGCCTTTTATGGCTTCCTGAAGTCCGCCTATCGTGTCAATCAGCCCCAGTTTCTCCGCCTGCCTCCCGGTAAATACTCTCCCGGTCGCGAGTTTCCTGACCTCCGACTCCGGCATTTTCCGCCCCAAACTCACCGCGCGGATGAACTGCCTGAAGATGTCATCGAGCATCGCATTCATAATCTGCTTCTCTTCCGGTGTAAGTTTGCGCAAGTTTGAGCCCATATCCTTATACTTTCCGGTCTTCAATACCTCATGGTCGATGCCGATCTTCTGAAAAAGTTTGCTCATATCGGCTGTTTCCGTAATCACGCCTATGCTGCCGGTGATACTTGAGCCGTTCGCGTAAATTTTGTCCGAAGCCGCCGCTATGAAGTAGCCGCCGGACGCAGCCAAATCGCCTACGGAAGTCACCACAACCTTGCCGTCCCGGCGCAGCCTCATTATCTCATCATAGACCTCTTGTGAGCCTGACGGGCTTCCGCCGGGGCTGTTTATTCGCAGCACGACGGCCTTTATTGAGTCGTCATTCCGCGCGCGTTCAAGCTGATCTACTATCCCTTCGGATCCCGCAACCGAACCGAACAAGCCATCGCCGCCTTCCCCCGCCGTGACAACTCCGGTAATATGGATAAGAGCGATCTTATTGCCGCCCCCATACGACGGTTTGTTGTACAAACCCGTTGCACAGACAATAAGCAAGACAAAGAATATACCGGTTATGATCAGCCACGGCAGGCAGCCGACAACAGTGGCAATACCTATTACAAGCGCGTTTCGATTCCGCATTGATCTGCGACCTCCTGTATTAGAAACTTGATTTAACTAAAGATAAATCAGCTATCAGCTGACAGCTGACAGCTGTCAGCTGATAGCTTTTCCCTCTCTCAACTCTAAACTCTCAACTCAATTGACACCTTCGCCAAGCAAATGTATAATTTCCCCTGTGCCGAAGTGGCGGAACCGGTAGACGCGCTGGTCTCAAAAACCAGTGAGGGTAACCTCGTGAGGGTCCGAGTCCCTCCTTCGGCACCAACTTCATTACAAGCCACAAAATACCCTTTTCCGCCTTAGAACGCAACCATTTATTATACCACGAGCCTGCTTAGTGTGACAAAAATGAGTGTCTCTTTATCACGAAAGGGAGAAAGCACGAAAAGAGATGGGAAGTGGCTTGTGAATAGTGGCTAGTAACACTAGCTACTAATCACTAACCACTAGCCACTAACATAACGGCTCCAATATCTCCATTGCCTTCTTGATGTCCGTTATTTGCCGTTCGCCGCTTATCTCGCGCTCTATGGTCAAAGCGCCGGAATAGCCGAACGACTTGAGTTTGGGAATCAGTAACGGGAAGTTCACCCTACCCTGCCCCAGCGGTTTTTCGACGCCGAGACTACCCGGCTCCGTGGGATATTCCCCGTCTTTTGCGTGAACGCCTTTTATGTATGGACCTAGCAAATCCAGCGCATCTATAGGGTTCGCCTTGCCGTACATAAGCAGGTTGGCGGGGTCGAGATTTACGCCCAGATTATCCGTTCCGATGTCGCGTATCAGGCGCAGCAGAGTTACGGGGGTTTCCTGTCCCGTCTCAAAGCAGAGAATTACACCCTGATCCCGACAATGCCGCGCTACTTTTATAAGAGCCTCAACAACGCCCGCGTATAACGGATCGGCTGGGTTTTCGGGGATGAAACCGGCGTGCGTGGTTATGGAGGGAACCTCTACCGCCTTTGCGAAATCGGCTGCTCTTTTGAGAGTATCGATTCTCATCTCGCGGAATTCCGGCGGGACCAGGCCGATGGTAGAAGGTCCTTCCGTGAAGTTCCAGACGGCGGGGCCGGGATAGCCGGTCCAGATGGTCGTCACCTCCACCTCATTTGCCGTGGCTAATTCCCGCAGATGCCGGATGTTGTCATTATTGTAGAGATTCGGGTCCCAACAGGCAATCTGGCAAGTCGGCAAGCCCAGTTTATTAACTTTTTCAATGCCTTCATCTTCGCCCAAGGAAACGATCACCCCAAGCTTCAGTCTCTGTCCCATTTCTTCCTCCAATTGGTTCAACTCCCCAAGCCGACTTAACGGACAATGCGTTGAATTCCTGCCTGCCGGTAGGAGTTGCCGCCGTGTATACGGAATTACGCTATTGAATATCCAAATGGAGGCAAGGTTGATTCTCACCGGCGCGGCTATCATCATACTCGCTATAGGCGTTTTGCCGCTTGCGCTGTCTACCATTGATTCCGCTTTTCTGTTTATAGCGGCGGTCTATAATGCCGCCGTTGTTTTGGCCGTAATCACGGACTACCGCCGCGCGCCGGATGCTTCAAAGCTATTCGTCGAACGCGAATGCGAGGAAGAGCTGTCCATGGGCGAGCCAAATCAAATTCTGCTCCGCGTTCGCAATTTGGGGGATATTCCCGCAACCATAGATGTTCGCGACGAGACCCCCGTGGATTTCAATTGTTCTGAAAACACCGCACGTGTTTCCGTTCCGGCTCATGCGGAATTGGAACATATCTATCTGATGGAGCCATATGCGCGAGGAGATTTCCAATTTGGGGATATTTACATTCGCTCCTATGGCAAGTTGGGTCTGGCGGCTCGCCAGTTCAAAATACCGTCAGCCCGGCATATCCGCGTGTATCCTGATATTTTGCAGGCTAAAAAATATGATCTTGCGCGGAGGCGGGGCAGATTGATGGAAATCGGCTCCCACCGGACCAAGTTCCTGGGAATCGGGACTGAGTTTGAATCCCTGCGCGACTACCAGCCTGATGACGAGTACCGCCGCATCGATTGGAAAGCAAGCGCAAGACGGGCGCGTTTGACCAGCCGCCAATACCAGTTGGACCGGACTCAGAACATCCTGCTGGTTTTGGACGCTGGACGGACGATGTGCGTCTCGCTCGATGGTATGACCAAGCTCGACTACGCGATAAACGCCGCCCTGATGCTCGCCTATGTCGCGTCTTCGGGAGATGATAAGGTCGGGATGCTTGTGTTCTCGGACGAGATCAACTCCTATCTGCCCCCGCGCCGTGGCCGTGGCCATTTCCTCAATATGCTCCAGGCGCTATATAACGCTCCTTTTACGACCCGTGAATCCGATTACGGCTTTGCGTTTCGCTTCATATCGAGCCGGTGGCGCAAGCGATCACTGCTTGTTGTGTTCAGCGATTTGATCGACAAGCAGTCATCATCCGAGATAATCGCTAATTTGGCGGCTGTGTCGCGCAAACACCTTTGCCTTTGCGTGGCGATTGGCGATCCTCAGACAAATGCGGCAGCAGTTAAAGACCCGGCAAAAGTGGATGAAGTTTACGAGCAAGCGGTCGCGATACAGACGTTGCAGGCGAGAAAACAGGCAATTGCGGCGCTGGCGGGCGCGGGAGTGATGGTGATCGACGCGGAGCCGTCGGGACTTGCGTCGGCGATAGTGGGCAAGTATTCGGAGATCAAGTCCCGCCTTCTTTTGTAAGGTAACAGTTCAGAGTTATGCAGACCGTCATTCCGACCGAAGTGGAGGAATCTGCTTTTTCTGGGGCCATTCATCGTAAAAAGCAGATTTCTCGACTCCGCTGCGCTCCGCTCGAAATGACCTTAAGCGTAGATTCTCCTTATTCCTGAACTGTTACTTTGTAACACCCCGCCGGGCGAAAAAGTATAAAGCCAGCAGCGCGACCGTCAGCCCGGCGAACGCCAATTTGAAAACGGCTTTTATTGGCGCCGGGGTCAGGAATCCCTCTATCGCCCCGGCCAAAACCAGCATCAACGCAACTCCTCCCATCAGCGGAACCGCCCTCCGCGCCGCGATTGCGAGAGCCGCCCATCTCGACATATTCCCCGGCTTTATCAACGCGCCACCCAAAATCAATCCTGCTCCGCCTGAGATAAAGATCGCGGCCAGTTCGATGACTCCATGCGGCAATATAAGCGACCAGAAGCTCAAACTCAGATTATGCCGCGTGTATATGGCGGCCAGCGCACCCAGCATCATGCCGTTTTGCAGAAGGACATACACCGTAGCCAGTCCGAATGTGATCCCCGCCGCAAAAGCCATAATACTTACATTGATGTTATTTGCCATAATCGCGCTGGAAAGCACGGGTTTAACCGCCTCCGGGAGTGGCGCAGGCTCAGTGTTCTCGCTCCCGAAACGCCGGCCCATTGCCTCAGTATATCGCTCCGGCAGAAATATGCCCGCTGTAAGAGGATCGCGCCAAACAATCACGAAGGCCAACACAGCGCCGAGCAAGAATATAGCAGTAGCGATTCCGATTGCCGGAAGCTCTTTGCGGACAAGCGATGGAAAACCGGATACAATAAATCGAAGAGCGTTTCGTAATCTCGACGGCGGTGAAGTGTATATCAACCCATGTCCACGGGCGACAAGATCGTTTAAGAACGTGATGGATTCGGGGTCGTCATTCCTGGCCCGTGCCAGCGCGAGGTCGGAAACGGCTAACCTATAGAGCGGGCCAATACGCGAGAGGTCTTCAGTAGATAGCGACGCAACACCGCGAGCGCGGGCACTTTCAAGAATATCCGAAAGGTCCCGCCACTCAGGTTTGAGATTATCTGAGGGATTTTGATCCACAACGGAGATTATACAGGCAATAGCATGACCAGACAAGTTACCATAGTCACACCCGAAAACGCGGAGATAAGCTACACCCTTGCCGGGATAGGCTCAAGAATGCTGGCTGGGATTATCGACACGCTCATCCAACTTGCAACGCTTTTGCTTATTATCGTTCCTCTGCAAATCCTCGCCGTGCGGGGAATCTTCTCGCGCGGGATCACGTCGGTTCTATCAGGGTGGCTTGAGGCGGTCGTCGTGATAGCGAGCCTTCTGCTGTTCTGGGGTTATTACATCTGGTTTGAAACGGCGCGAAACGGCCAAACACCGGGAAAGAAAAAGATGCGCCTGCGTGTTGTCCGTGACAACGGCCAGCCGATAGACTTCTCCTGCGCGGCAATCCGCAACCTGTTGAGAGTTATAGATTTTTCGCCAATCTTATACACAGTTGGACTGATAACTATGTTTGTCAGCCCAGCTAACAAGAGGCTTGGTGACTACGCCGCCGAGACGATTGTCGTAAAAGAGAACGCCGAGAGCGGTATTGGATTCGGAAATCCGGTTCCAGTTGGGGGTGGCGATTCGGAAATCGCCACCCAGGGAGTGGAAGTAGGAGATTTGACTGCCCTATCCAAAGAAGACTATGAGGCTGTGAAGCGTTTCATCGAGCGTAAATCTGAACTTCCTCCCGCCACAGTCGCGGAGCTTGCACACAGGATGGCGCTCCCAATAATGGCAAAGATGGACGTAGAACGGCCTAATGGAGAATACGACTATGTGCGGTTCATCGAGGCTATTTACACAACTCTTGAGCAAGAAAAGAAGATTCGAGGAAACCAAAGCTGATAGCTGACAGCTGTCAGCTTTTTCGACCTTTTGACTCATCACCAAGTCATAATACCAATAACGGAAGGCCGCCTGGACCTGGGTCCATGGCAGACTATTTTCTACGCAGAGTTCGACGGGCAACGGAGGAAAAGGGTGGTGGTGAAAGTGATGGGAGAATAAGCACATTGCCTTGGCTCTGTTGGCGGTGGAAATCTTTTCCACCGCCTGAGAACTAGAAACCGCAGATAGATCCGAGGAAGTATGGGGATAGGCTGGACTAACAGACCCCACACCGGCGGCAATTTGGCACGTTGCACGGTGGGGTGGGTTTTCCGGCAAATGCCTTTTCGTATTCGCGCCGGAGGTAGTCTTTGCTGACGCCGAGGTCGATGTGGTCCCAGGGGAATATCTCTTCGCAGTTACGCTCTCTGTGAGCGTAGAAGGCGGGATCGAGTCCCACTTCGGCGATACCGCGAGCGTAGTTGCCAGACTCCAGAGCGTAAATCAACACCTTTCCTAATCGCCGGTCGCCGCGCGCAAGCCAGCCCTGGATGATGGATAGACGCGGGCTTTCGGTGTTCAGCTTCAGCCGCCGGTTGCCGGTAACAGCCTTGCGCAGCGTTGCGATCTTCGCGGACAAATCCCGCTCAGAGGCCATCGGCGCCCATTGGAAGGGGGTCCACGGCTTTGGCACGTAACAGCTTGCCGATAGTTGCAGGTTCAGCTTGGGGAACTCCGCACATATTCGATTTGCCAATTCGCCGATTGCAGCTACGTCTTCGCCGGTTTCAGTCGGCAGCCCAACCATAAAGTAGAGCCTTGCCCGCTTGAACCCGGCGGAACATGCGACTTCGACAGCGTCCATTATCTCCGAGTCTAAGATGTCTTTGTTGATGACCTTGCGGAGCCGTTCCGTCCCGGCCTCCGGCGCAAGGGTGATTGTTTCCTGGCCGCCACGGCGCATCAGATCAGCAAGTTCCTTCGTAAGAGTCTCTATACGTATGGAAGAAACGGAGAACTCCCGGCCTTCTTCCGTGATTGCCTCACAAATTGACTGCGCGGCGGGGTGGTCGAACACAGCCGAACCGACCAGGCCGACCCGCGACGCTCCCTCCGGTAAATTCACTTTTCGCGGGCGCGGCGGGAGGTCCATATACCCAGCTATGCAAAACCGGCACTGCCTGCGACATCCGCGCATCGCTTCGGTCAGTACCATATCGGCGAATTCCGTGTTGGGAGTCAATATGACGGAGCTTGCATTATGGGAATCAAGGTCTTTCGTTCGCCTTCGAATAACTCTCTCAGGAACTCCATCCGCAATCTCAATGCAGTCAATCATCCCATCGTTTTTGTGTCTCGGCTGGTAGAAACGGGGAACGTAAACGCCTTCGATTTGCGCCAGATTATGAAGCAAATCCTTACGAGGTTGGTTTTCAGACGATCTCATAACATCGATTATATCGGGGATTGCGTCTTCCGCTTCGCCGACTAGAAACACGTCAATAAAATCCGCAAGTGGCTCAGGGTTGAACGTGGCGCAGGGTCCGCCTGCCAGTATGAGTGGATGAGATTCATTACGTTCCGCGGCAAGTAAAGGTATACCGGACAGGGAGAGCATTTGCAGTATGTTCAAATAATCCATCTCAAACGAAATGGAAAAGCCGAGCGCGTCGTATTCACTGACCGGTGTTTG
>JAUSEB010000260.1 GCA_030650495.1 Armatimonadota bacterium | reverse complement strand
GAAGAAATTGACCGCATAAGTTACGATGCTGAATACGCCGAAGACCGACGGGCTTAGCAATCGGGATAATGCGATGTTGCCGCCAAATGAAACCATTTGGTGGACCACCCGGCGTAAAGCCAGACTGAGCAATCCTCCCGTTGCCCGCCGTTGAATTGTTTCGACACTCATATCTAACGCAGTCTGCCTGGCAGCAGCCTGCTCGGTTTGCTCGATAGACGCCATTAACACGCCCCGCCCAAGAGATTTCGCGTTTTCGTTCTTATACCCAGGCCGGTAACTTGCTCAACCGCAGCTATATCGTCTTGTTAATTGTGAAAATGATGGGTATGTACAACCAAAGAATTAACCACAGATGGATACAGATGAACACAGATAAGGGGAGAGTTGTTGGTTGATAGTTAGTTTAAGCTGACAGCTTTTGGGTGAGGGTGAAAATTTGTTGCATCGGTAGCCTGCTGCCGATGCCGCCGCCGAAGGCGGCGAACATCTGGGGCGAGGGCAAAATGCACACGGCGAGTTTTGAGGAAATACGCGGCGGCCAAGTGACCGATATATACTTTCAGCGGACTTGGGAAATTCTGACCGCGAAGGATATACATAAACAGGTGACGGTCGAAGTAAAGGCCGTTGCGTTGCCTGAGGGTTGCCCATGGGCGGTATTTGCCGGGCTGGATGAGGCGGTCGAAGTCCTCTTGGATCTGCCGGTAGACGTCAGCGCTATGCGCGAAGGAACGGTCTTCTACCCCGGCGAGCCTGTGCTGAATATTACCGGAGACTATACGGAATTCGGCAGAATGGAGACGGCAGTGTTGGGCTTCCTGTGCCAGGCGTCGGGGATTGCGACCAAGGCTGCTCGGTGCAAGAAAGCCGCCGGAAACCGGCAAGTCATCAGCTTTGGGGCAAGGCGTATGCACCCGTCTCTTGCGCCGATGATAGAGCGTTACGCTTATCTTGGCGGGTGCGACGGGGTTTCAGTTATACTGAGCGCGGAACGATTGGGAATTCCGGCGAGCGGGACCATGCCTCACACGCTGGTTCTCATTTTGGGCGATGTCGTCCGGGCCGTGGAGTTGTTCGACGAAGTGGTCCCGCCTGAGATCAAGCGGGTCGCGCTGGTCGATACGTTCTGCGATGAGAAATCGGAGTCGATTCGCGCTGCTGAGGCGCTCGGCGACCGGCTGTATGCAGTCAGATTGGATACGCCTGGCAGCAGGCGCGGGGACTTCTACAAGATCATCGAAGAAGTGCGCTGGGAGCTGGACATCCGCGGATTTCAGAATGTTAAGATTATCGTCAGCGGTGGAATAGACGAAGAGAAGATACTCGAACTGAACCCGTTGGTTGACGGCTACGGCGTCGGGACTTCGATCAGCAACGCGCCGGTGATTGATTTCGCGCTCGATATAGTCGATATTGAAGGTAAGCCCGTCGCCAAGCGCGGCAAGAAA
>JAUSEB010000255.1 GCA_030650495.1 Armatimonadota bacterium | reverse complement strand
CCGGCTTGCTCGCCGTTGATCTGGCCGCACGTCCAAATCGGCACAACCAGGTCAAGCGAGTTCATCTTATCGGCGTCCGTGAAAGCATCGAGAGTGTCGGAAACTTCCACGTCGTAGCCTTCCGATTGAAGGATCGGCGCGAAAACGTCCGCGCACTGCTTAGGCTCATGTCCGTCCCATCCGCCCCAAACTATCAGTGCTTTCTTCATCAATCATCTCCTACTATATTATCTTATTAGTGAGCCGCGCCTTTGGCCACGGCGCGTCCAACTCATAGGTTAGCGCTCAGGAAGATATATTGCAACGGTCAATTTGCCGGGGGAGTTGACGGTTGACTCGCTCCACATAGGATATTGCTTTGCCTCATAGCGCAGGGAACCAGTGGTGAAACGCCGAAGGGGTCAGCGGTGACATTTGGAGATGGAGGAATTAGAGAAATGTTCAAGAGCATAAGACCTGAAGATATATCGGATAATGCGTTTAAGCTTATCGGCTCAGATTGGATGTTGATAACAGCCGGTGCGCCGCAAGCATGTAACACTATGACCGCCAGTTGGGGCGGTTTTGGCGTGCTTTGGAACAAGAAAATCTGCTGGTGCGTGATACGGCCTGTCCGCTATACATATCAATTTGTGGAGAAGGCGGACAACTTCACGCTCTCATTCTTCGAGGAGAAATATCGCGACTCGCTGAACTTATGCGGGTCCAAATCCGGGCGGGATTTGAACAAGATCGCAGCCGCCGGACTGACTCCCGTCGCGGGATCACTGACCGGAGCCACATACTTCGATGAAGCGCGTATGGTCATCGAATGTAGAAAAATATACTTTCAGGATATCGACCCCAAGCATTTCCTAGACCCCAGCATAGACGACAATTATCCCAATAAGGATTATCATAGGATGTATATAGGTGAGGTTGTAAACGTTTTACTGAAATCGGAGTGAGTTCATGATTAAAATCTTTATTATTTGTACGCTATTGAGCTTGTGCGTAAGCGCTAACGCGCAATACTATTCCCGGACGGGCCGATGGAGCCTGAAAACCGCGGACACGATAATAGTCTTCGAGATTAAAGAAGGCAATCCGGTTATCGTTGATTTATTAAGCACAGCCGCCAAATCTAAGCCCAACAATTGGGCGGTCGGAACCCCGGAAGCGGATTTGCCGGATTCCGTTGAGATCGATGGTCAGACGAATAAGGTCACATGGGAGTACAAAGGAATTAAGCAGCGTGAAGGCCAAATCAGCTTTACATATCAAAGCAAGGACCCCAGCCTGGAATATGTTTCGACATGGGAGGCAGCGCGATTAGTGTTGAATCCTGGAAACATAGTCGAAAGGTATCAGACGCTGCCGGGTCCTGTCGAACACAGCGCCTACTTGGTCAACAAAACGAGAAAGACGGTGATTTTGGCGCCGACCGCGACAATCACCCTTCCGCTCATGCCTCAGTCCGGCCAGTCCCCGGATATTTGGTGGATAGAGAAGACCGCCGGGCATGTCAGCGATGTTGGGATACACATTGACGCTCTAACGCCGGGTTACGAGAAGACGCTGCGCTGCGGACCCTACAGCCAGACGGACGCGACCCGCGACGCCTTCCCCTGGTTTTGCGTTCATGACAAAGAAAGCAAATGCGGAGTATACGGCGGTGTTGAGTTCAGCGGTTGGACGCAAATACTCATCAAGAGAGAGCCAAATGCCGTAACAAGAGTATCGATGGGACTCGACCAGCGCGAAGGGAAAACCAGAACGCGCCTGGCCCCCGGTGAAAAGCTGCAATTCCCGACCTGCTTCATTGGCGCATATAAAGGTGAGGTGGAGGATGGAACGCACGGCCTGCACCGCTGGGTCGAGAAACACCTGCGCCCGCCGATTCCGGGAGGAGTGACGCCGCTGTTGGTCAACAACAGTTGGGGAAGCGGCATGGCGGTGGACGAGGCGCTCGCTAAAACCATGATAGACGACTGCGCCGATCTTGGTATCGAGATGTATCACGTTGACGCGGGGTGGTTTAAGGAAGTCGGTGACTGGCATTCGCACCCGGAGAAATTCCCGAACGGTTTGGAGAAAATAGCCGATTACACGCACTCCAAAGATCTTAAATTTGGATTGTGGGTCGGTTGGACACAGGGCGGGTCTATCAAGAATCCCGGCCCCGATGTTCTCAGCCCGTTCAACCCTGAGCAGAAGTCATGGTTCGCGAATGATTATCCCGAAGATTGGAAAAACGCGGCATTCAAAGGCGCAACTGCCTGCATGGGCTGCGAAGACGCTCGAAATTGGTGCCTTAATGACCTGCGAAGGATGGTAAAGCAATACAAGCTCGATTTGCTTGAACATGACCAGAATATGATACTCTCCGGCTGCGAGCGTGAGGGGCACGGACATATTCCAAATGATTCTGTAGATGTGAGCAGAGCGGCGGCTGAAGGTTACTATGCCGTTTACGATCAGCTTCGCAAGGAGAATCCCAATCTGCTGTTTGAAGACTGCGTGAACGGCGGACGGCTGTTTGATTTCGGAGTCGCCAAGCGCGCGCATTATATATGCATGTCCGATGATTTCGCGGCGCTCCCTCTACGAAAGGATTTCTACGATTCCAGCTACCCATTTCCGCCAAGTATGCTGGAGGCTTATATCCGCAACAAAGTCGGGGATAGTGTCGCCAATTTCAGATACATGCTGCGGAGCGCAATGCTGGGCTGGTGTACGATTATGACGGACATGTCCAAATGGACGCCGGAAGAACGCGCCGCCGCTAAGCGGGAATTTGCTATCTACAAAGATAAACTTCGCCCGTTCATAGCGTCCGGCAATGTGTACCATGTCCTGCCAAGACCGGACGGCAAGAACTGGGATGGGATGCAATACGCCGACCAAAAGGGGGATAAGGGCGTTCTATATGTCTTCCGACCACAGTCCGAAAAAGACACTCAGGCTGTAATCTTGCGCGGTCTTAATCCCAAGAAGCGATACGCGATAGAAGCCACGGACGGCTCGGCTTCGGGAACATATACCGGCGAAGAGTTGATGAAGTCGGGATTGACCGTGCGCCTGGCCGAAAAACAGAGTTCCGATCTGATCTTCTTTAATACGGCAAAATAGAAGGGCAATTCTTATGACCAGTCGTGAGCGTATCAAGACCATCTACTCCGGCAAGGCCGCCGACAGATGCGGGTTTTGGCTAGGGATGCCGCACAAAGAAACCTGGCCGATATATCTCGAGCATTTTGGCTTCACTGAGCAAGAGGAGTTACGGCGGTTCCTGCACGATGACTTCCGCTGGATGGGCGCGGATGGGGGATATAAGCATCCCGACGGCAAACCACCGTTTGAGATGGCAATAGAGAATGAATCTGGAGTGAAGATCCCGGTGTTCGCTGACTGCGAGAATGTGGCGGAAGTGGAGGCTTACGATTGGCCTAACCCGGACTATCTGGATTTTACCGATCAAGTGGAGAGAGTTCGCCAAGCGGGCGATGTGTATCGCGCAAGCGGCTTATGGACTTGCTTCTTCCACATCGTGGCCTGGTATTTCGGGATGGAGAACTACTTCATCAAGATGCACACCAACCCGGCCGTGGTGGAAGCCGTCACGAGCCACGTCTGCGAGTATTATCTTGAGGCGAACAAGCGATTCTTCGAGGCGGCGGGAGATGAGGTTGATGCTTTCTTCTTCGGCAATGACTATGGGACCCAACTGGACTTGATCATCAGCCCTGAGTCATTCGATAAATTCGTCTTTCCGTGGATTCGCAAATTCTCGGATCTGGGTCATGCGCACGGCCTCCAGGTGATGACGCACTGCTGCGGCGCGGTGAATAAAGTGATAGGCCGGTTCATTGACGCCGGTATTGACGCGCTGCATCCATTGCAGGCAAGAGCGCTCAATATGGACGCGGAAAAGCTCGCCAGGGATTTCAAAGGGAAGATAGCATTTGCTGGCGGGATTGATACGCAGGATTTGCTGGTTAACGGTTCGCCGGATGACGTGCGCGCCGAAGTTCGCCGCGTGAAAAACCTTCTGGGACCGTGCTACGTTGTCAGTCCCAGCCATGAGGCTTTGCTGCCGAACGTGCCGCCGGAAAACGTGCTGGCGATGGCAGAGACGGCTTTGGAGGATTATTGAGTTTCAGACTACGAGTTAACGTTCTGACTATGTCATTCCCGCTCTTGACTATGTCATTCCCGCGAAAGCGGGAATCCAGAAACTGAAGCTTGGTCAGAGAGTGGCGCTCCTGGATTCCCAATCAAGTTGGGAATGACATGTTGCTAAAGTTGGGAATGACATGTCGCTAGATCAATACCTGAAACTCAATAATGGAGGGCGCGCTACTTCCACATAGCCCCTGAGCGGATGTCGTTCAAAAGTCTCTGCGCCAAACCAAGGCAGCGGTCGCGGTATTTGGGATCGATCTTTACAACGTTTTGCGCAACTGCGTGGCAGTATCGGCATTCGGCGCAGTCACGATTTGCACAGTCATGGTCTATCAGACTCTCCACAAATCCATCCAATGTCCGGTTGTCGATGTAAATCGGGGAATCGTGTTCTGACTGGTAAAGCATTCCTCTCATCTTCGCGAACTCGCGCCACGGTAGCAGGCGGGCGGGGTTCACTTTCCACGGTTTTATGAATGCGCGGAAATCCCACAGTTTAGATCGATGCGGCTGGGTTTTGGACCTCGATTCTTTGTAACCATACGGCTGGATGATCTCGATCAAGTTGCCGTCGAAGCGACGTTCATAATAAGCTTTTGTCCGGTTGACCAGCGCGTCCGTCGGGGCGTCACGCTCCAGTATCTTGAAATTGGAGTAGCCGATGGCCTCGTATAGACGCAAATCCTCCGGGCGAATCCAGGGCGACATCAGGTAGTTAGCCGGGTCCGACAGCTTGAGCGCGGAGCAAGTCAACAGGCAGTAATCGACCATAAACCGCTCGCCGTGAGATTGGGACGCATGGGATAGGCTAACCATGTGATACGGCGAAAGCGGGCACTCTTTCAGGCAGGTCGAGTTGGCGAGAAGCTGCAGGTCGCACTTTACGCTTTCGCGTATAGCCCGCAGGCGCGGGAAGTTGCGGTTTGTTGTGAGCGGTTCGATTGTGATGCAGTCGGCGCCGAGTTCCTCCCAGAATCTAGCCCGCGCAGGGCTGTTTACTTGAGCATATACTCCGACTTTTGTCTTGATGTTAGGATAGCGGGTCTTGACTATCTCCAGTAACATCGGCAGGGAGATCGTCACCCATTCCACGCCGATTTCCGAAAGCCAGTCCAGCAAGCGCCGAAGGTCACGCTGGCCGCGCTTGGTGAACTCCCTATTACCCATACAGGCGGGGTTGATGAGATAGTCGAACGCAAGGCCGTTTCGGTTTGTTTCGCGAGCATGCTCTTCGAGAATACTTTTGGAAATAGGCGCGAGCATGTAGCTTGCGCGGCCACCTCCGACCGCGTCACGCGAGAGTTTGCCAAAAACCTCCACGGCGGAATATGGCGCAAGCCGCCGTGGCAGGCCGTTATCGAAATTGGTCGCTACGCTGAAATGGACGCCGCTCATTAGGAAACCTCTTGAGGATTATATCCATTTGCCTGCAAGCTCAAGCATAGGTGCGGTTCAGAAAAGAACGCGGATGGTAAAGGGAGTCGAGTGAGTCGCAAGAGTCGAGGGAAATGAACCCTTGATCACGCGATATGTCATCGCGCGCAAAACAGAACGGACAACGGACAACCATTGTTAGTTATCAGTTATTTCGGGAAACCCCTTTCCCGAAATGCCCCGGATAACTGATGGAGTATCGGGAAAAGGGTTTCCCGATACAACGAAAAGACAGGAAATAGGGTGATTGCGGGGACTCAAATGCAAGAATCCTTTTGGTAATGGATACTGGAGGTTTCGGCATTTCAAGCCAAGTAAGCTTGTCAACCTGGTAATAGCGCCGAGGGCAAAAACAACAAGGCCGCGGTTTGATTTCGCAAACCGCGGCCTTGCTGCAAATCTGGGGCGAGTGATGGGACTCGAACCCACGGCCTTCAGGGCCACAACCTGACGCGCTAACCAACTGCGCCACACCCGCCACGGGGTAGAAGTTAGAATCTAGGAGTTAGGAGTTAGTATGAGTATTTCTCTAACATACAACTTCTAGCATCCGACATCTAACAAGCAAGAGGAGTTAGAAATATTCCCTATTCTAACTTCTAACTTCTAACTCCTAGATTCTATTCTGGCGCCCCCTGGGTGAATCGAACACCCGACCCACTGCTTAGAAGGCAGTTGCTCTATCCCCTGAGCTAAGGGGGCATTTGAACGCTCGCTAGACCTAATTCTAACCAGTAAAGCATCGATATTATACCGTACAGCGGGGCGGAAAACAATGGTTTGGGTAACAGTTCAGGCTTGGTGAGTACGATTTGACCTCCCCCAACCCCTCCTTCGTAAGGAGGGGAGTTGCGTCCCGATGAATCGGGACGGCATCGGCAGCAGGCTACCGATGCAACAACCTCCCCCAGCCCCTCCTTCGCAAGGAGAGGAGTTACGCCCCTTCCCCCTTACGAAGGGGAGCAACGACACTTCCCCCCTTTAGAAGGGGGGATTGAGGGGGGTATTGCTAACCAACTCTGAACTGTTACTGGTTTGGTTGATAGTTGATGGTTGTTGGTTGATAGTTGTTGATGTTTTTACATTTGACACTTAAAGACATGGAAGCGTATTCTAGGGTGGTTGAAAGTGAACTCTGTTCGAGGAGATTTGGCTGATGCAAGAGGTCAAAGAGATGGTGGAATCTAAACAACATGAGGCTGTTTCGGGCGCGCCATTATTCGATATAGAGCAATTGCGGGAGATTCTGCCTCATAGATACCCGTTCCTCCTTGTTGATAAAATCCTCGAATTGGAGCCTGTCAAGCGGTGTGTCGGGGTTAAGAACGTGACCGCCAATGAGAAGTTTTTTAACGGCCATTTCCCCGGCCACGCCATTATGCCCGGAGCTCTCATCGTCGAAGCAATCGCCCAGGTCGGCTGCGTGATGCTATTGACAATGGACGAGGGACGCGGCCGCCTGGCCTACTTCGCCGCAATGGACCGGGTGAGGTTCAGCAAGCCGGTGTTTCCAGGCGACACACTGATAATCGAATGTGAAGCCGTGGGTTATCGCAGAGGTATCGGCAAGGTCAGGGGCGTCGCAAAAGTTGACGGCGCTGTGGTATGCGAAGGCGAGTTCACCTGCGCTCTTGTTGACCGCGAACGCGAAAAGGCAGCCAACAACGAAAGATAAAGGTAGAGAGATATCTTTTGTCACGAAACCACGAATTAGAGTGGCTAGTAATACTAGCCACCAGCCACTATTCACTAATCACTATTTCTCTTTTCGTGTTTTATTGCTTTCGTTTTCGTGATTATGAATCTTCCCTTGAATTTGGGGTAAATCCCAGTAATTCTCACATTGACAATAGCAAAGCCAATTTGCTAGTATGATTGTCATAATTTATTAAGGTTCGTGGGAATAGCGCGCCGCTTTCAGGCGCTCGCATCCGAAATTGGGGAGGTTTTTCTATGTTTACCAACCGCTGTAGATTTGCAGCCATCATTCTCTTAGCTCTGCTGGTGTCCTTGTGCCTGCCGTTGGCCGTCATGGCCGCAGGGAACGGGTATGCAAAGAAGATCGTTATCTTCGACACCAATATCGTCAATGAGCCGGCAAGGCAGGCGATTATACATGGAGCAGGCGGCGTCATCGTGAAGCCACTCCCGCTGGTGGACGGAGTTGCCGTGCTTCTGCCTGAGCCTGCTGTGGCGGCTTTGACCGCTCACGCCGGTGTCATCAGAGTGGACGATGATATAGAGATTTATGCCACCGGAAAGCCTTCACAGCCATCCCAACCTCCGCAGCCTCCGCAGTCGCTGCCGTGGGGCATCGCACGTGTCAACGCCCCCACTGCCTGGGATATAAGCGTTGGAATGGGCGTTAAGGTCGCCGTATTGGACACAGGTATCCAACTCAATCATCCCGACCTTGCCGCAAATATAGCAGGAGGGTATAACGCCACCAACCCGGTGAGAAGTCCATCAGACGGCAACGGCCATGGCACACACGTTGCGGGAACAATCGCCGCTGCCAACAACTCCATTGGGGTGGTGGGAGTTGCGCCGCAAGCCCGGTTATACGCCGTGAAAGCGCTTGGCAACTCCGGCTTAGGCACACTCTCCGACGTAATCGAAGGCCTTACATGGTGTATAGATAACGGCATTCAAGTCGTTAATATGAGTCTCGGCGCCTCCACAGACAACGAGACTTTCCACAACGCAATTATCAAAGTATACGAAGCTGGAATCACGCAGGTCGTGGCAGCCGGAAACAATGGCGGTGGGTACGGCTCTGGCACGGGAGCGGTGGACTATCCGGGAGCATATCCGGAAGTCATCGCAGTTTCCGCAATCGATAGCAGCAACCGCTTTGCAGTATTCAGCAGCGCCGGGCCAGCCGTAGATTTGGCCGCGCCGGGCGTCAATGTTTTGTCCACATATATCAAGAGCGGATACGCTACGATGAGCGGAACTTCCATGGCCACACCTCACGTTACCGGCGTGGTGGCGCTTAGGCTTGCATCTCATCCGGGCGAATCGCCTGACCAGGTCAAGGCTGTCCTCCAGTCAACAGCCGTTGATCTCGGTCTTTCCACCGACCAGCAAGGGGCGGGGCTAGTAAACGCTTATGCAGCGGTAACCGCGCCGTGATTTTCTTCTGAGAGACATTTATTCCGAAATAGGCCCGGCGGTTTTGCAGCCGGGCCTATTTTTTGGTTTCGGGAACAAGATTCCCGAAACACCGGCAAAGATTGGACAAGTAGAGGCATTGGACATGGATGTTCGCGGCCATCTGTATAAATAAATGTTGCCTTCGGCTTCAAAGAGGGAGTGTTCAAAAACCGTAGCCCCGGCCCTTGTGGCCGGTCGGCGGCAGTGAATCTACGCTCAGCAGACGGGGCACAAGGCCCCGAGCTACAAAGGAATCGGTGTTTTTGAACACTCCCAAGAAC
>JAUSEB010000254.1 GCA_030650495.1 Armatimonadota bacterium | reverse complement strand
GTTCTTGGGAGTGTTCAAAAACCGTAGCCTAGCCCCTTGTGGGCGTCATATTGCAGTCAACTTGAGCGTGAATTGACGGGCACAAGGCCCTAGGCTACAAGTATATGGGACTTTTTGAACACTCCCTCTTTGAAGCCGAAGACAACTTTACTACATAGGCTTCGGCTTTGAACTACAAGCCGAAGCATTTACCTCAGCTTACTTCGACACGCGCGCCAATCCCACGCATAAGCTCTACGAAATTTGGAAACGTGACCGACACCGCTTCCGCCGTGTCTATCTTCGTTTGCCCTTCGCAGGCAAGTCCGGCGACCGCAAGAGCCATTACCACTCGATGGTCGCTCCAACCGCAAACGTCCGCCGCATGCAATTTGGAGCCTGTTATCTCCAACCCGTCGGGCAATTCGCGGATATTCGCGCCCATTTTCGTGAGTTCTTCGCACATTACTCGGATACGGTCGGTTTCCTTCAGCCGCGCCTGCGCCACGTTCACCAGCCTGGTCACGCCTTCGGCAAAGCAGGCGGTTACAGCCATTGCCGGAAGCGCGTCGGGAGTGGCGTTTAGGTCAAACTCCGCGCCTTTGAGCGCTCCTCCCTTTATGCGAATTCCATCGGCAAGGACTTGGACATCGGCGCCCATTCCGCGAAGCATTTCCAGCGCTGCCTTGTCGCCCTGGGTGTCCTTTATGTCCAAACCTTCGATGGTCAATTCCGCGCCGGTAATTGCCGCCGCGCATAGAAAAAATGTGGCCGATGACCAATCCCCGGGCGTCTGCTTAGTAAAGGAAGTATATCTCTGCCGCCCGCCTATGGTGAAGTTGTTAAATCCCTCTCGTTCGAGGCGAATTCCCTGCTCGGCGAGCCAGCCCAGGGTCATTTGAACATACGGGAGTTCGATCTGGTTTGTCACGTTTATCTCGCTGTCGCCATCAGCAAGCGGACAGGCCATCAATAAACTGGTTAAATACTGAGATGTTTTGCTGCCATCGAGAATTGCGACTCCACCCTTTAGCGGCCCGCGAACGACGAGCGGCGGGCATCCATTATCTTTGGTTGAACGGACTTGCGCGCCAAGGTGGTTCAGCGCGTCGATAAGCGGTCCGGCGGGGCGGCTTTGTATCTGATGATCGCCCGTGAAGGTTGTCTGCCCGTCTATGAGCGCCGCCATCCCCATCGCAATATAAAGCGTCGTACCGGAGTTGCCGACGTCAACAACGTTATCCGGCGCCTTCAACTTGCCGCCGACTCCCCTAACAATCCAATCACCGTTAGTCTCGATTTGCGCGCCGAACGCCCGGCACACATCGACGCAGGCCAGCGTATCCGCCGCCACAAGTGGATTCACGATGGTGGATACTCCGTCCGCAAGCGTAGCAATGACAACCGCGCGGATAGTGTGCGACTTCGACGCTGGGATCAACACCCGCCCATTAAGATTGGATTTCTCGACAATAAGGTCCATTTTAAGCCAAATATAAGCTAATCAGTAAAAGAATAGGATAGCTTGCGCGGCCCTTCCATGTCAAGAATTTGCGGCTTTTGAATCACGAAAGGCACGGTCCAGGGAAGAACGCAGATTAACGCAGATGGAAAAGAAAGCTGTCAGCTGTCAGCTGTCAGCTGACAGCTAAGACCAACCAACAACTCTTCCCTTTTCGTGTTTTCGAGATTAAAAATCTTCCCTTGAATATGGGGTGCGTTATGCAGCGCGACAGACGACCCTACACGGTATCAGGCGCAAAGCCCCTGCGCATCGTGTTTTCCGTCACTACACGGGGTTCCATAAACTGCAGCAGGTAGTCCGGCCCACCGGCCTTCGAGCCAATGCCGGAGAACCTTAATCCTCCAAACGGCTGCCTGCCGACAATAGCCCCCGTGATCTTGCGGTTTATATAGAGGTTGCCCGTGCGGAAGTCGCGCTTGACCCTTTCTATAGCCGCCGGGCCGCGGGAGAACAGACCGCCGGTCAGCGCGAAATCCGTCCCAACGGCTATATCCAGCGCCTCGTCTATCGTGCGTGCTCTCATAATGACCACAACCGGGCCGAATATCTCCTCCTGCGCGATCCTTGCCTTTGGGTCAACATCGGCGAATATAGTTGGTCCGACGTAATAGCCATTGCCGAGTCCCGACACGTCCGTTTCCAGAATCAGCTTAGCCTCTTTCCGGCCAAGCTCGATGTAACTTCTGACTTTCTTCAGCGCGGCCTCGTCAACAAGCGGACCGACGAAGTTGGCGGGATCTTCAGGCGGCCCGATTCGCAGACTCCGAGCCGCCGCGACAAATCTACCGACAAACTCATCGTACGCTTTCTCTAAGACAATAATCCGAGAACTTGCCGAGCACTTCTGCCCCTGGTAGCCAAAGGATGAGGCGATAGTTCCGAGTGCGGCCTCGTCCAGTTCAGCGTCATTGTCTATTATTATCGCGTTCTTGCCGCCCATTTCGGCGATTACCCTCTTCATCCCCGGCTGGCCTTCCGCAATCTCCGCCGCAAGCTGATTTATGCGAATCCCCACGGCTTTTGACCCGGTGAACGCAATCAAATTCACTCGCGGATGCCTCACAAGCGGTTCGCCGACCTCCGCCCCTCCCGGCAGAAAATTTACCACCCCATCCGGTATTCCAGCCGCCCGGTAGACCTCGATCAACTTCATGCCAATGATCGGTGACTGGACAGCAGGCTTCATTATGACCGTATTCCCAGCCACAAGCGCCGCTGAGCTCATCCCCGCCAGAATCGCCAATGGGAAATTCCACGGCGCAATGACCACGGCCACTCCTCTTGGTTGGTAGAAGTACTCGTTGACCTCCCCCGGCGCGTCCCCTAAAATGCGCGGCTTGCCCAGCCGGATCATCTCCCGCGCGTAATACTCCATGTAGTCAATTGCCTCGGTCACGTCGGCGTCCGACTCAGCCCAGCCTTTGGCTACCTCATAAACTTCCAGCGCGACGATCTCATCCCGTCGCTTCCGCAGCTCATCAGCCACCTTGAAAAGTAGTTCCGCCCGCTCTTCCGGCTTCGTATTCCCCCAGGCCGGAAACGCCGCTTCAGCGACTTCCACGGCTTTATTGATCTCCTCTAATCCTGGAACCGGAACCCTGCCGATAACTTCATCCGGGTTCGCGGGATTGATGGAGGTGAGTTCACTGGAAGTGACAATCTCTTTGCCGCCTATGACCAAAGGATACAGATTGCCAAATTCAGACTTCACCTTCGCCAGAGCTTCCCGCATGAGCCTACGGTTTTCCTCTTTGGAGTAGTCCCGCGTTGGCTCGTTCAGGAATGGGCCGGGCCGGGGAGGTTCTTCTACTTTTGCCTCCGGGCGATGGTCCGCCGCCGCGAGTTCGGATGGGCGTCGAAGCAGCTCCTCAGCCGTCGCTTTTTCAAAGAAGCCGTGCCTCAGGAACGATTCGTTGGCCGTATTTTCCAGTAACCGCCGCACAAGATACGCCATGCCCGGAATCAATTCGCCGTAAGGCGTGTAAACCCTAAGCCGCCTTCTCGTATTGACCACCGCCGGTTTCAACTCATCGCCCATTCCGTAGAGCATTTGGATTTCAAATGCGTCATCGGGCAAATCCAGCTCTTCGGCCAGAGCAATCGCATAAGCTATACTGCGGACGTTATGAGATCCCGCCGCTGTATAAATATGTGGGTAGTTTTCCATCAGCAGCCGGATTATCGCCTCGTAACTCTGGTCAGTCTGCCACTTGCGCGTAAACACGGGAATCGACCATCGCCGCTGCTTCGCGTTCACTACTTCGTAGTCCCAATACGCCCCTCTGACCAGCCGGACAGTCACCGGCGCTCCCCGCCGCTTAACCCAGTCAACAAGCTCAATCGTATCTGACAGCGAATCCCGCAAGTAGCCCTGAATAGCAATTCCCACATCGGGCCAGTCACGGAACTCCGGCTCCATCAGGATTTCATAAAAGACTCGCAGCGTGAGGTCTTTTAATGCGTAATACTCCATGTCGAAGTTGATGAACACTCCCAATTCGCGGGCGCGCCTGAGTATCGGCCTTAGTCGTTCCTTGATAGCTTCCGCCGTTTTCTCCGGCGCAGATGGTTCGATTTGCGAATATAAGGCCGACAGCTTTACGGACACGTTGGCTCTGGGAATCCGCTCGCCTCCCGCTGATTCGAGCAAAGGGTTCGGACGCCATGACTGTGACGACCGCGCCAACTCGTCGAGAAGCTCCAGATATTTGCGCTGGTAGCCTTCGGCCTCCTCTTCGCTAACCGCGACTTCGCCGAGGATGTCTACCGTGTGAGCTATGTGGCGTTCCCACAAGCGCCGCGCGATTTTGGCGGTTTCGGCGGCGGTAGAACCCGCGATAAACCTTTTGGCCATTCTTGCCCCGGCCCGGCGCACGAAACTCGCCGCCGCCGCTGTCGCAAGTGGATTTAACCCCGCCGCGGCAAGCCCCAAACGCATGGGCCGCGGCAGCCTGTCTTTCAGAGGATCGAAATACTCATGCAGATGCCGGACGATCTCTTCGTCGGTCTTGAGCGCCGGAAGGACATCGACAAATCTAAATATCTGAACCTTCAACTCAGCATCGCGCATCGTCCATTCGAGGACGCGATTGTTCCACTGCCGGGCGACCGACATCCCACCGCCCCTTACCGCATCGGCCAGTATCTGCCTGCCGATTATCTGAATTTTAGATTCAAGCCGTGATTCATCAATCATAATAGTTGAGAGAAGCTATCAGCTGATTCATCCGTGTTTATCTGCGCTTATCAGCGTTCATCTGCGTTCTTACCAGAACCAATCCCGCTTCCTCGCTACATGTTATTTACCCATTTAGCAGATCAATACAGGCATATCGTAAATCTGCGTCGTCTTTCCGCTGATGTACCCCGGCGACGACATCGAACGCCTCGCCAAAATGGATATTACCCCCGAAGAAAAAGAGGACATCGCCTGGCGAAACGCCGCGAAGATTCTCGGCATCCTCTGAAAAACGTAGCTCCGGCCCTTGTGGCCGGTCGGCGGCGGTGAATCTACGCTCGGCAGACGGGGCACAAGGCCCCGAGCTACATAGGAGTTCTATCCTTCGGCTTGTTCTTTGAAGCCGAAGGCAACCTTACTACTATCGGCTTCGGCTTTGAACTACAAGCCGAAGCATCTGAAATTCTTATCTCAAAAAAATCTCCAAAATATTTCTATTCTTGACCCAGGTCAAAGTGTCTCGGCGCCGC
>JAUSEB010000253.1 GCA_030650495.1 Armatimonadota bacterium | reverse complement strand
TTCCTGGTCCGCTGCCACCTCCTCCACAACCCGAAATTATGAATATAGCGGCAATTAATATGACTGTTATCGCAACGGCGGATTTGATAGGGCGTATCTTGATATTGGTTAGCATTAAGCGGGACATCCTTTACTGTTCTTATTATAACCCATGATAATCTGACTCATCAAGTTCTGTGATTGTTCCCTTTGAATTCAGCAGGCTTAAAGCCAAACAGGTGTTGCGAACCGCTTTCCGGCGCAGCTCAGGTAGTTTGGCGTACAGGGCAGAGCGAATATCTTCGCGATTTGCCCATGCGTCAATAATCGTTCGTGTTATCTCATCGGCTGTGGTCTCACGCGCGTCTATCACCGGCATGTTTTCCGAAAAGCTGTTCGCAAACGCGGTGACTTTGGGATCATAAGTCATAGCCACGGCGGGCGTTCCCTGAGCGGCGGCGAACATAAGCGCGTGCAGCCGCATTGCGAGCATAACGTCCATTTGCCCTACTATTGCCTTTGCCTGGCTTGGCGTAAGCTGTGTCCTTAGTATTACTGATGGAACGGTCAACCGCTTGGCAATATCTTCAGCAAGGGCAATGTCATCAGGTTGGTGCATCGGGATAAACACCGGCGTCGCTCCAAGTTGCGCCGCGGCGTCACTGATGCCCCGCGCAAGAACATCCGGCCAGCTTTCACTTACGCTCCAATGGCGGACCGCCACGCCCAACAACGGCTTTCCTTCCGGAACCTGCGCCTCGCCAAGAATACGCCTGGCCTCATCGTCTTCAGCAGGCTCCAACGCAAATGAGGGATCAGCGGTAACATAAATCGGAGGCTTCTTCACACCAAGCAGCAGAAGCAGGTTTGCCGAATCCTCGTCACGGACGCTGATCAAACGAGCGCGATTGAGAAGAGTCCTCATCTGGAGTTTTGTTACACTGCGTGTTATTGGCCCGATACCCTGAGCGTAAATCATAAACGGCGCGCGGCACAGCTCTGCAATAAGCATTAGACCGAAATAGTACGCCGCCGAGCGGGCGCTGGTAATATCTTGTAAGAGGCTGCCCCCTCCGCTTATAAGCAAATCAGCGTCCCTTATTGCGCTTATGACGGCGCTTATAGCGCATCTGTTGATAGCCTGGACTCCGTGCGTTGCCGATGTATGAGCAGGATCTCCGGACAGAACAAGCAGTTCCACGTCGTCTTGAATCGTTCGAAAAGAAGCGATAATACCCGCAAGAACGGCCTCGTCACCGATATTACCAAAGCCATAGTATCCTGAGATTACAATACGCTTCATCGAGATGGTGTTTTCCGCTTATTCTTCGCAGTAGTTTTTGCTTTTGCGGCAGGCTCTGGTTCCGCCTTGGTATCTTGAGTGGTTTCCAATTTTTTCTTGGTGTTTCGGGAACTTGTTCCCGAAACTGACGCTGCCTTGGGAACCAGAACCGGTCTGAGCGCAGCGTAAAGGACGAGGCCAATTACTGACCCGGTCACAAGCCCGGAAGCGACTCTGATAAGTGACATTGCTATCGGCGTATGAATATGGCAAAAAGTGTTGAGGACGGATATCTGGCCTATCGCGCCAAAGATAATCAATGGCGCCGCCCATTTTCTTCGACCGGCTATGGCCGCCGCTATTCCGAGGAACAATATTGGATGGCCGATTAGAAACTCCTTGGTTCTCGGTCGCACGAAGAGGATCTTGTCTAGCAATGCGCGCATCTTCAACTCGAAAGCGGATACGCCGACGCCGGAGTCATTACCGGACCGCGCCACCGCGACTCCCAGAAGGACAATCACGAATAACACAGCGACAGTCTGCCAAACCAGCACAGGCTCCGACGCCAGCTTGCGCAAATTGTCCCGCAGTTTCTGGCATTGTTCACTTAACGATCCTGATGACCAGGCGATTCCACCGGCGAAAACCAGAAGGCCAAGCGCCATTGGCGCAACATGAGCCAATTTGACGCCGGCGAATTGATCGACTCTTATCATGAACTGACGCTCGCTCAGCAGCGCGGCAACTATCGCTCCTCCGGCTGCCGTGATGGCGGTAGCGCATACTAATCTGACAAATGCCCGAGCGCCGGAAGACCAGTAACCGATTGTCTTTGGCTCTGCCGGCGTATTACTCCCGGCCCTGATAACCGCCGCAACAGGGAAGATAATGGCGGCTAGAAGAGCAAGCGCCTTTTGAGCCATAACACCGCCAAGCGCGGCGACAGCCATCGCGACACATAAGATCATAGTTATCATTACGGTGTAGTACCATGCCGGTCGGATGACGCATGTAAGCAAGAACACAAGCCCTAATGCCACTGACACGCCTAATAATGGGAGGATGTATAAGGGGACTGTCTTAGTATTTATGGGAGCCGCCGTTCCGATCTTGAATCCCGCCGAATTCAAGCCGACCGTTATACGCGAAATATACTCAGCGTTCACTTTCACCGGATTGTCGGACGCGGTGTCGAAAAGCCGCAGGTAGCACATTCGAATGTTGCGCTCACGGGCCGCTCGGGTGTAACGCTCTATCGCCGTCATCTTATCGAGAGTAGCCATTTCAGCGGCGGGAACACTGTGAACCCGTATGAGATTTGCGTCGAGAAGCTGTGAAAGCTTGGCGTCTCCCTTTTGCTTGGCAAACTCGACCGAGCCATAAGTCAGGCCGCTGTGCTTCATGGCGTTTGCCGTACTCTTGACAAGGCCTCGGAACCCCAGAACCTGCTCCTGGCCGAAGATGACGGTCGAAACCCCAATTTCCTTCAACTCGGCCATGATGGTGTCAATCGCCTTAGTGTTGACTCCGGGATAGTTGAGGATACGAGCTACAATGGGCATTTCCGCTTCCTGAGCGTCTTTGATAGCTCTTGGATCGATCCCCATGGGAAGATTTCGCGCGCTTGCAATATCAATAGTCAAAACATAGGACTGTCTATCAGAAGCTCTATGCAAATATAGTCCGTAAGTGGATACTGACTGCGCAGGTTGGGGCGCATTATCACGTGATTCAGCCTCAGAACTATCATCAGGTTTCGACTCTATTTGAATATAACCTAATTTGTTGAACTGATTCAGCAATCGGCTTTCAACCTCACGAGATGTGACCCAGATTTCAGTTTCAACAGGGGGTATGGTTTCCTCATCTGTTTGAATGGGCTGCCGCGGTATAAGAACAGCCTGGCCGGAATCCAGCAGGTCTGCAAGCGTTTCTTCCTGAACGGCCACGCCTGAGACCCCTGATAGTTTGAACTCATTTAGAATCTGCGATACCGGTTTGCCAACAGCTCCTGATAGTTGCTTGACCTCCGTGTAATCAACAACAAGCTGGACGGTTCTATAGGCTTGCTCAGTCTTATGCCGCTGCGCCAGCACATACACTGCCGGCGCCAGGCTGAGTAGAAGAAGAATGGCAACTATACGGTTTTGCAGATTTGATTTTGGTGTCGACAACGAAACGCTCCCTTCGATTTAAAGCTGTCAGCTGACAGCTTTTCCCCTCAGAATCCATATCTTCTATAATAATCGCGGGGTCTTCTCCCACGGCGTGAGAGGTTTTTACCGCCAAGTACGTAGATCAAAATAATGCCAATCACGAATCCGCCGATATGCGCCCAATAGGCTACGCCGCCCCCTGCTCCACCAACAATACTGACGTTTAACAGTTGCAGCAGGAACCACAAAGCAAGCACTACGAGCGCCGGAATAGCGGCGGTTGTTATAAACCATCCCAAAAACACAAGACAGATAATTCTGGCGGTCGGATATAAGACAAGATAAGCTCCGAGAACGGCGGCTATGGCTCCGCTTGCGCCGACTGTGGGAATTGTAGCGGCGGTCGGGTCAACAGATGCAGTGACTATATGCGCGAACGCGGCAGCCACACCCCCAGCAAGATAGAATAACAGAAACTTGAAATGTCCCAGGACATCTTCTATGTTGTTTCCGAAAATCCATAGATAGAGCATGTTTCCGCCGAGATGCAGCAAGCCGCCGTGCATAAACATCGACGTGAAAATCGTAATCCACAAAGGGTGAGGGCTTGGCGTCCTAATATCCTGCCCCGTCAGAATCTCCTTTGGAATCATAGCGAAACCGGCCAACGCTCCCATCCTGTCTGTAGCCCCAAGTTGATCGATCAGGAAAACTAATACGTTTAGGACAATGAGGACGATGACAACGACAGGTGTGGTTCGAGTAGGGTTTTCATCTCGAAGCGGGATCATATCATGACCTCCGGTGGCTGGCTCATAGCAGGATTCTAGCACAAGCTGGATATAGTGTAAACTCGATAGGTCATCAAGAGTGGTCAGTGGTTAGCTAGTATTCACTAGCCACTTTTATACACAGTACAAAAAAATCGCCCGCTTCGCAGCGGGCTTGTGGGGTCAATCGCCCCGGTATTAAGTTTGTTACAAGCATTTCGGAAAGAAGAAGAAGAATGTGTCTTCAGTAAATATAGCTGCAAGAATCGTGCCAAAAAACCGGTTTGGTAAAAGATAATAATATTATTATTTTGGGGGAGTTGCCCAAAAAGAAGACAAAGAAAAAGCCGGTCGCTGGAATACAATCCAAGCGACCGGCTATTTAATCAAGAGCGCTAAAAGCAGGCACGCTGCTTTATTTGCAGCTTCAACCGGCTTCTTCAGTGATATTGCATTTGGCGTTACATTGCGCCTGCTGAAGTATTTCCGTGTTTTCCGGGCCGAACATAAGCTCTCGATATGTGTCTACGATTGCCCTTTCGATCATATCGGCGGTTGTGGCGTTCTTCCCGCCGCCATTTCGCAGTCTAGGCAACCTCGATGAAATCTCAGCCAAATGCCGCGAACTTTTTTCTTCGAGGTCACGGAACATCGTAATAGCGTTATCCATCGTGCGCCATACGTCAACGGTCATTTTCTCATCCGCCGGTTCCTGAGCGGCCTTTGCTGCCCACTCTCTAAACCAGCCCGCCTTCCAAGCCCTGCTCAACAACGCGCTTCTGTCTCCGCAGGCTGTCTGAATCAATTCAGCGAGATAGAGCATATCATCCGCGTATATGGGGTCAGCGCCCGGCTCAAAGAACGCGCCAAGGAGCCGACCCTTGAACTCATCGAAGCTGAGTTGAGGGTTTTTGCAGTACTGCTGGAAAGCGAACCTGGTGACTCGATAGGGCAGGGTATTTACGGGGAAGGGGACATCATAGCTGTAGAAGGAGTAAGAGTTGAACCCCGGCTCGAATGCGGGACAAGCGCCGATCGCCCCGGTTTTGTGGGCTTTTGCAATCCATTCCCCGATCTGTTGTGGCGTCGAGCTGTAATATTGCTGCCAATGGAGCATGTGCCGCGAGAAATAACTCAGCGGATAGCTTTTTCCGCCAGCGCCCGGCAGTTCGTAGTTATCACGGACCGCCATCCACCAGACACGCGGGTCCTCCATAGCTTTAATAGCCTCGTAATACATCGGGTCGTTCGTATGCGAGCCTTTTTCTCGATACCCGATGGTGACGGATATTTCAGCATCTGATTTACGTTTCCACAACTCAGTTGTGAATTCTTTGAGCCACGAAATCTCCGATTGGCCGTACCGCTTGGAACCATATTCGTCCAATTGCTCCTGGCATTTATCGCACAGGCAAGGGCCGTACTCGTCCCTCATCTCTAAGAAAAACCCATCAGCTTCGGGATAACGTTCGAGCATCTCCATCCCATATTCGAGATTGATCTTTCCAGCAAGCTCATTCGACGGGCACATTCCGCCGCACTCAACGGCCTTTGTTTCAGGATAAGCCTCCGCGACCTTGTCGATGCCGAACCAGGCAAAAACGCCGTACCCCAGATAGAACTTGATCCCTTTGCAGTGGCAGTAGGTGATGATCTCCCTGACGTCATCGTCCGTCAGCCTGGTCTGAGGGTAGAAAAACGAATCAGGATACTTCTCCGATCTGAACAGGCCGCTCAGCCAAAAATAGATCGTGTTCTTCTCGTCCTCAGCCATGCCGTCGATGATCGTCTTCCAATCATCAACGGAATACTTGAACACCTCTCCCCAGCAGGCAAGGGTGTAGTTGCCTCGTACGGTAAAAGTATAATCGTTCGACATCCGAAAAGTCCTTTCGATGAAGAAGCTGTCAGCTGACAGCTTTAGATGCATCGGCTTGTAGTTCAAAGCCGAAGCCTATAGTAGTAATTTTGCCTTCGGCTTCAAAGAGGGAGTGTTCAAAAAGTCCCATATACTTGTAGCCTAGGGCCTTGTGCCCGTCAATTCACGCTCAAGTTGACTGCAATATGACGCCCACAAGGGGCTAGGCTACGGTTTTTGAACACTCCCAAGAAC
>JAUSEB010000250.1 GCA_030650495.1 Armatimonadota bacterium | reverse complement strand
TCTCATTCACGCAAGCCGCATAACTAGCCGCATGCATATGTGCAAAGCTCATAATTCCGATTTTGACAGCCATCTCTTCTCCTTGTTGAGTGAGTTTTACACTCCCATACTTAAATCGGCGTTTATCTGCGTCCATCGGCGGTTAAATTCACCGGCAATCCGGTGCGAATAGACTCCAACGCGGCGAGCGAAATTTCAACGGCGCGCATACCGTCCTCAGGAGTAATACACGGTTTAGCGCCGTTCTCCACGCAGTCTATGAAATGTTGAAGTTCCTGGAAATAAGGGTTTTGCATGGTTGGGCTTTCGGGGATCGGCACACCGGCTTCCTTCTCTTCGGTCTTCGTGCGGGCGACTACCAACGGCACGGCGGTCTGGTTGCTGAACTGGAGCATCCCGCCATCGCCGACGACCTCAAATGTGACAACGAACCCGGTCGGATTCAGCCACGTGCCCTCCACATGGGCGATGACTCCACTCTTGAAACGCAGCGTCACCAGAGCATGATCCATATGCTTCAGGTTTCGCTCAATTAGCCCCTTGGCATAAATTCTCTCAACCTCGCCGAAAGTCCAGCGCAGCCAGTCAAAGTCATGGATGATAAGGTCAAGAACCGCTCCACCGCTCCACTCAAAGTTCCCGAACCAGTCATTCGAGCCAAACGGATAGCCGCCGCCTCTGCTGGTACGAACAACCGCCGGTTTCCCGACCGCGCCTGCGTCTATCTGGGCTTTTGCGGTTGCGAACTCAGGAAAGAACCGCAGCACGTGGGCGACCATAAATTTCACACCTGCGCGCTTGGCGGCTTCCATCATCTCATAGCAATCTTCCACAGTACGCGCCATCGGTTTTTCAGTGACGATATGCTTTTTTGCATCAGCGGCTCTCAGCACATATTCCTTGTGCCAGGGAGTAGGCGTGCAGACATCTATTACATCGGGATTAACAGCGGACAGCATCTCGTCGAAATCGGTGAATGGTTTACAGCCGTGCAATTTGCTGGTCGCCTCGGCTGCTTCCGTCCGAATGTCCATGACCGCAACAAGCTCTACATTCGGCATATCTGTATACGCGGCGCAGTGGACGTTACCCATACCTCCCGCGCCGACTACTGCAACCTTTTGCATAACGTACCCTCCTTATTTCACTACCGCATCTTCGATTGCGGCAGCCAGAAGTCCTTCTCGGTAAGACCCAATGTATTGATTACCGGCCTGAGTATGCAAACGTTTCCCACATCCACCAGTGCGTGGGCATCGCTTCCGATGGTAAACTTCAGGTCCACTTTCTTACACAATTCATAGAACCGCATGGAGAACTCAAGCTGCCCTGGGAAGAAGACCCTTCGGCTTATT
>JAUSEB010000242.1 GCA_030650495.1 Armatimonadota bacterium | reverse complement strand
GCCGACGGACGGCGCGACACGTCATTTCGAGCGAAGCGAGAAATCTGCTTTTAAGCACAATGTATGGTCTCTGAAAAGCAGATTCCTCGTCGTTCCTCCTCGGAATGACGGTTTTTGAACACTCCCAAGAACAAGCCGAAGGATAGTGCATATGAGTTCATCGCTCGTTACTCATCGCTCATCGCTGTCTTTCCCCTTCTCTCAACTCTAAACTCTCAACCATCAACCATAAAACTCTCTCCTCCCTTGACCACCTGAGCAATATCTTTCTATAATCTCTCATCAGTATAATACTGGGAGTGGCTGTTTGACGCTCCCGCTTCATTCGCTGGAAGTGGGCAGGTGTCCGGCGCGCCGCTTCTTCTCCGGAGGCAAATTATCTGCACAACGCGGAGTCTTGGCCTCATGGGGACCAGGAAACGGAGGTTGGAATTTGGAAGAGAGGTGCTTGCAGCAGGTGGCAAAGGCTGTCGACGACCTGCAGGAGAGGTCGAACGTCAGCCGGCCAAGCCCGGAACAGATCAGAAGCCAGGCGGAAAGTTTCGGGACCCCGACAAAGTTCGGGAATTATAACTTTACATCCACTATTAAGAACCGCAGCGCCGCGCTAACGGTATATATCGGCGGACCGAATGTGGCGCACGGGAAACTCACTCAGAGGCGAAGGGACATCCTCGAAAACCTTCCCGATACGCTCCGGTTAGTCCACGAGTACATGCGGAAGGCTCCGCTTGTGCGAGTTGACGCAACAATGGGCCAGAATTCCTCTTTTACACCGCACTGCACACTTTATGTATCGACGTACCGGAAGGAGAACGTACGGCTGTCGCACATGGTCGGCCAGACTTTGTTCCCTAAAGTCGACACTCCAGGGCCGCAGTTTAACATCGTCTTCATCCCCGAATGGCAGGAGAAGGACCGCCAGATTTTAGTCTTTCCTGAAATCGGCGTGACTTATGTGCTTGGCTCGGACTACTATGGCGAAGCCAAGAAGGGTTTTTTGCGAATGGCGATGTGGCATGCGAAGCAGCAGGGGATGTTGGGGTTGCATGCCGGCGCTAAGATACTTCGCGCAAGGGACAGGGACGGCAAACTGCGCCATCTCGGTATGGTGATATTCGGCCTGACCGCGACCGGAAAGACTACGCACGCCTGCCATAACCATGGTCTTTCCCTTGATGGCGAGGGCGTTGATATAGTCCAGGATGATGTGGTCTTTTGGTGTCGCGACGGATCGGCGCTCGGTACGGAGAAAGGGTTCTATATCAAGACGGAGGGGTTGGACCCAAACATCCAACCGCTTCTCCACGACGCCGCAACTAAGAAAGACGCCATTTTTGAAAACGTGATGGTGGATTATCTGGGCAACGTGTTCTTTGACGATGAGACACTGACCGGAAACGGGCGGGGAGTTATCCAGAGGTCCGATTTAGGCGAAGCGGCAAGAGGTGGTGTAAACTTGCCATCGGTGGATGAGCTTGACGGGCTGATAATGGCGTTCATTGTCCGCCGGAACACGGTTGTCCCGATTGCGTCCAAGCTGACTCCTGAGCAGGCGGCAGCGGCGTTTATGCTGGGGGAGTCGATCGAGAGTTCCGGGAGCGATCCAAGAAGGGCAGGGGAATCGGTTCGAGAGGTAGGGACCAACCCGTTCATTATCGGTGATGAAGCGCAAGAAGGTAATATATTCTACGAGTTCGTCAAATCTCACCCTGAGAAAATCCAATGCTATATGCTCAACACAGGAGGCGTCGGCGAGATAGTCCAGCGCAATTTGGACGGCTCTAAGATCGTGAAACAGAAGGTAACACGGGTTCAGATCCCGGAGATGGCTTCGATAATCCGCGGCGTCGCCAGAGACACAATCGAGTGGGAGGAGCATCCGCAATGGGAGGTTCAGGTTCCAAAGTCGGTTGACGGCGTCGATATGAGCCGGTTCGATCTTTCTCGCTATTACAGCGCTGAGCAAGCGGAAGGGTTAATCGCCGACCTGCGGCTTGAGAGGACTGAATATATAGAGAGGTTCCAGGCGCTCGACCCCAGGATTCGCAGGGCGATAGAGTTGTAGGTTGGGGAAAGCCGTCAGCTGTCAGCTATCAACTGACAGCTTATATTGTTGCATTGTCTGCTATTCTGGTTGAGGGTTGAGGGTTGAGGGAAGGGAAGGGAAAGCCAGCGATGAGCGATGAGTAACGAGCGATGAGTTCGATGCTTCGGCTTGTTCTTGGGAATGTTCAAAAAGTCCCATATACTTGTAGCTCGGGGCCTTGTGCCCCGTCTGCTGAGCGTAGATTCACTACCGCCGACCGGCCACAAGGGCCGGGGCTACGGTTTTTGAACACTCCCTCTTTGAAGCCGAAGATAAGTTGAATACACCGTTGTTTCGGGATTTGAATGGAGCGCAGCGGAATGGAAATCCCGAAACAAACCACAGATGTAATGTTGAATGTTGAAGGAGATCGTGTTGTAGGCAATACCTTAAACCTTCAACATTCAACCTTCAACTATCCCTCGACTCCCTTTATCGTCTGCGTTCTTCCCTGAACCATGCCTTTTGCGATTAAAGTCTTACCGAATATTGTTTTATGAGCAATCAACTGATAAAATAATGGTACATCCTAATTGCCAACTCGCCTCTATATAGATAAACCCGGCGCGGGCTGGAATCTTAATTTGCTTGTGCTGATATGGCTAAGTTGGATTTCTACAATATCCTCGGAATAGATAGCGACGCCACGCAGGCGGAGATTAAACGCGCCTTCCGCCGTATGGTTAGAGTCAGTCATCCGGACTTGAACCCGGAGGACCTGGCCGCGTCCGAACGCCTCAAAGAAATCGTCATCGCCTATGAAACACTTGGTGACCCCATACGACGCTTGAGATATGACAGAATAAATGACCTTTTCGGCCCAACCAGGCGATCCAGGGAAGAGGTTGCGGAGGAAAAGGCTTTCACGTGGGGTTATGGTAATGGTTACGGTCCCGTCGATCTGACCTCACTAATGATGCGCAAGGCCCAGGCAAGGAAAGCGGCAGTAATTTCCGCGGGATTACTCCTCTTAGCTTGTCTGATCATCATTCTGGGATTGATGAGTGACGGCTTCACCAGAAACCCATTTAGATGGGCGCCCACCTGGAGGCCGCACGACGGATGGGTCAGGACAAGCAAAGCTCCATCTCCCAAGAATAGCTTAATTGAAAGAACCGATACTTCTTTCCTCGATTATTGGACGGTAGCTCAAACAATCACGGAAACTGAATGTTGGGTGATAGGTGTTAGGTGTTGGGTGATGGGGAGAGAGTCGGGGGAATAGAGACCTTTGGTCGGTTCATGTGCGGGGTCAGAGACCATCGCACAGCAGCGGAAGTTGTTTTTTCAGATATAAACGCCTAAGACTATTCGGAAGCTGATTGAACTCCCAGCGCCCCTCGTAGTCCCAGAATGTCGAATAACCTGCCTATCGTCTGACTGCAGCCAACTATCGCAATCGAGCCGCCCGCCTCTGAGATGCGGCGATAAGCCCTGACGATGACCTTGAGTCCCTCACTGTCAAGAAATGACACTTGCGAGAAATCCAAGACCAGACGCACATCCGCGTCCTCAAGCTCTTCCTCAAGCTTCTCGTCCAACTCGGACGCGGTGGCGTAATCAAGTTCCCCCGTTACGTTTACGGCCAGGTGTTTTTCGTAACGAGCCACTTCCACTTGGAATGGAACTTCTTCCATGAGTTCTTCCTCCCGATGGACGATTTAATCAAAGTCAAATAGCGGCCCTACATAATTATGGCTACCGTAACAGATTACCAGGGTTGTGTCAATAGTCTAAACAAGGCGCCACAGATAATTACCAATAATATTTATTTACTAGCAGAATAGTTACGACTGCGTTCTTAATTGCAGCGGCCTTTAACATTTATGCGGGCCGTATGCAAAGTATCCTGTCTCGCCTGTGTAAAAATGGCCGCCCTGAATACTATATGTGGCAACCGGACTGCTTTTACCCACTTGCGCATGCTTTTTACCGCTTGTTTGATAATATCCGCATAGATATGACGGAGGAGAAACTTACCGAGTCGGGGGATATTGTCACCCTCACCCCGACCCTCTCCCATCAAGGGAGAGGGAGTTTGGCGCCTTCGGCGCCAGCATCGGCAGCAGGCTACCGATGCAACAGGGAGTTTGGCGCCTTCGGCGCCAGCATCGGCAGCAGGCTACCGATGCAACAACTTCTAACTTCTAATTTCTAACTTCTAAATGGGAGGTCTCCCTCAACCCTCAACTGGAACTGGCACAAATTGTGCAAAACACTCAGTAATAAGATATACTGTGAGTGGCAGCCTGAAATAAATGATTGATATAGAGAATGCCGGGTTGTCGCAAAATACTATTGCGCCGTGAGGTTTTAAGTTATTTGTTAGTTGGAGTTTTCTGAACTCCGGTCTTGCGCCCGAATATCCCTCGTTTAGTTTTACCGCGTTATTTATATCTCTGCCCGGATTTGAATGTGGATTATCAATTGGCGCTCACTCACGTGCGGAATACTCGTAAACACAGGTTCATATACTGGTAAGTGTACGGAGTGAATCAGGGTTTGCGAGATGATATGATAACTATGTACGCACGGCGATGACCACATTGCAGGAAGGGAGAAAATGAGAAGGCGATTTCTTATTGCAAGTCTTGTTGTGTTGTGCCTGGCGCTTACTCAAATCAGCGCAGTGGCCGGCACATGGATGAACGAAAACTTCGATTCGTATAACCTTGGTCCTCTGAACGGCCAGGGATCATGGTCGGGAAACAGTACGCCTATTCAGGTGGAGCAGTCATTCTTCGTATCCGGCAAAGCAATCGAAGCCAACTATCGCACCTGGGGTGCAGGGGAAGTCGGCAAGAACGTAAATTCCGGCGGAGGCTATCATACCATTGATATGGATGTGGCCATGGACATTACACGAGGTTCTACCGGATACGAAGGTTCAAACCTGGGAAAGATTTACATTCGAGACACCACTTCGCTAGAAATAACACGAGTATATCTGTCCGACAACCAAATAAAGGTCAGACTTGGAAATTCCATACCTGTAATCCTTACTCCTGTACCGAACGACACGTGGATTCACATACGCATCGGCATCAATCTTACCACCAGCTTGATGGATGTGTGGGTGAACGGCAGTCTTGTTGTGTCGCAGCAGCCTACGGTAACACCAGCATCGTCGATAGGCTCAATATCTTTCGGCCAATGGAACGGCGCCCCCTTTTTTAGCAAGAGCGAAACCTACATGGACAACCTCTTATGCACCGGCTCGATGGCCCTTGGGAGTTCCTACAGGATAATCTCGCCAAGTGAATCTCCAGGATGGGAACGCTACAACGTCTGCTATCCTTACGCCTTTTACGATACTTCCGCCAGCCAGTATAAGATGTACTACTCCGGGTCGGGAACTTGCCAGATCAACGAAAGCCTTTGGGATCAGTGGATGATAGGACTGGGCACATCTTCCGACGGTATTGTCTGGTCGCGCAATGAGTATGATTACGAGCCTGTTCTATATTCTCGCAAATTCTACGAAGGCGATCTCGTGGATCCCGATGAGCAGGCGGCGATATTCGATTCCGTATTCGCGGTCGGCGCGTGCGTAATAAAAGACGGCTCCACATACAAGATGTGGTACACCGGTTGGAACGGCGAATCGGAGCACATCGGTGGAGGAATCGAGAACAAAATAAACTACCGCATTGGTTACGCTACCTCAACTGACGGCAAGGTCTGGACAAAATACACAGGCTCAGCCGGAGCCAACTCCATCTTTGGCCTTGGCGCGGCAGGCTCGCAAGACGCCAAGGGAGTCGGACAGCCGTTTGTTCTTAAAGAAGGCTCGACTTATCGCATGTGGTATGAGGGCTTCGATGGAAGCCTCTGGCGGATATTCTACGCCACAAGCTCGGACGGAATAAACTGGACCAGGCAGGGGACCGCTTTAAATCCGGGAGGTAGTGGGGCATTGGACCAGCAGGGAACGCGAAACCCTGTCGTCATATTCAGAAACGGGCAGTATGAGCTATGGTATCAGGGCAAGAGCGTATCTTCTCCTTACTACCATGTTCTCAGAGCCACAAGCCCCAATGGCATAACATGGACCAAGGTGTCCGGCCAGATTACGCTGAATCCTGTCGCTCCGCCTCAGCCTGATCCTGATGGCCCTCAATGGAGCGCAAATGATCCGGCGGCTGAGATTTACGTCGATAGCATAATCATACAGGCTGATGGCACATGCCAACTGTTTTACACCAAAGAAATAACAGCGTCGGTAACAAAGACCTACGGTACGATCAAAGAGAAACGTTTGCACATATATACGGAGTCGATCAGCTTATGATAATGAAAGGGCGCCGAATTACTTTGAAGTGTATAAAATTACTTACTGTCATTGGCATATTGTCCGCGTTTAGTTGGATATTTGGCGGGCAGGCCGCGCACGCGGTTCCAGGATGGACTTCTCCAAACAGCTACCGGCTGTTGCTGACTGTCAACCCGCGTATATCATATCGCAGGAATTCTCCGGCGTCGGTGAACATAAATTTTCCGCAAACGCTTGCGAATATGGGAGCGGCTGGCGTCTTCGATGAGAGCACGGTTGAGGTGATAGCTTATAACGCCGCTGGTGTCCCAAAGGTATTCGATTCTTCCAGAACAGGTTACGAGCAATATCTCCTCCCTTGCAGGATAGATAAGTATTACAAAGCAAGCTATGTTACGCTCAACTTCGTTTTGCCCGACCAGACCTACACCCAGTACGCCGTCTATTTCGACACCAAAGAATCCGGCAACGGCAAGCCAAGCAGATACCATGGTCTTGTCGGCGACGGCGATTTCTTTACGGAAGGTTATGAGAGACGCGAGATAAACGCATGCAAGTTCGATTCGTTTGCGGACTTCGATGGCGATGGTGATTTAGACCTATTCAAAGGCGGCGTGGAGCCGTTCATCTGGTGCTATGAGAACGTCGGCGGGAATCGATATGAGGATAGAGGAAAGCTGACAAATGGCGGCCAGCCATGGACGCTTACCTCAGACGGCGGCAGGGCCTGGCTTGTGGTGGATCTCAATGATTGGGACGGCGATGGAGATCAGGATGTATTCGCCAGTTTCAGTGTAAGCTCCGACGCGGGCAATATAGTCATATATGAAAACACGGCGCCGCCGGGAGGGACGCCGGCTTTTACAAGACGCGGCAACCTGGTAAGTAAGACCGGCGTTTCACTTGGAAGCGGATGGTTTTCCGCGCCAACCATCGTCGACTGGGATGGCGACGGCAAGAAAGACGTCATTGTCGTAAAGGATTATCAAATCGAAGTCCACAGGAATATCGGCACAAGCAACAGCCTTAGCAATATCCAATTGGATGACGGATTCTACGTCAAAGCCAATGGAGCGGAAATAGTTGTTTTCGCCGGACGCTGCGATCTTGCGGACATTGACAGTGATGGTGATCTCGACCTTATGACCGGCACACAAGACGGCCATGTTTTCTGGTTCAAAAACGTTGGTACCAGATCAAATCCTGTCTTTACCGCCGGACGGCTTATTGCTTTCTACGAGTTTATGGACGCTCATTCTTCCGTCAAGATACATGACTTTGACGGAGACGGCCTTCTTGACTTTGTGGTAGGCCGTTTCTGGGAGCGCACTCATTTTGGCGAACAGCCTCGTGTATATGGGCGCATGTATAAAAACATTGGAACAGCGACGGCGCCTAAGTTCCAGGCAAGGGACGCCTACAACGGCTCTCCTTATACGGAGAAGTTCCAGATGTGCGACGCGGTCAGGCAGAATGGCGTGAAGTCGATCGACTGGAACGGTGACGGCAGGACCGACCTCATCGCAAGCGACACAGACGGATTTGTGTGGTTCTTCCAAAATATAACGAATCACTTGTTCCCGGTTTTCGCCCCAGGCGTGAAGCTGATGTCAAATGGACAGGCTGTTAGAGTGTATGCCGAAGGCAACTGGGGAGGTTACGCCAGATGCGATGTAGTTGACTGGGATAACGACACCGACAAAGATTTGCTGGTCGCTGACGGTAGAGGATGGCTGACGCTTTATAAAAACATCGGGACCGCCACAAATCCTGTGTTGGACACGGGAACCAGGGTAGCGGCGCATGGGTATCCCATTGACGGAACCGGACGCTGCACCGTGCTTGTAACCGATTGGGACGGTGACAACAAGAAAGACATGATCTTCGGTATGACCGGAGAAGGGACAAGTGAATACTACGATTGGGAGTCCACGGGTGGCGATCCGTCGGGAGACTTCGGATTCCTGTTCTACAAGAACACGGGAACCGACATAGCCCCGTCTTTCGCAAATCAGCCGACCTGGGTGAAAGCAGGCAGCACGATAATCACCTACGGAGTGAGGCCGAACCTGGGATCGTTTGTCGATTGGGACAACGATGGAAAGAAGGACTTCATCGCAGCCGAATTTGAGAACAATATCCGTTTCCATAAGAACACAAAGGTTGGCACAGGAGCGCCTCAGTTTAGCAGCGCGACGGGCGTCTATCTGATAAACCCGACTGTCTCGATGATGCTTTCCGGCGCCGATGCTTTGGACTGGAACAGAGATAATGACGTAGACATCGTAACCGGCCAGGGCCACGGCGGCAGCGGGCTAAGGTTCTTCGAGAGAGACTACATCATTGACAAGTTGAATAGCACGTTGCCTATAGTAAGCTCGGGGGCTTCCGGCCAAGGAGTGGGCGTTCTCGACGCAAAGCTAACAAGAAATGGGTTGCCGGTAGATTTGCCTCAGGGAATAGTGACCGCAAGCTTCACCAACTACTTCTACGTTCAATCAACCAAAGGTTACAGCGGAATGAGAGTCGAGAAGGCGGCTCACGGCTTATTGGTTGGCCAGAATGCGTCGGTAAGCGGATCCGTGACAACAAACCCTGATGGTGAAAGGTATGTTGCCGCAACTTCAGCCGTTCCAAACGGCTCAGGGGAAATAAGAGAGCTTGCTTTATCAAACAAAGCGCTTGGAGGAAAAGACCTGAACTATGATTCCGTCTATGGCTCAGGCCAGATGGGGATAACAAATGGAATTGGCTTAAACAATATAGCTCTTCTTGTCAAAACCTTAGGCAAGTGCATCGCCAACCTTTCGGATACAGGAGATTACTACGGCAATAGGTACTTGTTCATAGACGACGGAAGCGGAGTGACGAGTTGGTACAGGGCTATAGGCGGCTCGTATGTAGAAGTCAATGGCGTAATGGTGGAAGTGGACGACGACACGATAGCAGTTGACGACTATGTGATAGCAAGAGGAGTCTCTTCGATAGAATACGTGAACGGGGTCTATCAGAGCAAGATTCTGGTCAGGCCCGATATGGGCGATATAATAAAGATGTAAATGGAAATGTAGGGGCGAAGCATTTGCATGGCGCTTTTCTGTTTTCAAGATATGCCTATTTGCAAATGCTTCGCCCTTACGTAGAAAGGTGTAATCGATGTCGCAAAGCAATCCCAACATTCTCGTTCTGATACCTCAGCATGTTTACGGACAGGTCATTTCACCTGAAACCGAAAAGCTATTGCACAGCTTCGCGAACGTCCGGCGGGCTGAACCCTGGAAAGACAAGTCGGAAGACGAACTGAACGAGATGTTCGAGGGCATTGATGGCGTTCTTACATCTTGGGGAGTGCATCCGTTTCCGGGAAAAGCGTTTCTTGCATCTGATAATGTAAAGATACTCAGCCATGCCGCGGGCGGCGTGCGTTGGGTTCCGCGGGAAGCTCTGGAAAAGGGCATTATAATAACAAACGCAAGCGAGGCCATGTCACCTCGCATTTCTGAGATGTGCCTGACCTACGCATTGATGGGATTGCACAACGTCCAGGAACTGCTGCATCTGCGAGAAAAGATTTCCGACGCGCAGCCTTTCTTCAGAAGAAGGCTCATCGGGAAGACGGTCGGGATGGTCGGATTTGGGTGGATCGCAAGGAATTTCGCTAAATACTTGGCTCCGTTCGATGTAAAGATTCTGGCGTACGATCCCTATGTGTCTGATGAGATATTGGCCGGACATGGCGCGGAGCGAGCGGATTTGGAACGGATATTCCGAGAGTCCGCCGTCGTATCTATACATGCCGGCGCGACTGACGAGACACGCGGGATGATCGATGCGAAGCTGTTAAAGTCTATACAAGATTCGGCGGTATTCATTAACACCGCAAGAGGGCCTGTTGTCGATCATGACGCTTTGACTGAGGAACTGCGAAAGGGCAGATTCGTGGCGTATCTGGATGTGACCGATCCCGAGCCTCTGCCGGCTGACCACCCGCTGAACTTCATGCCAAATGTTATGTTAAGCGGACATAAGGCGGGTTCTACCGATGAACCTGTCATCGAAGTCGGCGACGCGGCGGTAGGCGAGTTAAAGAGATATTTCTCCGGCGAGCCATTGAAATACGAAGTCAAGATGGAGTGGTACGACCGGATGACGTAGACATTCGAAAAACGTTTTATCACGAAAACACGAAAGGGAGAAAGCACGAAAAGGGACGAGTTGTTAGTTGGTTTAAGCTGTCAGCTGTCAGCTGACAGCTTTCTTTTACATCTGCGCTTATCTGCGTTCTTACCTGAATCATACCTTTCGTGTTTTCAGAAATTTCGTGGTTTAGTGATTTGTTTTTACGTCTGGTTAGCGCGTTAGTATTTCTTGTGCATGATGTCTTCTTCAACGGCGATTGGCTCGCCATTGGGGGTCATCTTTATGGGGCGCTCGCACATGTCGCAGTCCAGTTCGGTCCTGGACATAAACACATCCATCTTACTCGCGCAATAGGGGCAAAATACCACCCTGGACTGTTCTTTGCCGAGCCATGACATCCACACCATTCCGAGGAAGAACAGGAGGATTGAGATTCCAAGGCCGGGGATGCTGATCCAAGCCAGAAAAGTCAGGCACATTGTTACAATCAGACTGACTATTCCTATGATTCCCGCCAGTTTGAAGAGGCCGTAGCCCTTCGATTCCAGTTGCCGAACTGTTGCAAATTCCGGCTTTAGGATAGACTTCAAACGATCCATTTCCCCGTCCGGTCAATTCCAGCCTGGATTCGGAACGAATCCATCGATGCTGTATAGATCGTAAGAATTTTAACCCACACTCCGGTTAATGTCAATAGATGATGGATCGGTTAAGGGAAGAACGCAGATTAACGCTGATAGGCGCAGATAAACGCAGATGGGAGAGGGAGTCGAGGGATAGTTGAAGGTTTAAGGTATTGCCTACAACACGATCTCCTTCAACATTCAACATTCAACATTAAACTTAGCTTCGGCTTCAAAGAACAAGCCGAAGGATAGGTTTCCATCAACCGACAACTCTCAACTCTTGTATGGTTAGTATGTCCGTTTGGGCATATAATCATCGAGGGACCACTAAGATAGCCGTCTCAACCAAGCTGCTGATCTTGTTCAGACAGCCAGGTTTAGGAAGCTTACTTAAGGCATAACCGTCGATGAGGAATCCAG
>JAUSEB010000239.1 GCA_030650495.1 Armatimonadota bacterium | reverse complement strand
AACATCATAAGTTGCCTGGGATCCATCGGCGACTGCTTGAAGTTGGGCATCACTATTCCCTCCAAAGAAGGTATTCGACACTCACCTCATAAAATCATTTGTGTTCACTCATAGTGAACACAAAAGTTCTGCAACAGCCTGCAAGCCGCCGCACTCCAAATAATAAGTACAAACTACGTGTTCCCGAGTATCCCGATTTATCGGGAGTATCGAGGGACGGTAGACTCTAAATCGCGGAAACCTCCGAAGGCTCCGCATCTGGAAAGGCATCCCGCAAACTATCGGGCGTCGAATCATCTTGAATTTGAGGCCGGCTTTCCTCCTCGAAGAGGCTCTGCTGAATCGCCTCCTCATTGGAGCCGAACTCGTCCACGTCGGGCAAATCGCTGAGGTCGTTCAGGCCGAACCGCTGTAGGAACTCCCGCGTTGTGGCGTATAAAATCGGGCGGCCAACGCTCTGCTTGCGCCCAACTTCCCGCACAAGGCCGTGGTCGAGAAGCGTCTTCATCACGCCGTCAACATTGACCCCGCGCACGGCCTCAATTTCCGGCTGGGTGACAGGCTGCCGATACGCTACGACCGCCAGAGTTTCCAACGCGGCGCGGGAAAGCTTGTGCCTATTCGGAGCCAACAGCTGCGATACGCACTCGGAATACTCCTGGCGCGTACACATCTGGAAGCCTCCCGCTACGCGGGCAATCTGCAATCCACTTCGTAGCGCGAGGTCCTGCCGTAGTTCCTGAACCACCATCTCCACCTGCGCCTCCTGGCCTTCCAGTTGCAAAGCAACGGCCATTTCCTTGATGGTGACAGGGTCGGTCGAGACGAAAAGCAGGCACTCGACAGCGGGTTTTATATTTTCCACGCCGAACTCGTTATCTTTGAAATCCATTCTCTATTGTGACTCCGGGTTGCGGTATAGCTTTATTTCACCGAATGCTTTTGGCTGGCGGACCTTAATCCGCCGCAGCCTGAGCAGCTCCAGCATGGCAAGAAAAGTGATGACTAAATCGTACCGGCTCGACGGCATATCGAACAAATCGGCGAATGATACCCCTTGCTCATTATCCTTAACCTTCCGCCAGATCTCGCTCATCTTCATTCGGACCGTGATCTTGCGGCGCTGGATGCTCGTTACTTCTTCTTCGCCCTCGCCGACATCCGCCAGCATCCTTCGCAGAGCCGTAAGCAGATCGACCGCGGAAATATCACTATAAAAAATGGGAAGCTCATACTCCCCGCTTATTTCCGACGCCCCGCGTACGAACTGTTTCTGCCGCTCCTCTTCCCACTCGCGGAACATCCCGGCGGCCTCTTTGTATTTCTGATACTCAAGCAGTTGCGCGACAAGCTCCGCGCGCGGATCGACCCCACTCTCTTCATTCTCCTCATCCGATGGGGTTGGAGGAAGCAGCGTTTTCGATTTGATCTCGATTAAGGTCGCCGCCATAACGATAAATTCCCCGGCGATCTCAAGATCGAGCGCCTCCATGAGCGACATATATACGAGGTACTGCTCAGTGACGTCGGCGATGGGGATGTCGTAAATATCTATCCGGTTCTCCCGGATGAGGTGAAGGAGCAAATCCATCGGGCCTTCAAAAATCGGTAGTTTTATCTGATATGGGACTCGATCCGCGATTTGGTCTGCCATTACACTCTCTCTATTGTTGCTTCAGTCGTCCCGTGAGGGCCCATTCACGCTTATATGGTACCATATTCGGGGAGATAGTCAATAGAGAGTTGAGTTTGGTTGAGGGTTGAGGGTTGAGGGAAGGGAATCCTATGCTTGAGCTTGTTCTTTGAAGCCGAAGCCGGTTTAATGTTTAATGTTATGCTTCGGGATACGCATTGGGAGTGTTTAAAACCGAAGCCCCGGCCCTTGTGGCCGGTCGGCGGTAGTGAA
>JAUSEB010000238.1 GCA_030650495.1 Armatimonadota bacterium | reverse complement strand
AACATCATAAGTTGCCTGGGATCCATCGGCGACTGCTTGAAGTTGGGCATCACTATTCCCTCCAAAGAAGGTATTCGACACTCACCTCATAAAATCATTTGTGTTCACTCATAGTGAACACAAAAGTTCTGCAACAGCCTGTTTAAGGCCGCGCGATTGGTTTACGATGCTACGGTGGTTTTCTGCGGTAGATTTGTTGATAAGCGCTCCCGCACAAATGACCAAATGATCCAAGCAGCTCGCAGCGGCGTACAAAACATCGCCGAAGGCAGCATGGCCTCGGCGACTTCCAGAAAGATGGAGCTTAAGCTGACCGGTGTGGCCCGTGCAAGCCTTGAGGAACTGCTGCTGGACTACGAGGACTTTCTGCGTCAACGCGGCCTGCGGATTTGGGATAAGGACTCACCGGAAGCTTTGGAGGTGCGCCGTCGTTATAAGTCAGACGGGGCAGACAAGTCCGACCCATCTGACCCCTACCATATCTCCACAACCTCCGCCGAAGTCGCGGCGAACACACTGATTTGCCTGATCAACCAGGCCAGTTATCTTCTTGGCTGTCAGTTGCGCAAACTTGAACAAACGTTTCTTGCCGAAGGCGGCTTCACCGAACGTCTCTACCGCGAACGCCGCAATAATCGAAACGAATCGTAGACGCATTACGCTGCTACCTAAAAATCTTCCCCGTCACTTCCTCATAAATCGCCAGCACATTTTCAATTGGCGTGTCAGGCTGGATGCAGTGCGCGGGCGCAAAGATGTAACCGCCGCCTTTGCCGATTACATCAATCCGATGCCTTGCTTCAGCACGGCATTCTTCGACCGTGCCATGCGGTAGAGTCTGCTGGGCGCTTATCATCCCGCAATATGTAAGCTTGTCGCCGAATTCCTGCTTAAGCTCTATCGGGTTCATACCAACCGGCTCAGGTTGAACGGCGTCGAGAATGTCCAGCCCCATATCTATCAATCTGGACTGCAAAAGCCGCGTTGAGCCGCAGGAGTGCATCATGGCTTTCGCGCCGTAATTGTGAGCAAGTTCGATGAATTTCTCAATGCGCGGGCGAAAAAAGCTGTCGAAGGTCTTAGGACTCATAGTTGGGCCTTTTTGCGAGCCGATGTCTTCTCCAATACACAGGATGTCGATCTTCCCTTTGCCCGCTTCAAGCCCTCGCTTGCACCATTCGTAGTAGAAGTCGATGCGATGGTCGATTATGGCAATTCCTATCTCGTCTTCGGTGATGATGTCCACTAAAACCTGTTCCATGCCCCGACCACGACCCACGCCATTGATAATATCCGGAATACTGGCGTTGCCAAAGCAAACAGCGAAGTCCTTGACGGCTTCAATCTTAGCTGGAATGACAGAGTATTCGTAGTCATCGGGACTCGGCCAAGGGTATTTTGCTACCAGGTCCATTGTCTGCAATTTCGCTAGATTCAACTCAGTCGCTTCGGCGTAAACGCCACCCGCGTTGTTCTGAACGAGCGAATAACCAACTCCCCACATATCGTAGTGTGAAATCGAACTGCCAGGCTCCGGCTGCCGCAACGGCGTTCCGCCATCGGGATTTACGAAACGAAAATCCACCTCGAACGCTTCACGGTAATCCCGGCCATTGAAATAGCTTATTAAAGCCGAGTCAATCTCAGGGGTAACGTAGATGGTGATGGGCGGGCGGTCAGGCTGCTCGTGCGATACCGCCAGGCGCGCGCGTTCTTTAGGTGTCAGCATCATAGAATGAGCTCCTATTTATCTGGGGAAGACCACGCTCGCTTTTGTGCCGTTTTCGCTTACGAGGGTGAATGCTCCATTGAGATTGTCGTGTACAAGATTTTCGACGATTTGAAGACCCAGGTTTCTGTCCTTCTTGAAGTCGAAATCGGTTGAAAGCGGCTCACCATCATTCGATACAGTCAGATGCACTTCCTCGATGTCCTCTTTCATACTCACGGTTATCCGCCCGGCGTTTATAGACTTGAAGCCATGCTCGACCGCGTTCTGGATCAGTTCGTTCAATATAAGCGCAACTGAAGTAGCCTTCCCCGATGGAAGCGACACATCGTCGCCCTGAACCACCATAGCGATCCTTTTTTCCGGTGAGATCAATCCCTGCGTAGTAGCGGCAATTATGTTCTCCGCGATCTTTTTGATATTGACATCGTCCATGTTCTCCTGTGAAAGCATTTCGTGGACGGCGGCGATGGCGAGTATTCTGTTCAAGCTCTCATTAAGCACTTGCTCCACCGAGTCGAACTTGCCGTAGCGAATCTGCAGCCGGAGGAGGCTGGCGATAGTCTGAAGGCTATTCTTAACACGGTGATGCATCTCTTGTATGATCGCGGACCGAACCATCAGTTTGGCGTTCTCGATTGCAATAGCGGCATGGCTTGCGAGCGCGCTCAAGAGCTGAATATCCTCGTCTGTGAAAACGTGTGGTTTCGCGGTGTAGCAGTTCAGTACGCCGATGATCTTATTCTTCACAGATAACGGCATGCAAACAAGGGAGCAGAGACCCTCCTGCTTTGCGATGTCCGGGTAACGATAGCCGGGAGTTTTTCGTACGTCGAGCACTGTTATCGGCTTTCTTTCCGTCACTGCCCTGCCCGCGACGCTCTCGCCAAGTTTGAGGTTAGGCTTTTTGATATAAGCCCGGCTTTGACTTTGCGTGGCTTTGATTACCAGTTCGCCGTGCTCTTCATCCAACAGCATGACTGAGCATATCCTGAAATTCATACTATCGGCGGTCATCGCCACGATTAGCTGCAGCACTTCGTCCAGATAGAGGTCGGAGGTGATTGTCCGGCTGATCTCGGAAAGAGCCGTTAGATGCGACGCCCTTTTTTCCAGCCGCTTGAACTGCTCGGAGTTCTCCACTGCTCCTCCAACCAGATGAGCGATGCTGTTCAGCAGCTTGACCTGAGTCTCAGTATAATCGTGCGGGGGATTAGTCCTCACGTTAATAACGCCAACGAGTTCTGTTTTTCCAGGCAATGGGACCGAAAGCATGGATTGGTAATTGTCCTGCTGAAATTCCGGAACCGGCTTGAAGCGCGAATCAAGAAACACGTCTTTGTTGATGGCAACATGCTTGCGCTCTTTGGCAACCCAGCCGGTGATCCCCTCGCCTACTTTCAGTCTGATTTTCCCAATAACGCCTCTGGCGGGTCGGCTGGCGGCGCGAAGAGCAAGCTCGGTTTTGGACTCGTTTAGGATGTAAATGAGGCAGAGGTCGGTGCCGGTCACTTTGACCACTATGTCGGCGACCATCCTGAGCATTTCTTCGAGGTCGAGAGTGGAGCCTATCGCCTGCCCGAGCAAGCGCAGAGCTTCCGTCTCTATTTCTTTTTCTTCGAGCGTTGTCTCCAGCCTGGCAAGTTTCGATTGTGCGGCGGCCAGCTCTCGACGCGCTTCATTCAGCTCGTCTTGAGACGATGGCTGTTTCAATAACTCGTCATCAGGATTTGACTTTGCGGCTTTTTTCATACTTCGTGCGCTATTACAATTGCTTCGGCGATCTCGCGCATGGATTTCCTTGTGTTCATACTTTGCGCCTGGATTCGCCGGAAGGCCTCGGTTTCCTTTAGTCCGTACTTATCCATAAGGATTCCTTTGGCTCTATCGACGATCTTTCTGGTTTCCAGCTTGTCCGCCAAGTCCGTCGCCTGGGTTTCCAATTCCTGATATTCCAGGTATCTGGATATAGCGACTTCAATGGCGGGAACCAGGTCGGCTTCTTTGAATGGCTTTACCAGATATGCGAACACTCCCGCCTCTTTGGCGCGGTCGATGAGGTCTTTCTGGCTGTAGGCGGTAAGCAGGATCACCGGCGCGATTTTCTCGGCTGAAATAATCTTAGCGGCGTCCAAGCCGTCCATAATCGGCATCTTGATATCCATGATGACGACATCCGGGCGCAGCGACCGCGCCAGGTCCATAGCCTTCTGGCCATCGGCGGCCTCACCCACAACGGCATGCCCCATTTCTTCCAGCAGTTTTTTCAAATCCAGCCGGATGATAGCTTCGTCGTCAGCCACTACTATTCTCAGTTGATCCATTCGCGCCTCCATAGTGAAACCGTAGGGGCATCCCAAATTCAACGGAAGATTCTTAATCACGAAAGTACGAAAGTAAGAAAACACGAAAAGAGAAAGAGTGGTTAGTGAATAGTGGCTGATGGTCAGTGGAATACCAGCCACTAATCACAAGCCACTAGCCACTTCCTATTTTCCTTTCGTGCTTTCTGGAATTTCGTGGTTTCGTGATAAAAGATCTCTTTCTACCTTTATCTTGGGATGCCCCCCTACATTTGTAACTATGAGTTAATTCTACTGTATGCTATAATCCTTGTCAAAGAAAGTCGAGAGTTCAAAGTTGAGAGAAAAACAAAACGGCGGCTCGCCGCCGCGGCAAAGAACCGACAACCGTCAACCGACAACCGTCAACTTGTATCTGGTTACTTCTCTAGTCGCTTTTGTTGTATTGCGACTGCTAATCCCGCACATCCGGCTTTTCGGCGCGACCCCGGATATGATCGTCTTCACCACCATTTTCATGGCGGCGCAGATACTTGTTATCAGATATATATGCGCTTTGCAGGTGAAATTTGCTCCGGCGGGTATCGCGTTTCTGCTGTCTTTGGCTGCATTCTCCGGGCTTTTATTCGTAAGGAGAACCATGGATGAAGCTATTTACCTCTCGCTGGCTCTCGACATTACTCGCATTTTGACATCCGTTTTCCTAGGATATTTAGTATCGTTCATTCTAAGAGAAAAGAATATCATCCTGCCGATAGCCGCTTTTTCCGCGTTCATCGATGTCTGGACCGTTACCTGGGGTCCAACGAAGCAAATGGTAACGATGGCGCCACAAATCGTTGAAGCCGTCAGCGCTCCCATATTGGTTCCTGGAGGCGGCGGCAAGGTGGTGGGCTTTATCGGCCCGGCTGACCTTGTCTTCCTTGCGCTATTTTTCGGAGCTATTTACAAACTGAAAATGGAGCCTGCCCGCACTTTCTGGTATGTGCTGCCTTTCCTGTCATTAGCGATGCTGGCGGTGACGATGACTGATTACTTCACCGGACTCCCGGCGCTTGTGCCTATGGCCTTTGGGGTTGTCATCGCGAATTTCCGGCATTTCAAGCTAAGCAAGCAGGAAGGGTGGTCGGTCGCGATAATGTCCATAATGCTCTCGCTGGCTCTCGCCGCGCATCTGCTGCATCGCGCCGCCAGGTGATTGTCGGTTGACGGTTGTCAGTTGACGGTTGACGGTTGACGGTTGACGGTTGTCGGTTGACGGTTGACGGTTGACGGTTGACGGTTGGTCTTAAGCTGTCAGCTGTCAGCTGACAGCTTTTCCATCTTCGCATCTGCGCTTATCAGCGTTAATCCGCGTTCCTCCCCGAACCGACTTTCGTGGCTAAAACGCGATTTGACATCTCCGCCCAAGCCCTGCTAAAATGCAATTGGAAATAACTTGAACTATGTTAGTTCCTCAGAAATCTGTAATCAGAAATGAACCAAGCAATGAGCGCTGACACAAGTTTCTATCAATCTCACTCTTCCAGAGGGGTAAAGGCTCGCAGGCTGAAACTCGTCGAAGACAGCCTATGCCATTCCCAACATTTTCAAAACAGAGAGAATGCGCTCGCGTCCTGACCCGCTGTGAGAAAGTTTCATGGCGGGTTTTCTCATTATTGGTGGTAGTTGATGAGTCACGAAGTATTGGTCTTGAACAGCGATTATGAGCCGCTAAATGTCTGTAACATGAAGCGCGCTATTAGCCTCATGTTCCTCGGAAAAGTGGACGTGTTGCACACCAACTCGGCAATAATCCACACCATATCCGGCTCATTCGATCTCCCGTCGGTCGTAAGGCTGCGCAGGCACGTAAGACGGCCAATGCCTGAGCTGCGCCTGTCACGCAGGAGCATTTTCGCGCGCGATAACTACACGTGCCAGTACTGCGGCCATACATCCAAGGAGCTGACGATAGACCACGTCATTCCTAAGCGGCTCGGCGGGGCTACAACATGGGACAATTTGGTGTGCTGCTGCCGGAAGTGCAATACAAAGAAGGGCGACAAATCACTACAGAAGGTCTGCTTTACGCTCAAGCGGCTTCCAAGAAGGCCCAAGTATGTGCCGTTTATCAGTCTTACCAAGTACCTGGACGGCGCAAGAAACACGATTTGGCGCGACTATCTTCCTATCTTCGATGATGTGCCGGCCCAGCAGCAGGCGATAAACGAAGAAGGAAACTAGAACTTACTGTTTAACGTTATATTGATAGGGCGTGGGATGATTGTAACCCCACGCCTTTTGACATGTTTCGGCATTTGAATTGCCGAAACACCAAACTGAAATGTCGGACAATAAGGAGGAATACATTTCCATGACACCCAGACTCATGCGCGTCGTTCTCTTGTTCGCTGTTTTTATGATGCTTTCTCCAGCTGCAAGGGCTTATGAGTCCCGCGATCTTTCCGAATGGTACAGGGACTACGCCACTGTTCCGGAAGGCGCAAGTATATCGTCTCCGTCTAAAATCCACGACGGTTTTGAACTCGAAGGCATAATCGGCGGCAAGAATCCCGTGCGCGGCCAGGACCGTGGCGGCTGCGTATTTGCCGATATGGAGCAGCACGAGGAATTCACAATCGACCTCGGCCAGACCCGGCTTATCGGGCTGTTGGAATACGACGCTGAGCTGGTGCGCCGGACGCCTTCACGTATTCGCGTAGAGATATCCAACGAGAGTTCGCAAGGGCCGTGGCAAGTCGTCCTGGAGACTGATTCTCCAAATGCCCGCCACACAATAGGTTTGGAAGATATTCCGGCCAGGTGGATACATGTTGATCTCGGTGATAATTCTGATGCTTATGGCTCCCGCATACACAGGTTCCGCGTTCATCCAAGATACCATCTAAGGCCTGCCGCTGATGTCGCGAAGGTGATGAGCGCGCATCTTCGGCGGGATTTGCCTGAGATGGCGTCGTTCTGGAAAGCCGCCGACGCGCAGCGATGGGACGAAGCAGCGGACGAACTGATCAAACATCACGCCGCGCAAGCCGAGCCTGTCAAAGCCAAGCCGGAATACAAGGAAAATGAACGAGTCGCTATGTGGATGCAGAACCGTGTTGAGGATGCGGGCTTTGCATATCAATTCGCAAGCAGTGATTGGGACTGGATGGCTTTGAAGCCGGGAGCGCCCGGCCCATCATTGGGGCTTCTTCCCGGAGCCTACAGCATTTTCCATATGATTACTAGCGCGTATACCGACTCCGCTGATGAAAAATACGCCCAAAAGGTCTCGGAACTCCTCACGGATTACCTGCGTGACTTCCCCTACCCCGGCTGGGACACGAACTACGAAGGCGATCTTATCGACGCATGGGTCGGCCTGAGGGCCGCGGGCCGATGCAGTTCATTTACCAGAATGACTCCTATCTGGTGCGCGGAAAACAAGTATTTCAGCCGCGATCTGAAGATGAATCTCATATTGTCCGTTTGGCAGCATATGGATTTGTTGGACGGAATAAGGCTTCACATGGGCGGCAACTGGCTCACCAATGTCAATTCCAGTCTCTTTGGAAACGCGATCAAATATCCTGAATTCGCCGAGCAGAAAACATGGCTGCAAGACTCGATGGAGTCATTTGAGAGGTCTCTCGACAAAGATGTTTTCGAGAGCGGCAGGGAAGTCGAAGATTCCACTATGTATGTTCCTATTGCAGCGGGGCAGATGACCCACCAATACGCCAATATTCGAAAGGCCGGTATTAAACTGAAGCCGGAGCATGAACAAAAGATGGCGAAGCTATACGACGCAATCGCCTGGTCGAGTTATGCTAACGGCTCCGGCCCTACGATCGGCGACTGCGGGCGATTGGCGGAGCTTCCGCCCGGCGGCCCGTTCGTGCCGGACTATTATATGGAACTATATGACCGCCCGGACTTTAAGTATATGAACTCCTATGGCAAAGAAGGCAAGGCCCCAAGCGAGACATCCAGAGCATTCGACGGCTGGTATGTGATGCGAACCGCGTGGGACGAAAAGCCTTTCGAGGACGCGCGCCAGATGTTCTTTAAGAACACCCAGAAGGGCAATCGAGCGCATTGTCATTCGGACCAGTTGGGATTCACGGTTTACGCGTATAACAGGGAAATACTCACAGACCCCGGAATGACCAGCTATGGGCTTCCTTCCAACGAAAAGATGCACAGCACTGCGTATCATAACACGATTTGCGCAAATGACACCTCTCAGGAAGATAACGTGGGTGATGAGCATGCGTGGGCCGCTGGAAAGGGGTCTGACTTTGTTGACGGCTCAATACATACATGCCCGACAGCTATTCACCGCCGCCAAATTGTCTTCCTGAAATCAGGAGCCGGGCTTCCGGATTACTGGTTTGTCCGAGATCGGGTCCATGGCCGGGCCGTGGAGCATAAAATAGACTCGAATTTCCACTTCTCAGTCGGCGCGGAGCCTACGGTATCGGCAAAATCAGTTAAGTCCAATTATCCCAGCGGAGGCAATCTATTGATATGCGGGGCAGGCTCGTCGCCTAAGCCCACAATAGTGGATTACTCAATAGCGGATAACAAAAAAGGTGAAGTCCCCGCCAAGTTCGCGCAATATCAAGTGAAGACGATTATACCGGTGAAACTGGACACGTTCCTTGTCCCGTATAAGGGAACCAAGACGCCGATGTTTTCCGTAGATGAGTTAGCGGACGATCAGCCGGACAATTCCAAGGCCGTCTCAGCATTCACTGTGCGCACGGCTCAAGGCGCCGATGTTGTCTATGTGAGTATAGAACCAGGGAAGGAACGCTCATTTGCAAAAGGAAAACTCATTTCAGACGCCCAGGCAGTGGCTTTGCGATTCAATAAAAAGGGTAACTTGGTGTATGCCTTCCAGTATGGAGGCTCTAAGACCACTTATAAAGGACGAAAAGTCATAGAAGTCGCGTCCGGCCAAGCATTCAATGAGTGGGTAAAGAGTGAGTGATTAGTGTTAGTTGTTAGTGGTTAGCTGGTTGCCGGCATTCACTACCGGCAACTAGCAACTTGCGCCCAAATATAGTTGCCGTACACGCCCATTATGGCTATACTTGTTATGTGGTTGGGCTTGAGGAAACTTGAGTTATAAATTGGTCCAGCCAATATGACGTATTCGAGGGATAACAGGTTGGCGGAATCATCTATTCAACGTCTAAAAGAACGCATAAATAAGCTTCTGCACCAAAAGGATATGGCTTCTCAGAAAGCCAAAATGCTTGAGGAGCAGACTACCAGGGACAGGCAGCGCGAGGAAACGATGAACCAGTTCGTCCAGCAGCTAATGGACAGGCATCGTGAGCTGAACATCATGCTGAACCGCGCTAATCTGATGTTGAACCGCGCCCAGGATGCAAATGCCATATTGTCCCTTGAGTTTACGGAATTATGCCATGCCCTGCCCGCTCCCGAAGACTCTAATGTCAAGGATCGCATCCGCCGCATCAATGACCTGTTCAAGAATACCGGGATTGCCGACGCGGAGATGATGCATGATGATCCGCATAACATAGAGAATTCAGTTATCGTCACTCCTCCACCTCATGAGGAATCAACCGAAACGCCTAAGCCTCAACCGGAGCCTATTCCCGTGGAAGTGGCAGCCTATGAAGTTGTTGAAGACGAATTTCCACCGAACGGTGAACCCGCGCAAAAAGACTCTTCTCAAGCTTTGGAAGATCTATATCGTCGCACGGGCGATGATACCGACTCCCCGTTGGACGAGCCTTTCATCGATACACCTTCCTCACCGGAGCCTGCCTCAATGGAACCCGCTAGTCCTGTTCAAGAGCCGGAGCCGGAACCCGCGACTGTCATACAGGAACAGGTATTTATCGACTCCGAAGAAGAATTCGCCCAGCCGGTCGCCACAGGAGCTAATGCCGAGCCAGAGCCTGCGCTCCCACGAGAACGCCGCTGGTGGCAGATGCTTGGAAGACGGTAGATCAGTCGGTTGACGGTTGACGGTACGGAACTCCCTCTCCCTTGACGGGAGAGGGCTGGGGTGAGGGTGAAAACTCTCTCGACTCCCTCGACTCCCTCCCCCAACATCCCCCGCAGGAATCCACGGTCTCGCGCTTGAATGAGTAAATGTACATCCGCATTTATAATGGAGGACCTTTTCCGCCGATGAAGCTGTTAGTTGAGATGCCCCTTGAAAGCGCGCCTGAAGGGGTCATTTTTAGCGCCGCTGAGGAACCTATCCGCCTTTCACCGTTCGGGGAGTGGAGCCTGGTCACCTGGCGCCATGGAATTTGCTGGGAATGGTGTGTTTGCAATGAAGAGAACCGGAAGGTCCTCGAACATCCGACTATATTCACCTCTTGCATAAAGGCTGGAGACGGCTCGTGGAGAGACTTCACCCTGGAATTCGATGTCCGCCAACTGCTGCCCCTTGGCGACACGTCCATGGACGAAATGTTCAATACATGCGGCCGCGCGGGCGTATTCTTCCGCTACGTATCTTACCGCCAGACTTATGCGCTCTTTCTTGAATGCCAAAACCGGATTGTTCTATATCGCAGGGATGATGATAAATGGATCTCTCTCGCGTCTCACGAGATAGAAATTGACCGGGATAGATACTACCAGTTTAAGGTGGAATGCAAAGGCGATAATATCCACTGTTGGATGGACGGAGAACCCCTATTTGATGTTACTGATTCCGCATTACCAAGAGGACGGGTCGCATTATACGCGAATACGGTTGCGCGATTCGGCTTCTGCCGTGTCACCACTGATAACGCGGGAGTCGCTGAGATAGCCAACTATGTATCCTCTGAACGACTGGCTGCCGCCAAGTCCGCCGAAGGTTTATGCAAGCCTAAGCTGTGGAAACGCATTTCCCACCCGCCCAGACTTCCAGGTGGAGGCAAGCTTGCTTTGGATATTTCGCCCGGCGGCAAATTGTGCGGCGCGGTTTTGATAACCACCGATCATCGTTTTGCTCCACGTGACGGGGCCGCTCTGGTTGCTGTTGATGTCGAAGGCAATGTGCTGTGGTCTTGTGAAGTCCTGAAAGACGCTCATGTGCGAGTCTGGAACATTGATGGGGATGGCGAGCAGGATGTATTGCTCTTTGACGGGCCAAAGATCAAACTGCTCGATATTCATAGCGGAGGAATAAAACTCGAACGCCCGGCGCCGCCTTGCAACGAGATGGGAAACCGGGGAGGCAGGGAAAATGAGACTCCTTACATGCCTGCGTATAAGGTCTATCCCGCCAACATCAGAGGACTTGGCCCCGGCAGAGATATTGTTGTTTTGGACATACATACCGCGTTCTGGGTTCTAAATGACAAGCTGGAGTTGCTCTGGTGGAGAAGCCGCGAACACGGGCATGATCTGGGAGTTTGCGACATTGACGGCGACGGCCTGGACGAAATCCTCTGCGGCTATGTTATGTTCGATCACGACGGTCGGGAATTATGGACAGCTGAGGGAACCGAATACTTGGTATTCACTCACGACCATGTTGACCATATAATAATAGACGAGTTCGACGGCAATCTCGAAAATGGTATGGAAATTGCCATTACAGCGGGAAACTCCGGTTT
>JAUSEB010000233.1 GCA_030650495.1 Armatimonadota bacterium | reverse complement strand
GTTATCCCCGACTGTTTCGGCCAATCCTTTGGGGCTTCAAGAATGACTTCGACCAATCCCGAACGAGTATGAGTTGACGGGTTCCAGACGCTGAAGACAGGCGCGCCTGTGGGAATCTTGCCCAGCTTGGCTTTAGTGGATATGCCTTTTTGCGCGCGTCCCTTCAGCGTGTTCGCGATCTCCTCGGACGATTCGAAGCGGGTCATCATCTGGTCGTGAACTTTGTCAATACTACAGCCGCAAATGGAATCATGCGCGTAGTTCTGTATGAGATATTTCCAGGATTGGTAAAGCAGCGCGGACGGATGCGTTATGCCCAATTGCGCCGCGATTCCCGTCAGCGGCTCTGCCCATTTCTCCAACTCATCGTTACACTTCTGGTTGGCCTGCTTATTGAACATCCGGGATGAAAGGCAGTTGTAGAGCGTCAGGGCGGTTCCCACCCACAAATGGTCTCTAAGCTCGCCTGATACCGATGGGATACCCTTGAGGCCGGTCTTTTTTATAGCGTCGAAGAAGCCGCCAAGTGTCGTGTGGGATATCTTATGCGGGCGCGTCTTGCCGTATTCCTTTACAAGCTCAGGGAGTCGCGGCAATGGGTCGCGATGGTCACTGCCGACGATCAGCAGCACGTGGCCGGTCTTTGTTCGCTGACTCATCAGGTTGACTTCTTCGTCTATCAGTTCCATTTGACCTTCGGGACTTCTGAACGGCCTGCTCCCATTGCCGTAGCCCTGGCTGTTCGCCAACACCTTCGTGCCGTCCGGCGCGACCCACCAGAATTGCGTGCTTGTATCTCGAACGAGGCATCCGCGTGAGAAGAAGGCGGAATCCATCCCGAATCCGGCGATGATCTGCGGCATCTGGCCGATATGTCCAAACTCGTCAGGCAGATACGCCACGCGCATCTCGCTGCCGAACTTCCTTGCTATGGCTGTTCCGATCTGCATATTTCGGATGTGGGACTCAGGGCTTGCAAGCCACTCGTCCGCCAACACGTACCACGGACCAAGCTCTATCTGGCCGCCCTTAGCATATTTCTTGATAGCCTCAGCTTTCTCAGGGTGAATTTCCAGGTAATCTTCCACAGGCGAAGTCTGCCCATCCAGCGTGAAGCGCCAGAACTTCGGATCCTCGTCCAACAGCTTGAGCAGAAGATCAAGGCAGTCCACAAGCTGTATGCGGAACTCCTGGAATGTGTTGTACCATTCCCTGTCCCAGTGAGTGCTCGATATAACGTGAAGTTCCAAACCGTCCTTACTTGCCACGTAAATGTCCTCCCATTTAGAAGTTAGAAATTAGAAGTTAGAAGTTAGAATAAGACTTGATCGGACGCGATATGCCGTCTCGCCCGAAACAGAACCGTTAACCGTAAACCGCCAACCTTTCCCTTGTCATAAACCTGGGATGCTCCCCTAAACTACCTATTTGGCTCAGGTTGTTGATTTCCCTCCCTTTTTTGTCAGGGCGAACGCATCTAATTGACCTGGCATACCACTATGCTGCGGGAACGGTGTGTTTAGATAAAGCCTTGGATTAAGCATAAGGCAGTTCCCGCAGCGAGCGACCAACAAAAGCTGCGGGAATTGCAGACGACTAAATACATCAGTCTGTTCAAAAAGACCATTCCCGCAGCATATCGCAACTTGACGGCGGCGGATATGCTATCGCCATTATCCCGGCAGACTCCCATCATATAACCGCATGGCCTGCCGCCGGACATCGCTACTATAGCCATGGCCGGGTCGAAATTCGGGTCTTGGAGAGTCTTAAATCGGAAAATATCAAATGAGACGTTATCGAATTCCAAATTCCGATTGGATAACGCATGGACGGCTTCGAGATTGTCTTCGTTGAGGGAAACGTATTCGATCAATGCTCGCTCCGACTTGTCGCTTGATATAGGAAAGTCTAACGCTGATTGCCCTGATGCGTCAATAAAAGCTGGGTAAAAAAATATTTTCTAAACCTATTGACAAGTCTAATTGCCAGATATATACTGTTATACATCACTAATACACTGGTGGCTAATATGATACTAAGAATCAATACTGCAAGCTCTACGCCGGTATACTCGCAGATAGTGTACCAGATTAAAAGGGCGATAGCCTCAGGTTCACTGAAAAGAGGTGACAGCCTGCCCTCGTTGCGCGAAACGGCGATCAAGCTCCGGGTCAATCCGCTGACGGTAAGCAAAGCCTATAAGTCCTTGGAAATAGAGGGATTGATAGAAACCAGGCATGGACTTGGAAGTTTTGTGGCCGGGGATGGCGGAGGAACAACGGACAAATTTCGCCAGGATATACTAACTCACGCAATTGATGACGCTCTTGCTGACGCATATAACCTCGGTGTTTCGTTTGTCGATGTAAGAAAGCTTCTTGAGGAGCGCATAATAGCGGCCAATAATGGTTTTCCACAGGCTGAGATGAAAAGGAGTGACAAGAATGAACGGTAACGGACAATACGCCATAGAGACAATTGGATTGATGAAGCGATTTGGGAAGCACACAGCGGTTGATAACCTATCGCTTCGGATTCCGCAAGGGAGCGTATTCGCGTTCCTTGGCAGAAACGGGGCCGGCAAGACAACGACCATTCGCATTCTGCTTGACCTGCTGAACGCTACTTCCGGCAAAGCCCGGATTTTGGGGCTGGATAGTGTTAAGGGTTCAATGGAGGTCAAGAGACGCATCGGATACGTGGCGGAAGGCCAGAAGATGTATGACTGGATGAAGGTTGATGAGATCATCTGGTTTTGCAAAGGCTTCTACCCAGGCTGGAATGACTCATTGGCGGCGGAGTTAAAGAAACGGCTGGAGCTGCCGGGTGATAGAAAAGTCGGCCAAATGAGCCGGGGTATGCAGGCAAAACTTGCGCTGCTGCTGGCAATGGCCTATCGCCCTGAGCTGCTGATACTCGATGAGCCTACGGCGGGACTTGACGTTGTTGTCCGGCGTGATTTTCTTGAGGGAGTGATTGATCTAATACAGGAAGAAGGGCGGACGGTTTTCTTCTCATCGCATATAGTTCATGAAGTGGAGCGCGTAGCTGACTGGGTCGGAGTGATTGACAATGGAAAACTCATCCACTGTTCGACCATGGAAGATTTGAAGGCGAGTGTAAAGCAAGTAATCCTAAGCTTTGACTCGTCCCCGCCGTCGTTTTTCTCGATTCCGAATATGTTAAACGTGGAGACAAGCGGAAGGCAGTCGGCTGTGATAGTGAAAGAGTTTTCCGAAGAGACACTTGCCGCAGCAAAAGCACTTGGTCCGGTTGAGATGAGAGTTGAAGACCTGAACCTTGAAGATATATTCGTTGCTCTCGTTGGCAAGTCGGAGGATGTATAGATGACAGGGCAAATCTGGAAAAGGCTGTGGTGGAAGGAGTTCAGGGAAAGCTGGCTCGCGCTTCTTCTCATATTCATTACGCCGATGCTATTAGTGGCGATCATCGGCTCATATTCTGATCATTCCAGGGAAGCGGATTTTCTGCGGTTTATTTCCGGATGCGGGATGCTGATGGTTGTGGCCATGTGGTCGGCGGTCAAAGCAAGTAGAGAGCAATCCAAAAGCGAATATACATGCGCGCACTTGCCTGTGAATCGGCTTGGCTCCTGGTTCATAACTTCTTTCTCACCTATGATTGCCGTTGGCGTCATATTCTTTTGTGTTGGAAAGATATTTGCAGGACATCAGGGATGGGCTTACTATACTTTATTCGCGGAGATAATGGCTTTGGAGGCAATGGCTATATTCGCCATTTGCCAGTTGCTCTCTCGAACGATATCGCAATGGTTTTCTATCGCCGTTGGAGTATTAGCTTCTCTTGTGGCCTATGCTTATGTATTGAGCACATTTGAAATGGTAAACGGCGGCCAAATGTTTCGATTCAACAACCCGGATTTAAGTCAATACGACTATCTCATCATTTCAGTCAGATTCTTTGCTCTGGCGGTAATCGGACCACTAATCAGTTCATTCATTCTCACAATTTTCTCAGGCAAAAAACCACTGCCAATCACTCGGATTGCGCTGACTGGTTTGGCGGTGTTGATAATAGCAGCGCCTTATGCAAAGGAAATTAAGCAGTCATTACTAGGCAAACATTCACTTTATAAGCGCTGCAGTCTAAAGCCTATTGGTTTACCGGATGGGTCGCTTATTGTGAAACAAATATATACCAAAAATCGAGCGCTGTTCGGTTCAGACTTAATGTATGAAGACCAGCGTCGCGGTATCATAATCACTCGGAGATTTTCTAATATGATTTTGCCCATCGGGTTTTCAGGCAGGGACGTAGTATGGCTGGCCCAGCAATGCCCCAAGGAAGACAATGTAGCTATTCTAAAATGGGATGTTGCGAATAACTCAACAGTGAAAGTATTGGAAATTCCCGCTGGAGAGGATGCATTGATTCAAGAACCCTACCTTCAGTATAAACTGGCTGCCTCTATAAGTCCTAATAACCGCAATATCCTGATTGACATAAAGTCTTCGGCGGGAACAGGCATGGATTTGTGGCTGGTGGATTTGAAAACTAGAGAAAGCATAGTCGTGAAGCCAAACCGGGAGGTTTACCGATACGGCGTGGAGCAAGTTGATTGGCATGGCGGCCAAGTGTTTATGTCCGGTTATGGAAAGTGCTTGGTTGTTGATATCCCAACAGGGACTGTCAAGGCCGTCAGCATTGATTGGGCCAATGGAGGTCATAAATGAAAAGCTTGATTTGGAAAGAGTTCCGTGAAAAGCGAATATGGGGATTAGCGCTGCTTGCTTCCGTAGTTGGCCCTATCATCTTCGGTAAGAGCTACACGTTTTGCCCTTCGGGTCTGGACACAATAACTCCCTGGTTGTCCCTGATGATGATAGTGTCTCTTCTTTTCGGGTTCAGCGCATACTCCAGTGAAATATCAGGCGGCGCCGCCGGCTTCTTATATTCACGGCGGATTTCCTGGAAGAAAGTCATGCTGGCAAAGATCATTGTTGGGCTAGGAACCATCGTGTTGGTTTCCATCTTAGCGGCGGTTATATATTACTTAACTTGTCCAGACATATATGCTCGGTTTGCCACGCTCGATCGGCTGGCAATAGGTATAGTCTACTCAACTTGCATATTAGGGCTGCCATATCTAATTGGCGCAATATGCTCAGTCGTACTACCTGGGATTTTTGGCGGAATTATCGTTATGCTGGGGCTGACCGCCGGCTTGTCGCTATACGTTTACTTGCTCTCCATAGGCAATCCCCCAAATGCCACCGGCGACTCGATTCCTTTCATTTGGTTTGCCGGTCCCTTAATAGCGGCTATATTGACCGCGAGGTTTGGCCTGACGCTTTCCACCCGCACCCGAACCATTCGATATGGCGTCATAGCGCTTGTTATGTCATTATGTTTGAGCTACTTGAGCATTGCCAGTGGTCTTGACCGTAAAATAAGTGGAGATAACGCACGTGAGATTTGTTTCTTAAGCTTAAGCCCTGACGGGAAAAACGCCATTGTGCAGTGGGAAAAAAACGAAGATTACAGCTTGAGCGGCGTCTATTTAGTTAGATTGTCTGATAAATCCAGAATCCGAGTATCCGGCAATCAAATAAATATAGCGCAATGCTACTGGCTGGATTCGAGTCACTGTGTTCTTCAACAAGTCCAAACTCCTTCAATCACGTTGATTAGCTTTGACGCCGATAAGGGACGCGCATTGAAAATATCCGTGAAGGTGAAGAGTGTAAAAACATCCGCGTTTACGCAAGCGATTCTTCCATCGCCGAGCCGAAGGATAGCAGCTATTATCTCTAATTTTACTAAGCGCAATGACTCTTTTACCAATCGTTACGGTTCCGATTCCGGGATAAATATATTGGATGCTAAAAACTCAATGCAAGATAGTGGAGCAAAGCTTCAGTTTTTTGATCTGATTTCCGGGAAGCGTGTTCATCAAAGCGTAAATGGCGCAAGGGATATATGGTGGCAATCCAATACAGAAGTTACTTACTTAGACAAGAGTAATAAACGCCACACCATCAATATGATGGATTCTAAGTAAGTATATTGTATCAGTTCAGTTCTGCGGGATTGAACAACCTCAATACACGTCACCCTGAACTCGATTCAGGGTCTATTCCCTAGTAGAATAGTTGCTGAATCAAGTTCAGCATGACGTGGTTCCCGCAGAACTGAACTCTCACCTGCATTTATCTCCGATCCAATGTGCGAAGTCGTGGGGCAGATGCTTCGCCCCTACAACTTATATATTTATGCTGCGGGAACGGCATTATTTGAAATTGTTAGGATGCCGCTCAAGGCAGTTCCCGCAGCATAGTTAAACTCCATAAATGTCAATTCCTCCCGTGTTTTCAGGAGGAATATGCTTGCCGAAAAACGAACAATTCTTAAGATTGCGGCCATGGCGTAGTTGCCTGGGCCGCTATTTGTTATAATAGCTTGAGTTTGCTTTACACCCCGCTTGGGTTCACAGGAGGATACGATGGACTACTTCTTCACGGAAGAGCAGCAGTTCATGAAAGATGTTGCTAAAGAGATCGCGGATAAGAAAATACGCCCCGTCGCCGCTGAGTACGACGAGTCGTGCGAGTTTCCATGGCCGATAGTCGAGGCCATAGCTGAGGCGGACCTCTTCCGCGTCTTTATCGAGGACAAATACGACGGTATGGCCGGAGACACGGGAGTTATGAATATGTGCCTGGTCACCGAGGAGCTTTCAAAAGCCTGCGGCGGAATCTCTCTTGCATTCGCCGCGACTGGACTGGGGACTTTCCCGATCATAATCTCCGGCAGTGAGGAGCAGAAGCAGAAGTATTTGCCGCAAATCGCCTCCGGCAAGAAGCTCGCCGCATTTGCCCTGACCGAAGCAAACGCAGGTTCGGACGCCGCCGGAATGCAGACCCGCGCCGTCCTCGATGGTAACGAGTATATCCTCAATGGAACCAAGCAGTGGATCACAAATGGCGGCGAGGCGGACATATACACGGTTTTTTGCGTCACCGACCCGGCTCGCGGCCCGCGAGGCGTGTCCTGCATAGTGGTCGAGAAGGGAACGCCCGGATTCAGCTTCGGCAAGAAAGAGAATAAACTGGGAATTCGCGCTTCGGCCACCCGCGAACTGGTATTCCAGGACTGTCGCGTCCCGGCGGAGAACGTGCTTGGCAGGCCGGGGACTGGCTTCTTCACGGCGATGAAGACATTCGATATGTCCCGCCCGGGAGTCGCTTCGCAGGCGCTTGGAATCGCGCAGGGAGCGCTCGATTTGGCCGTGAACTACTCCCGCGAGCGGCGGCAGTTCGGCGCGCCGATCTCCAGCTTCCAGGGACTTAGATTCATGCTCGCCGATATGGCGATGAAGGTCGAAGCCGCGCGCGCGCTAATCTATTCGACCGCCAGATGGATTGACTCCAGCAAGGGCAAGCGCGCTACGATGTATTCCGCTATGTGCAAATGCTTCGCGTCCGACGTGGCTATGGAAGTGACTACCGATGCGGTGCAGGTCTTTGGCGGCTACGGATATATGAAAGAATATCCGGTCGAAAAAATGATGCGCGACGCCAAGATCACCCAGATTTACGAAGGCACGAACCAGATTCAGAGGGATGAGATAGGCAGAGGCCTGGTCAGCGCGGCTGCGGGGCGGGATTAGGGTTTTTGGCCACAGATG
>JAUSEB010000230.1 GCA_030650495.1 Armatimonadota bacterium | reverse complement strand
CTGCTCTACTCCAAGTTTGCCGGAGACTTCGCTTCTTGTGGCAACGCCCACCAATCTGATTGCGGCAGGCGGTGGCTCGTATAACATTGATAAAGATTTATACGAATAGGTGTGCATTTTGCCCATGAAACCATAGCCAACTATGCCCACACCAAGTGTTTTCATATATCTATCCTCTAACTAACTAAGATCAAATCCCAACGCAACGACGTTCCATCCCATCAACATTCCGAACCGGACAATTTGCTCAAGTACATCGCCATAGACCAATGCCAGGTGATGCGTGCCGCCCGCGCGGCTGTATTCCTCAAGAAAATCGCCAACCGGCATTTCTGGGCGGAACCAGCCATGTATCAGATCCGACATGTTGTCCTTGCCCTTAATGTCCAGCATTGTCACAGGCGCGACAATCAACGAGTAGCTGTCATTCGGACCAGGCGCAAGATTGACCAATACGGCTTCACCTGCTTTGAACTTGCCGACCGCGAATATGGGATTTTCCGCGTCAGTCCACGGGAAATCCATTTCCCTTAATTTGGGTTTCGTAGCCGACAAGCTAAGGTTCATTTCTCCCATGTGATTCAGGAAAATGCTGTCGCCGTGCCAGTCCGGGCAGAACATTTCGGTGAAAGTAGTGTCTGTAAAGACTGACATTAGAGCGCCAACTAATGCGGCGGTCAATACGTCACCCTCACCCGCGTATCCAATGCCATCAGCCATTGCTTTGCTTGCTTCTAAGAATGGAACAGTGGGAAGGCCGGAAGCCTTGTCTATTTGCATAAAGTTCATAGTGAAGGCGGTTAAGTTTTCTTTTTCTATCCAGCGGCGAACACCGAGGCAAGCGCGGGTGGTTTCTCGTTGGCGCGCCAAATCCAAATCTTCCGCCATGAATCTCACTTGGTCAGAAGCGATGCAATCCTCAACCGCCTTATCATCTTTATCGGGCACAAGAGACTGGATTACGGAAGGATCGCAGTGAATAGTTTCTATACCTATCGTCGAGCGTAGAACCTCAAATGGAATAGCGAAGTCGCCCATACCTTTGAACTGAGCGCCGATGATTCCGACCCTGGCGGTCTTCATAGCTGTTACCGCCATAGCGGCTTCAGCCCATGCTGCTATACGATCTAGGACATCGGATTTCTCCCAGTGGCCGGATTCTATCTCAAAGGGCTTACCGTTGCGGATGAGCAAGTTGCACATATCCTGAACGCCGTGAATGCCGTGGTTATACATCAACTCGGCGGCGTTCTGCTCAGGGCCATATTCATAGGTTGGAGTTGTATCGAGAACGATAATAGGGAGCTTGGTTTTCGCAAGAGCCTGAGCGGATTCGAGGGATGGCGAATAGGCCAGATGCAGCGTGACGACAGCGTCAACACCGGTGTCTTCGAAAGACTTAATTGCGGCTTCGAACTCACTCTCCAGCCTGCAGATATTTGTTGTGACTACATCTATATCCCGTTCTTGCAACTCCTCGGCGATTGTCGCACAGAAGCCGTCAATACGCGGGCGAACTTCGGGCAAAGCGTTATCGTACAGCTCAATATATAGCCCCAAAAGCCCAATCTTGGGTTTTATCTGCGATTCTCTTCCCTCAACCCTCAACTCTCAACCCTCAACTTTCCTTACCATTCCCTCGAATCCGGCACGGGGAGCCAGGCGGAATTTTGCATTATGGACTGTTGGCTGACGAGGCCGGGAAGGGTCATATCCATAGCCTCGTGGATGCCGATAGGCGGCTCTTTGTCATCCAGAATCGCCTGCACGAAATCCTGAACCTGCCAGTAGTCGCCGCCGCCGTGGCCTGCCTCAAGAGCTTCTTTTGGAGGATGCAGCCACCAATCGGGAAGATATTCCTCCTCCAAATCCTTCAAGGCATTCCACTCGATCTTCTCGGACTTTGATTTCAGCCAAATCTTTGGCTGATCGCCGAAACCCCGGGCGGACTCGTAGCAGCCGTCGGTTCCCTGGAGCGAATAGTATGTCATATTATGCGGTCGATTGGAAAGCATATCCAGGCGAAGATTGATTAAGCCACCTTTTGCCGTGCGGCACATCATACTTGTGCTATCTTCGTTTTCGTAATAGTCGCCTCTTGGGTCTTTGTAGTGATGTCCCGACCCGGCGCAGCAGACGCTGACCACACGGTCATCGCCAAGCCACTGTAGAATTGGGCCAAGGCTGTGTGTGGGATAAACATTGCCGTTTATGCCGGTCTGCCATTTGCGGCGCCATTTGGTGATCTCGTTCAGTTCTTTAAGCTCGTGGAGATACTCGCCTTCGGCGAAGTACATTTCCCCGAACAGCCCGGCTTTAGCTAATTCTCGTACTAGGACATTGGAGCGGATGTAGCAGTAATTCTCCGCCATCATATACTTGGCTTTGCTCTTATTGACGGCGAGAACCAGCTCTTTCGCTTCCTCGATGGACACAGCCGCCGGCACTTCGCTAAGCACATGTATATTTCTTTCGAGAGCCATCAGCGACTGCGGCACGTGCAGCGGCATTGGAGTGCCGATGACGACCATATTAACACCGGACTTGTCCAACATTTCCTCGTAATCCGTATAAACCTTGGACACTCCGATTGTTTCCGCTGACTTCTTGCATCCCTCTTCATTTATGTCGCACAACGCCTCAACGCGCGTATGCGGATTGCACATAAAGGGCTTAAAAAAGCTTCGTCCTCTTGACGCCGCCCCGACTACACCAACCGCAAATTCAGTCATCTATCTCCTCCGATTATTTAGGCGTACCCCAGTTTTTTCTCGGTATACGCGATTGCTTCTTCAATAATATCCATCGCCTTTTCGGCTACTTCGTTCGGCATTATGATAGGCGGGCTCATTCGCAGAATATGCCCCGCCGGAATCCACGCAAGACCTCGTCTGAACGCTTCCTGGTAGACCATTTTGCCTGCTTCGTCAAATGGCTCTTTTGTTGTCTTGTTTTTGACTAACTCGACGCCCATAAGGCAGCCTTTAACACGGGTGTCGCCTACGATGTTGTATTTAGTTGTCCAATCAGCCATCTTCTTTCGGAATAGATTTTCAAGCTCAAGCGTGTGCTCAAGAAGTCCTTCTTCTTCGATTACTTCTATACTCGCAAGGGCGGCGGCGCAGGCCATGGGGTTGCCGCCGTAGCTGGTGCTCGCGCTGATTTTATCCACCGCCTCCACATACTCTTCGCGCACAACCATAGCGGTCACAGGGAAGCCGTTTCCGAAGCCTTTGCCAAGCGTCACAACATCCGGGACGATATCCCAATGTTCCATACACAGATACTTGCCCGTGCGACCCCAACTGGTCAGCACTTCATCAGCAAAAAGCAAAATGCCGCGCTCTTTACAGAACTTGCTGAGCTTGGGGAAGAAGTCATCCGGCGGCATTACCGATCCGCCCCAGCCCTGGATCGGCTCCAGGACGAAAGCGGCGACCTGCCCAGCCGTGCCGTTTGTGATAAACGAATCATAGTATTCCAGATATTTCTCAGTGTCGAGCGAGCCGTCTTCTCGCGTCCACCAGGGGCGATAAGTATCAGGTCGCGGAACCATATAAAAACCCGATGCGCGGGTTGGGCCGTACAGCTTATTCGTATTCGCCAGGCTGACAGCGTGGCCGGTCTTGCCATGGAAGTCCCTGAAGCAAGAGATGAACTCGCATTTGCCCGTCGCCGCCCGGCAAGTGCGTAATCCCGCCTCAACCGCCGTCGTGCCGCTGTCGTATAGCTGAATCCCTTTCAGATCACCCGGCAGAACCTCGACCATCTTCTCAAGCAGCTTCACTTTTATGGGCGTGGTGAAATCGTGCGCGTTCATCAAGGTATGCGCGGCTTTGGCTACCGCCTCGGATACCTTGGGATGGCAGTGTCCCAATGTGGTCACGTAAATGCCGCTGGAGAAGTCTATATACTTATTGCCGTCCACATCTTCCAACGTGCATCCGAAGCCCTTCTCAAATACCACCGGAAACAGCCGCACCTGGCTCGATAACCCGCGTATGAACTCGCTTGCGCGCCTGTGCAAATCATTGCTCATCGGCCCCGGAAGCTCGCTGGTGACAACGCTCGGCCATTTGTTCAGATCAATTTGATATGGTCTTGGATCGTATCTTGCCATTTTCTCTCCTGATTATCTTATCTCCAAAGCCTTCTTCTTCCCGTCCCACTCCACTTCCTTGCCGTTAAGCGTTATCTTTGCCAGACCTTTTACCGGCGGAACGTGCAAGACGACACGGGTCGGTTTCTTTCTGAACTTAGGCGAGAATGACACCTGAAGCTCTTTACCGCCCGCTGCCAGTCTAGTTTTCAGGCTGACCGGGCCAAACTCAGTAGGTATGTTCTCAAATTTAGACTCCTTATCACTCTTCAGCCAAGCTAGAGGAATGATACGCAGCAGATGAAGTTCGCCTTCTTTGATCTGGTCATCGATCACGGCGAATCTGGCCATATAGCCGGGCACGAGGGCCGGCGACAGCGACATAACACCGCCGCGGTGTTCACACATCGTATAAGTCTGCTGAGATATGTAACCAGTGAACAGGCTGTACATGCCTTCCAGGAACTTCATACGGTCGCCCGACTGCCAGGAGTGAAATACGTTGAAGCTATAAATCGGCTCGCAGCTTGATATTTCATGATGCAGGCTTGGAACCTGCCACCAATTGGAGTCATATCGGTAGAATCTCGTCTGCGGCCCTTCGCGGAACCAGAGCAAGGTGGACTTCATAAGCTCGTCATCCGCATCCATCAGGCCGGAGAATACAAGAAATAGCGGACCGGTGTCAAGATAGAATGGGAAGCGTGTTTCCCATTCCTGGTCGCCGAAAAGCGCGGTCGGAGCCAAGCGGTGTTTCTTTCCGGTCTTGTCCGTCCATGCCGGCATCGACTTAGCCTTCTCACGGAACGCTTGGACATAGGTCTTCTTATATTCCTTGGCCTCGGCTTCGAACTCCGCCGCGCGAGGGTGGTCGATCTTCTTCAGCATCCTGACGGCGGTTATCAACCCTTTGTACGCCCAACCATCGTTCCAGGCCGCCTGGATTTGCGTGCCGGAGTCTGTAGCCACGGCAGGCGGCAAAATACCCTTGATGCCGCCGTGATTCGTTATCGCCCGGGCCTCTTTTATGAACTCGCACGCTTTTACGATATTCGGCGTCCACTTCTCGATGAATGCTTTGTCCCCGGATAACAGCGCATGCTCGGACGCCGCCCAGAGTATCGCGCCATGATCGCTGAGCCAGTTGATCGCCGTAAGGCTCTTAGGCGTTGCAAGATACCCCGGATGCTGGGGATAGTGGTCCCCTGGAGGTTTGACTGTCCCCTGCTCTTTTCGTAGAAATTCCATATATTTTTCCGCGGCTGAGTGATATCCCATCGTGTCGAGCAGCATAACCGAGGTCATCGAGACCGGCGTCGCCCAAAGCACGTCATAATGCCATGATCCCAATAACATCGAGTAGTTGCCGTCAGCCGGGTTCTTCTCCGCAATTATCTCGCTGAGCTTCAGCGACCATTCAATGGCGCGATTGACATAGTCCTCGGGAACCTGGAATCTGGCTGCCGTCGCTGGAATGCGACCCCAATAGGCATTGGCCTCCGCCAGAGCGCCGTCATAGCCGAGGGCAAGTTCTTTGTCAAACAGTTCCCTATCCGTTGGAAGCATTGGGACAAGCACATCCACTCTGGTCCCTTTCTTCGTAGACATACTTATGTAAAGCGAGGAATCTCTCTCCTCCGGCTTACAAGGGTCAAATGTCGCTTCGCACTCCTGCTTTGGCGCGACAGCCAGCCTGACCTTCCCGCCGTCTTCCAGCAACCGCCATCCGTCCGCCGGGTTGTAAACCTCCGCTTCAGGAGTAAGATCGCGAGGGTATCGTGCTCTGTCAGGAATCAGGATTGTGTTGTTGCGCGCGTTCATGGAGTGCTTTATACACGGCGCGTTGATCTGAAGGCGCATGCCGTACTTCTCAGGCAGTGGAAGTTCTTCGACCCTGTCTTGAACGGAATAACGCACCCAAAGGAACAGCGGCTCCACACCCGACTCAACATCCTTAGCGCCGGGAATATGGCCAAAAACCTCCTGCCGCAGTATTAGCCCGTCAGCCGCCCAATCACTGTACAACACCGGCGCCGCACAGTCTATCCAACCTTGAACCACACTGTTATCGTCATGCCAAAGGCCGGACTGGTACGGCCGCGTATTCTCCGTTGAGGGGCACACAAGCAGCTGAACGCCCTGTCCGGCCCACTTCGCCGTTCGTGCGCTGACGTCCGGCTGCGCGGTGATCGCGCCATTGAACATGATATTGAACCGGAAAAGGTGATCTTTCCAGCCGACCGGAGTCCATTTGTCAGGTAAGTCACACCACCACTCAAGAGCCGTCTCGATATTCGGTTCAGCCAACTGCGATTTCTCCATTTGCACGTTTCCTTTAGTAAGATTTCCGGCATAAGAGCCGGCGCATACCGCGCACATAACGACCAGCGCTAAAATAAAACCCGGGTTTGGATATTTACCTCCCATATCGCTTACACCTCAATCCCTTCCGCGTGTACGGTAATAATCGAGTCCCTCAATCAATGTGACCATATTCTCCCAAGGCGCTCCTGGTGTGATAGAACTTGAGCATCCAAGGAAGAGCCCTGTTTTCGGGCCATATTTGACCAGCCAATCCAGCTCTTTTTTAACATCTTCCGGCGTTCCCATCGGCAGCGTACGGGTCACTGAAACACCGCCGATAATGATAAGGTCTTCACCGTCGTTTGTCTTCATAGCGCAAATCTTCTCGTAGTCCATCCCGAATTCGTATTGAAAACCCTGGAAGCCTTTTAAGCCAACCTCCAATAAGCGCGGAACCATCTCCATAAGATTACCATCGCAATGCCAGATCATTTTCACATCCGTGTTCAGCAGTGGTTCCAGACACCGGGCGAAATGTGGGAACCATATTCTATCAAGAGACTCGATGTTTACCAGTGTTCCGCGTCCATCGGCCATGTCCTGGTCCAGCCTATACAATGGAGGTAAAAGCCCCTGCAAGAATAACTCGGCCATAGACTGGTTCTGCAGAAGAGCCAAGTCCGCCTGCAAGGAATAATCTTTTTCTATGACTTCAGAATACAACGCATAAGCCATAAAATAATATTCGTAACCGTACCGGCCATAACGGAATCCAGGCATCCCTATGCCGCCATAAGGAGTTTTTAAGATATCCGGGCCGAGTTTTTCGTGAATAGCTCTGTTTTCGTCCAGAATACGTTTCTTAAAGGCATCTCCGTCGAATGATATGATCGACGCCATAATGCCTGGAAACACTACTTTTTCCAAGTGCTCAATCACGGCTTCCGGCGAATCGATTGTTATGCCGTCAACAATGATCTCACTGGCGCCTGTAGTGGCTCCGTACGTGGCTCCTTCATAGCCTTTTTCGCCCATTGTAAGCGCATTCATGGGGATAAATTGATCGAGCAGGCAGGTCCCTATGTTCCGCTGATATTTGATATAAACCTCTTCAGGGTTCTTTTTGAACTCTCCGGGTTCAACGCCGGCAAGCTGTTCGATATGATCGTGCTGCATCACGAAAAGCTGCCAGCTCGGTATTCCTTTAACCGGCTTGTGTAAAATCGTATCCAGCGCAAGCTGCGCTCTCTCACCAAGAATTTCAGTCTCCCCCTTTTCCCAGCAGTTCGGCATTGTTAGAGTACATAATCTTTTCTATAGCTTCCGCGCCAAGTCCTGATTTCTCCACTGCTCTTATCAGAGCGCGGATTTCCTCATAGATGAAGAAAGTATATTTTGCTTCCTCTTCTGGAGTCTTTCTATTTACGTTCCAAGAGTACGGCGCGTCAGTGTAGTTGATGTATTTGTCCCCAACGTGTTCACGGACCCCGCGCATGAGAGTTATTGGCAGGTCGCTGCCGTACAAGAGTCTGTCAGGACCGATAGTCTCCAACGCGTATTGGAACACATCAGAGTTCAAGTTTGCTGAAGTATCGAAGTGAATTCTTGGACTATTTACGAAATGCGGCAAGCCTTCTTTGGCGGTCGGCAGGCAAAATGCCCTGCCTATATGCGCCACTACGATCTTGATGTTCGGAAACGACTCGGAGATTTCCAACAGTTCCTTTATATTGTAAGGATCGGCGATTCGCCCTGCCCTGGGAAGGTGAAGCATTAGAATCCCATGAAGCTCGTCCACTACCTTCAGGTGCAGCTTTGAAATGAAGTCGTATATGCTGATGTCTTGTGTGTCATTCGGAACGAGGTCGGGATATGGCTTTACACCCACAAAACCTTTAGATATAAATTCAGCAATCTCTGACTGGCTCCATTCGGGCCTTGTTACTAATAGAGCTTTAGCGTTATTTTCGGATTTTAAGGCGCCTGCCAGAATATAATCGTTGTTGGCTTCAATGTCCGTCTCTTTGAAAACGCCGCCGAATACGAGAGATAGGACTTCCTGGCGGGGAAAGAGGGTTCCGCGGTTATTCAGCAGATTCTCCCACGACTGCGCAACCCCGACCTCTAACGCCCAATTTGCTTTCAGACGTTCTGGACTGATGGGGCGGCAGTGCTCGGCAAGGCCGATGTGAACGTGGCAATCGATGATCTTGGGAGGAAGCCAGGGAAGGAGTTCCTCGTTGTAGACCGCGGCGTCAATCTCAGTACGAATAACTGTTTCTCTCCTTCTCACTCGGGCCGACGCTCCGGTATACTCTCAGCCCTTCCAAGAATGAGAGGGAGCGCTCGGGTGCTGAATTCTATCAATTGTGGACTTATAACCCTATTCCAGTATCCTTACTTTCCGCCCTTCGACCCTGAGCCGTCCCTGGGCGAAAAGCTGAATAGCTTCCACGTAAGCGCGATGCTCCTCTGGAAGGACTCTCGCCGCCAAAACATCCGGGGTGTCATCAAATAAAACGGGAACTATCTTCTGGATGATGATCGGTCCGGTGTCGTAATCTTCATCCACGAACTGGACTGTAGCGCCGGAGACCTTCACGCCGCGCTCTATTGCCGCTTCGTGTACGTGATGGCCGTACATTCCATGCCCGGCAAATGATGGGATAAGAGCTGGATGCACGTTCATTATTCTATCGCGATAGGTGTCGATGAGCTTTTGCCCTAACTTGCGCATATAGCCCGCCAGGCAGATAAGGTCGATCTTGAAATCACGCAGAATTGAGAGCAATACTTCATTATAGTCATCTTCGGAGAAATCCTTGGGACTGACTGACACGGATTCGATCCGCTGGTCGCGCGCGCGCTGCATAGCCGGAGCGTCGTCTTTCACGCCGATGACAACAGCCACTTTACCATTAATCCTGCCGTTGGCGCAGGCGTCCAGAATGGCCTGAAGATTGGTCCCCCTGCCCTGGCCGGAGACCAAAACAGCAATGTTGATCGGGTTCATATCACCGCCACCTCACGACCGCCTTTGTGAACTTCGCCGATTATCCATGCCGTCTCGCCAAGCTCATTCAGCTTGTTTGCGATTTCCATTCCCTGCTCTTTCGGGACGATCATCACAAGTCCGATTCCCATGTTGAAAGTGCGATACATCTCCGCGTCGCTGATGTTACCGCGATCTTGAATGAGTTTGAATATCGGCTGGCAAGCCCAGTTTCGCCGTTCGACTGTAACCTGGCAATCTTCCGGCAGCACACGCGGGATGTTGTCGTAAAAACCACCGCCCGTTAAGTGCGCCATGGCAAGCACATCATAAGACTGAAGTATCGTCCACACCGACTTGTAGTAGCAGCGATGAGGCTCCAGAAGCTCATCTCCAAGAACCTTGCCAAGCTCCGGCACGTATTGGTCGACCGTCATCCCGCATTGATCGAGAAGCAGCTTTCGCACTAGAGAGTAACCGTTCGTATGCAGGCCGCTGGAGGCCAAACCGACTACCACATCTCCCGCCGCAACCCTGCTTCCATTGATGATTTTATTTCGGTCGACGACGCCGACGATGCATCCCGCCAGGTCGAACTCGCCGTCCATATAGACTCCCGGCATCTCCGCCGTTTCGCCGCCGATGAGCACGCAGCCCGCTTCCCTGCACGCTTCCGCCATACCTTTGACGACTTCAGTCAGCACACTTTGATCTAGCTTACTTGAAGCGAAATAGTCCAAAAAGAACAACGGTTTTGCGCCTTGGACGAGAATATCGTTGACGCAGTGGTTCACCAAATCCGCGCCGATGGTGTCGTATTTGCCGACAAGACTCGCGACCTTTACCTTGGTCCCTACGCCGTCTATGCTGGAAACGAGCGCGGGGTCTTCACACCCATTACCACTGAGGCTGAACATCCCGCCGAATGAACCGACATCGGTCAAAACGGCGTCATTATATGTCGAGCGGACCGACTCTTTCATTCTATGGATCGCGCCGGCCATTGCATCGATATCAACGCCCGCGCTCTTATACGTCAGCTCTTGATCCGTCATAGCGGTTGCTCCTTGTCCTTGTAGACAGACTCAAAAACAAACTTGTTTATCTTGACTTCGCGCGGAATTTCAATCGGATATTTGCCGTCGAGACACGCGCAGCAGAAGCTCTCTTTGTGCAGGCCGATGGCCTTTACAAGCCCTTTCAGGCTCAGGTATCCCAGGCTGTCGGCGCCGATATGCTGCCGTATCTCTTCTACATTGAACCTTGCGGCGATAAGCTCGCTCTGGTCAGCGGTGTCTATACCGAAAAAGCAGGGGTACCTATACGGTGGCGAGCTGATGCGCACATGGACCTCTGTAGCCCCGGCGTCTTTGAGCATCTTGACAGTAGCCCTGGTCGTAGTGCCGCGTATAATGCTATCGTCAACCATCACCACGCGCTTGCCCGCCAGGTTCTCTTTGAGAGGAGAAAGCTTCATCCTCACGCCCATCTCGCGCATACGCTGGTCGGGTTGGATGAAAGTCCGGTGGATGTAGTGGTTCTTGATAACGCCCTGGCCGTAGGGAATCCTCGACGCTTCCGCGTAACCGATTGCGGCAGGCGTGCCGGTGTCGGGATTTGGAAAGACTATATGCGCGCCGGGAGCAGGATGCTCCTTCGCCAACTCGTGGCCCATTCGTCTTCGGGACTCGTGCAGGCTTTTGTTGTAAATCCGGCTGTCCGGCCTCGCGAAATAGATAAATTCAAAAATGCAGATAGCGCGGCGGTTGATCGGCACGGCTTGTATCTCGCGAATGCCTTCCTCGCTGATGATGACGATCTCACCCGGCTCTACTTCACGAAGGAAATCCGCGCCGACCGTGTTTATGGCGCAGGTTTCTGAAGCTACGACAAAATGATTGTCATGACCGTTCAAATGGCCCAGGCTTAGCGGGCGGATGCCGTTGGGATCGCGGAACGCGATCAGCTTCTTCTCTGTCAGAACGAGTACCGAGTAAGCGCCGTGTATCAGGTTCATCGTTTCGGCAATTGCTTCTTCGATGGTCGCGGCCTTGGAGTTGGCTATCAGCTTCACGATTACTTCGCTGTCGTTCGTTGTGGTGAATTCTACCCCGCGGTCCATCATTTCCGCGCGCAATTCGGCGGCGTTTATCAGATCGCCGTTATGCGCCAAAGCGAAATCGCCCGTGTGTCCGGTGCCGAGCATCGGTTGCACATTTCTTAGAACGCTCGATCCGGTGGTTGAATAACGGGTGTGGCCGATGGCGATATGCCCCCGCATCGACGCCAAGGCTTCTTCGTGAAATATAGCAGTCACAAGGCCCATTTGCTTGTGGATGTTTATCTGCTTGCCGTCGGTAACGGCGATCCCGGCGCTTTCCTGGCCTCGGTGTTGCAGCGAGAAGATGCCGAAGAACGCCACCCTGGCGACTTCCTCACCGGGCGCATAGACTCCGAATACACCGCATTCTTCCTGGAGTTCCCGAACATATTCTTGATATTCCAATTTAACCTACCATACGCGATGGTATAGCCTCGCGCCAGGCTTTGGATATAGTCTGCAAATCGCTGTCTATTACACACGTGCCATTCAGTCCTACACGCAGCTTCGAGCCGCCGGCTATGCCAAGCGTCTCATATCTTATGTTATTCTCTATCGCAAGATTCCGCAACTGCTCCACGTTGTCCCCGGACAAGGAGACAATTACTCTCGACTGCGCTTCGCCGAAGAGCGTCGCGGCGGCGGGGCCGCCGGCCATTATCTCGACAGAGGCTCCGATATTCCCGGAGATGCAGCTCTCGGCCAGAGCCACGGCAAGGCCGCCCTCCGCGCAATCATGCGCTGAGTTAAGCAATCCCTCGGAAATGGCCTGTAGAACACAATCGTGCAGCCGCTTCTCCGCCGCCATATCGAGCGCAGGCGGCGCGCCGGCTACCATGTCGTGAACGGTTTTGAGATATTCGCTCCCGCCCAGGGAGGAAACGTCCCCAATCAGCCGCCCCCCGCTAAGCAGGGCTACTATATCACCTTCCGCCCTAAATCCCTGTTCGCATCGGCGGTTGCAATCTTCGATAAGACCAAGCATCCCAATAACAGGAGTCGGATATATTGCTGTTTCGGGGGTTTCATTGTAGAAACTCACGTTGCCGCTGATGACCGGCGTGTTGAAGAACTCGCACGCTTCCGCCAAACCCTCGACAGCGCGTTTGAACTGCCAGAACGCTTCCGGCTTTTCGGGATTCGCAAAGTTGAGACAGTCCGTCACGCCCAATGGCCGGGCGCCGCTGCAGACGAGATTCCGAGCCGCTTCAGCAACCGCAATCTGCGCGCCTACGAACGGGTCGAGATAGCAATACCTGCCGTTGCAGTCGGT
>JAUSEB010000226.1 GCA_030650495.1 Armatimonadota bacterium | reverse complement strand
GCTCCACCATGTCGGTCTTAATGGTTATGAACATGCCCCCGATCGAGCCTAAAGCCATGCCGAGGTTATATGAGCTTGTAGGTGAATTGCTTTCGCACTTGACTCTTGCGGCCACGGTGGCGCCTGTGTTCAAGAGTAAGAGGCCAAGGGAGATGTTTCTCTCCTGGCACTGATAGGTGGAACTTGCATCGGAAAGCCTCCAGCATAAGGCTCCCGCGTCGCTTATGACGGAACTTGTTATCCCGTTTCCGTTTTCATTTGAGTATGTGCCGATGATTTGCCAACCGCAGGAGGTCGGCGGGGAATCTCCAGGATATATCAGGTTTTGGGCGGACGCTGGCCATTGGATTGATAGAATTATGAGTGCGGATAGTACCAGAAGCTTAAGCTTTTGCATAACGGCGCAGACTTTCTACTTTTCTTTTAGTGTAGCGCCCAAGCAACTTTCGGACAATTGGTATAATTACCAGGTATGGTTGAGAGAAAGCTGTCAGCTTCCAATCTTGTTGCATCGGTAGCCTGCTGCCGATGCCGTCCCGATGAATCGGGACGAAACTCCCTCTCCTTTTAGGAGGGCTGGGGTGGGGTCCTAACTTCTAACTCCTAACTAAATGGCACGATTCTTGCAATCAATACTTACAGATGTTGATAGAGGTCGAAAGTGGCTCAAATAGAGGTGGAGGCTTACCTCAAATGTTAAGCAAGGGCAATGTTCTCGTTGTAGATGACGAGATCAATCTGTGCCGAATACTGAGCGCCAAGCTGGCAAAAGACGGTTATGAAGTCGTAACCGTCCACGATGGCGAACAGGCGGTGGAAAAAGTCAAGCAATCACATTTCGATGTGGTGCTGCTGGATCTCATACTGCCCAAGATGGACGGTTTGTCGGCTCTTGCTCATATCCGGTCGATGGACAACAATATACCGGTTATCATAATGACCGCCTGCGAGAACTCGGAAGCCATAGAGCAGGCGATGAAAAAAGGCATTTCGGCCTACGTGAACAAGCCTTTTGACCTCGATAATCTCGTAGCTCTTGTCCGAAACACTTTCCATTCCAACGGACATCCGCGCGAAGAGCAGAAGCCTAAATCCGACGCCACCGTGCTTTTCATAAAGAGCCAGCCTATAACGCTGGAGATATATAACGGCAGCACAAGCGGTCAGTATCCAAGCCGCATCGAAGATAAAGACGAGCGGACCATAACGGTACTCACTCCCACCAGGAACGGCGAAGACCTGGCAGTTCCTCCGCGAACCCTGGTCCGGGTGGGAATTCCCGCCAAGGACGCTTTCTACAGCTTCAGCAGCTCAACGCTGAGCCAGAGAAGCGGCAATCCCAGTGTTACTGTTCTGGACAAGCCGATAGTGATCTACAGGACCCAGCGCAGGCAATTCGCGAGGATTCTGGCGAATGTGCCTGTTAGATACTGCGCCGTGAGCGATCCGACCGGGCTTGGCGGCATTCCGAACGCCGAGGCCGGATGGAAAAGGGGCATGTCATGCGACGTGAGCGCGGGCGGAGCGCGAATCGTCGTGGGAGAGGATCTTCCTCCTGGGACTCTGGTCTATCTGGAAACCGATGCGATTGGAGAAGCCGGCGCCGTGAACGTCATCGGACGTGTGACCAGATGCAACAAAGATGACCAGACAGCCGGCCATTCGTATTCCATCGGAGTTCAGTTCAGCGCTGTGAGCAACAACCTCAGAAGCGTTTCGTAGCTGCAATGTCCGGCAGCAGGCTACCGAACGAACGATTAAAAGGCTGCCGGACGAACGATTTTAACTACTTCTACCGCCGGGGGTCGCCTAAGCCCCTGGCGGTTTTCGCATGCGCGGGTGATGGGTGTAGGGTTGAAGGTTGAGAGTTTAGAGTTGAGAGTTTAGAGAAGGGAAGACCTCCCCCT
>JAUSEB010000213.1 GCA_030650495.1 Armatimonadota bacterium | reverse complement strand
TCTCCAGGTTTTGTATATCAGCGGTGAGGTTCGGGTATGTCTGCGGTCTAGGCCCAAGTTTGACGTCTAAAAAATCCATTTCAAGGCAGATTTCGCGCAGTTCCTCCAGGCTCATCCCAATGAGGCGAGCTATTTTGGTTTCCGGGAGAAGGTCGTGGTTACGGCGCATTATAATCGGAAATGCGCGGTCGGGTGGAATAACATCGGCATCGGGCAGACCTAATGACTTGGCCGCGTTCGCCAGTATGCCGCGATCAATCCCCAGGAAATCCGCCAGCCTTTCCGGGCCGATAAGCTCCCAGTTACGCAAGATGAATTTTTGTATAGAGTGAAGACCGTTCATAATTTCAATTAATCTCCTAGCTCTATACGCCCCCAGCCCTGAGTGTTTATGTAGGCCGTGCTGCCTTTCCAGAGAACATGGTGTTTCAAGTATTGGCCGGACGTATCGAGATCGTCAAAGGCAATGCTGAAGCCGAAAGTATAGCCGGGCTCGGCCTGATTGAGAAACATTGATTTCCATGGGATGGCGACCTCCAGCAGATAGCCGTCTTGTGTCCGTTTATGGTTCGTGATCATGCCGGGAACCATTCCGAGGCCCAATGGATTGCCCAGCGAAGTCGAGTCATAATCATATACGAAGCCGTCGGCGGAGACGCCGAAATGGAAGTCGTCCGGGCCGTAAGTATTGGGTGGCAGGCCTTCATCATCCAGCATGTTGAAGTAAATCTCGATGCCGTCACCCATCCAATACCTTTCACGGTCGGGGACAAAGGCATCATCCTGGACTATTGCCAATACATACACGTATTCCGAATCCCATCCTAACTTGAATGAACCGGAGCAGTCCGACGGATTCACGCCCTGGCGGTTAAGGTTTACTGCTTGCGGTATCTTATCCCAGTCCGCAAACCTGCCGGGTGTGTGATTCGCCATCCTGGCGCAGGTTACGTCAACCGGCAACTCACGGATACTCATCTTTCCATCTTTAATGCAGGACTTTACCTGCTCAATATAGGTAGATGCCTGATCCAGCAGTAGAAGCTCGCAGGCTTTTGCGGCAGCATTCGCGAGGACTTCCACTCGCGCCCCTGTGATATCATCCAGCAGGAGCGGGTTGCATTTTTCGCGGAACTCCGCCCACTTCCCGGCTCTCTCACCGAGAGACAGAAACACTTTGTCCCAGGTTTCGCACATCTCCGGCATTCCGACCGCCTCCCCGGCGGTAAAGAACGCTCGTGTGCGGATGTTGGGCGCATATTCAGCAGGCCAGGATTTGCCGGCGTTCTTCGACTCCCGCAGATATTCCTTATTGCGCAGGATCAGCATGTAGTCTACCTGCATACGGGCAAAGCGTACTCTCTTCAGTAATTCC
>JAUSEB010000212.1 GCA_030650495.1 Armatimonadota bacterium | reverse complement strand
CCTCCAGTGCGCTCTTGGTAATAATATAGCGCACCGGGCAACCCTCATCCATCAGATCATCTATGTCCTTGATGTCGTCCGTGCTCGAACTTTTTACAGCGATCTGAGTGATTGGCAGGCCGCATTGCTCAATAAGATATTCCCGCACATCCTCACTGTGTATTAGCCGCCCGCCGCGCTGGTCCCTGCCAGTGCGCTCAACCTGGACCAAGACTATCGGGCGGATAAAACGCTCGGTCTTGGGGTACAGATCGGCGGCCAGTTTCTCCAACTCGTCGCGCCGTTGCACCGCGCGGTTCAGGCAGTCGCGCCAATCCGAAAGGTTCGCCGCCGCGATGTTGATTGGCAGCTTTATCATCTCTTCCCTAAGCAGTTCCTTGCCGCTCACTTTGCACAGAATGTTTGAGTTCCGGTGGGGTGTGGCAGACAACTCGACAATGATGGAAGGGTTGAAGCCGTTGAGCGTCCTCTGCGCCAGGTCGCTGTAAGCACGGTGGCCTTCGTCCAGTATGACGGGAGGCTCGTGCATGCGGAGGAGGTTCCCGACAGATGTTTTGACCAAGTCCGTGCCTTCGATTATCTCAAGGTTCGGCCACTTCCGCCGCAGCTCGCGGTGGGCTTCCTCATCCTCCTCGGGCGGGAAATGCAGCGCTATGTTCCCCCCGCTGTCCCTGAACATCTTGAGAGTTTCGCGGTCCTCTCTGTTCGCCGATGAGAGGATGAGCAAGAGTATATTCAGTTTGCCCGCCAACTGGGCGGGCGTAAGCCGCGTGATCTCGTGCTTCTCCCACACTTCGATGGGTCGCTTCACAGCGAACTCTAAGCTCTCCCGGTAGAAGTGGCTGCGGTCGCGGAGGGCCTTGAGGGTATCTTTATATATCTGGTCGCTGGGGACTATCCAGAGCGCCAGCCCGGAGCCGTTCCGGTCTTGCAGGATGGTGTCATAAATGGAACCAAGAACCTGCGTGGCAAGGAGCGTCTTTCCGCCGCCGGTCGGAACCTTGAGGCAGAAGCTCGGGATATCGCGCCCATTCCCGCCCATACGCGGTTGGTAGTTTGGCAGCAGGCTGAGGCCCGATGCCGACTTCCTCCACGCCATATATGGCGCGTACTCGCCTTCTTCCTGCGCCAGAGCGCGCAGGAACGCTTCTACCTCACTTATGACTCTTTCTTGGTATTCCTTCAGCGCCATATCGCATCACTTCAAATTGAACGGTACCTGCATTGCCCGGACGTTGCCATACCCGGCGAGGTCGCGCCGGTGAACGTGAATCTTCTCGCAGTATACCACCTTTGGCTGTGGATCGCGCCCGGATGTCTTCGCCAGCCAATCCATGGTGAGCGCCCGGTCTGCGTTCCCGTCAGGAGTGTACAACAGGTAGTAACTTCGACCGGCGTTCTCGCCGATCAGTCCGGTGTCATAGTTTATACCGGCCACATCGAGAGCGCGGCTGGTCTCCGTGTAAAATATGTACTTAGCAAGCTCCTCATACGACGGGTATTCGCCTTTCGGAAAGTTGCGGAATCTGTCGAAGAGCATCTTTCCTACGCGGCAGTAGGTGAAACCGCCACCGAGGCCTTCTACACTTACCTCACGCTTTCGCGTGTTGTAAATGTACCCATCAACCACTCTGCGGATGCGTTCTGCAGTCACGCTGACGCAAAGGTTGTAGCCAGATGATTGCTGTTCGCTCGATTCCTGTGGCATTTGTACAATAACGAAACGGTGATTTGTGCCCTGTTGTTTGTTTAGTTCTAGTACAGCGTGGCCGGTCGTGCCGCTGCCAGCGAATGAATCCAATATCACAGCGTTGGGATCATCGAAGCAGACGAGATCGATAAGCCTTTTTATCAGTGCGGTGGGCTTCACAGTAGGAAAAACCTTCTCACCGCCAAATATTCGCTTTATCTCGATGGTGCCGGTAGAGGCACTACCGACGTCTAGAAGCATGCTATCAGTTGCTGAGATTGTCTTCGTTCCCTCCCGTATCTTTCGGTAAACGATCCAGTCACCCGTCTCCTCTTGTACAAAATCCAAGCCACCATCTGTTAGGAGATCAAGAGCACTCGACTCACTGCACCTCCAGCGACCTTCTGAACCATCGGGACGTTTTGGGTACACCTCAGAACCGTCAGGAGCCGGGATCGGATAGTGCATGGATGGACGATCTTCTCTACGGTCCCCTTGCCCCCATTGCCTCAAGTGTTCCCTGTCGTACCTGCCTCTGCTATCCTCGTAAACTCCTCCCTCGCGTAGGGTCTCTACCGGCTTAATCGAAACCTGCTTCAAGTTCTTGGCGTATGCTAACACGTACTCATGAGTCATCTCCACATTGCTGGTTGTGGCTCCTTTACCGCTTCGCCCAGACCATACAAATACAGCAAGCTGATTCCCAAGAAATACCTCATCCATCAGCATGAGTAAGTGGGCTATTTCCCGTTCATCAATGCTAACGAAGATCACTCCATCGTCCGAGAGTAACTCCTTAAGAAGCTGCAGTCGGGGATACATCATGCAGCACCATTTCTCATGACGGCAGGCATCTTCTCCTTCCTTGCCGACAACCTGGCCGATCCACTCCTTGAACTGCGGTTGCGTAAGGTTATCGTTGTATATCCAGCCCTCGTTGCCGGTGTTGTAAGGCGGGTCGATATAAATACACTTGACTTTGCCCGCATGGGTCGGAAGGAGGGCTTTGAGGGCCAGGAGATTGTCGCCTTCGATGATAAGGTTGCCGTCCAAGCAGGGCGAGTCGGTCAGGGAAAGTTTCTCGTCGAAGTCGAGAATGTGGTGAGGCACAACTAGATGGTAACTCTCTATGGCTGTCTTGCCCTTGAAGTTCAGCGTCGGCATAGGTCTTTGCGGCCCCCTCGTGTATATTCTGTAGGCAATGATGTAATAACGACAAATATCATACCATGTACCCTTATGGTTAGGAAGCATTTTGATTGTTTTATTACTTCTATGTTTCTATCCTTATATCCTTCGGGACACGCTCTTCGCCCCGAAGCTTGCTACCAATACACCTCTCCTCCAACGCAACAGCTATCCCAATTTTGTAATAAAAACGAAGGAATTGCTCGTCTGCGTGAGGGAAATAGATAGGGGGGATTCATAATCATGGCATTAAAAATCGGCGTTGTTGGTGTAGGAAATATCGGAAGCATTCACGCTCAGGTTTATAAAGATAATCCAAAAGTGGAAGTCGTCGCGATGTGCGACATTATAAAAGCGAAAGCCGATGCCGCAGCGGAGAAGTTCGGAGGCGCGGCTTTTTACAGTATTAAGGAGATGCTTGCAAGCGGTATCAAACTCGACGCTTGCAGTATGTGTACAAAAGGTGAGGAAAACGGGGGCGACCATTTCACGCCTACTATGGAACTATTGGAAGCGGGCATCCCGACGTTGGGTGAAAAACCGATTTCCAATCGTATACACGAAGCGGAGCAGATGGTTGCGCTCGCAAAGAGTAAGAAGGTTCCTTACGCCGTTGACCTTAACCATCGTTTCACACCCGCCGCGCTCAGGGCCAAGGAATGGGTGGACAGCGGACGGCTTGGCAAATTGGCAATTATAAATATGCGTATGTGGATCAACAATCCGGTCGAAACTTCACCGTGGTTCCATCTGCGGGCGCTGCATCCTCATTCATTCGATGTAATGCGTTACTTCTGCGGCGACGTCAAGAGCGTGGCGGCGTTTATGATGAAAGGCGAAGGCCGGGCGATTTGGTCCAACTGCCAGATTCTACTTCACTTTGAAAACGGCGTGGTCGGCAATCTGACCGGCAGTTATGACGCCGGAGGCAGCTACGGCCTGGAACGCTGCGAAGTGGTGGGTTCCAAAGGACGATTTGTTCTGGAAGACGCCTGCGAGCAGCTTGGCTTCTACCCGCGAAACAGCATCGAAGTGGAAAGCTATAGCTATCTTGGCGGAATGCGTTCCTTTGGCGAGACATTCAAAAGCCGCATCGGCGCGTGGGTTGATCAGATCGAAGCTGGCGCGGCGTATGACGAAATAGACGCCTCCGGCGAAGACGCTCTCAAAGTGCAGCGCATCATCGAAGCGGCGATTGAGTCGTGGGAAACGCATAATATCATTGATTTGTAAGTTTCGAGAAGGCAAAAGCTGTCAGCTGTCAGCTGACAGCTGACAGCTTATATACTGAAAGGAGTGTTATGATCAAACTTGGCGTTAATTCCGTTCTATTCGGCGCTTTCGATTTCGCCACCGCGTGCAAATATATAAAAGCCGCCGGTTACGATGGCGTGGAGATTTCGGCGATTAAGGGAATGTGCGAGCATTTGGATTTGGATAATTGGCGCGCACAGGCTTCGGAACTAAAACAAATCGTCTCCGACAACGGTCTTGAGTTCCTATCCATGGAAGAAGCGGCTCTGGATGAAGACAGGCTGATTAAAGCGTTCGAGGCCGGCGCCGAGATCGGAATTCCCGTTATCAATATCGGCCCCGGCGGTAAGGCTGATGTTGAAGAGGATTTCCAGCGTCAGACGGATTTGATGGCCAAAATGTCTGAAAAGGCGGAGTCGTATGGGGTGACATTGTGTGTCAAGGCGCACGTTGGCGGTTCAATCTACAGCACGTCGACAACGCTTCGGGCGATAGAGAAAATAAAATCACCGGCTTTTGGCATTGATATGGACCCCAGCCACGTTTATCGCGCAGGCGAAAATCCGGCGGACGCGCTCAAGCCGGTTCTGTCACGGACAAAGCACATTCACATCCGCGACTGCAAAGGCCCCGGCCCATCTCCCGGCGCGCCACCAGATCAAGCTTGCGGGCGAGGGGACATCGACCTTTTCGCGTATTGCAAAGTAATGGTAGACGGCGGCTATTCCGGCCCAGTCTGCCTGGAAGTCATCGGAGCAGGAAAAATGGAACTGCCGGATGTTGTCGTAATCGCAGCGGAAAGCTACGGGTACCTGAACGCATGTTTGAAGTCGCTAGGAGCAAGGAGTTAAAGTGAAGAAACAACCTAACCTAATCTTTTTCGGCATCGATAGCCTTCGAGCCGACCACATGAGCCTGTATGGTTATCACAGACTGACAACGCCGCATATGGACAAACTCGCGGCTGGCGGGGCGTCGTTTGAAAAGGCGTTCAGTCCGCATATTCCAACGACCCCCGGCTATTCCAATATGTTCACCGGGATGGACTGCTTCGGGACCGACGTCGTTGCCCTTCGGCATGAGGGGCCGCTTGCCGACCACGTTAAGACGCTTGCGGAAATACTTGCCGAACGCGGTTACAATAATACCTGTGTCGGTTTTGGCGGAAATCCCGCGTCGAAAGGCTTCGAGAATTATCTCAGCTTCAGCGGATGGGGGTCGTGGGAGGAAGGCCGCAGCCACAAGGCCGAGAACCTGAACGATATCACAATCCCCGAACTCAAGCGGCTTGCCGAACAGGATGCGCCGTTCTTCCTGTTTATGCGCCACATGGACCCGCATTCGCCGTATCTGCCGCCGCTGCCGTTCGAGCGAATGTTCTACGGTGGTAACGAGTTGGATGAAAACAACCGCTCTCTCGACCCGGTTTACGATTTCGCGCCTTTCGCCAACTATTTCCGAAGCTGGTTTCCGCCGGGCTGCACGGATAAAGATTACATCATCGCGCAATATGACGGCGCCTTGGCGTATATGGACGCCTGCATCGCCAACATCTTTGCGACCATCAAAACGCTTGGCCTGGAAGATGACACGCTTATTGTCATAAACTCCGACCACGGAGAGACCCTATACGATCACGACTGCTATTTCGACCACCACAGCATTTATGATCCTACTTTACACGTGCCGTTGATTTTCCATCAGCCCGGCAAAGTCCCCGCAGGAACGCGAGTATCCGACTACTGCCAGGTCAAAGACGTTACGCCTACAATTCTTGATCTTATGGGAATCGATACGGGAATTAAATTCGACGGCCGCAGCCTGGTTCCGTTAATGCGCGGCGCGCAGCTTCCGCCGGGCTTGCTAAGAAGGCTGTGGAGGGGGCTGAGACTGGCGCCGTCAATGCGTGGCGCGCAGCTCCCGCCGGAGGAAGAATTCTACATCACTGAAGCGACATGGATGCGGAAACACGGCTGGCGGACTCCCGAATGGAAGCTGATTCATGCGCTTGAGCCGGATTTCCATTTCAAGCCTGAGGTGGAATTGTATAATCTAATCGACGATCCTGAGGAGTATAACAATCTGGCTGAAAAGCGTCCTGATGTAGTTGCGGAACTGGAAGCGAAGATGCAGGCTCACATCGCAAAACGCGAAAGTGAGACCGGTCGGACAAATCCGATGTATACAAATCTAAACTGGAACGGTCATGGGAAGCCTTTCGAAAGCTCGCAAGAAGCCTACGATACTTTATATATTGGCTCACCGATAACGGCTAAGGACCTTCAGGCTAAAGAGCTGAAAACCCAACGCGGGCAGGATGAACTGTGAGGGAATTTAAGAGCGACAAACTGCGCGTTTGCGTGATCGGCATGGGGCCGATTGGCAACAGACATGCCGATATATACAAGGCCGATGAGCTTGTTGAACTCGCCGGCGTATGCGATATTATCGAAGATCGCGTAAAAACAGCCGGAGAGCGTCTTGGAATACCGTGGTTCACAAGCGCGGAGGATATGCTTGCGGCCCTTTCGCCGGATGTCTGCAGCGTCGCGACCGGCGGTTACGAGTATGGCAGCGATCACTACGAGCCGACTATTCAGGCGCTTAATGCCGGCTGCCACGTCTTGTGCGAAAAGCCCATCTGCAACGAGATAGATAAAGCTGAAGAGATGGTCCGGGTAGCCCGCGAAAAAGGGCTATGTTTCGGTGTAGACCTGAATCATCGTTTCACCCCGGCGGCGCGGCTTGCCAAGTCCTGGCTAGATGAAGGACGCCTTGGCAGCCTGCTTTTCGTCAATATGGCGCTTTGGATTGGCCGCCCACAGGATACCGATCCGCCTTATTTCCACCTGAAGGCTCTTAATCCGCACTCGATAGATATTATGCGTCACTACTGCGGCGATATAGCGAAAGTGCAGTGTTTTGCCACAAAGGCCCCAGGTAGGACGATCTGGTCGACCGCCTCATTCAACATGCAGTTCAGCAACGGCGCGGTTGGGCATCTGACCAGCAGCTATGACATCCAACGCGGACACCCGATGGAACGCTGCGAAGTCGCTGGCGTGAACGGCCGTTTTGTGCTCGAAGACATGTGGCGGGAAGTCACTCTATATCCCGCCGGGGATTCGGTCAAATCCGTTTACACCAACCCCGTATTTGGCGGTTATACCGGTTTTGAGGATACATTTAGAGACCGCCTCCATTGTTTCTTAAAGGAAGTAACCGAAGGCGCAGCCCCGGAGGACATAGACGGATCAGGAGCTGACGGCCTTGCCGCGCAAAAGGTCATAGCCGCCGCAATTGAATCTTTGGAAACAGGCCTGATTGTAACGGTAGAGTAGTTATCTATACTGCGGGAACGGTGTATTTAGCAAAGCTTTGCACTAGGAAAGGTAGTTCCCGCAGCAATTAAGGATTCACATTCTTCGGCTTTGCAAACGTCCTGACATACATCACAAGAGGCCATCTGTGTTCCAGCAGCACGGTCTGTTCCATGACCGGCGCATGTCCAACTCCGTATAACATTTTCCAGTAAAGTTGGCCATCATTGAGCCGGGCAAGATTAGGGGAGGATAGATCCGCCGGTTTTGGAACATAGCTTTCTCCCACAGGGCCGTTTCCATCACCTTTCGCTCCGTGGCACATCAAGCAATAATAACCATAGTATATTTCCCCGTTCCGCAAATTAGTTTTCGTCTTTGGCAGCGGGTTGGAAGTCAGCTTTGCCTGTTGTTTCGCTATAATCTTAAAGCTGCCCGTGGTTGGCGTAGATTTACTTGGCATCACAGGCATTTGCTTCTCGAACGGCTGCACGGACGGCTGGATATTCATTCGCGGCCCACAAGACACGCAGGAAAGCGCCAAGATGCAGACCGCGATCATTTTGACTGTCAGGTTAGCGCTTCTCATTCTTACCCTCTTGACTACGTTTCGGCAATTGCACTTGTTTCGGTGAAGGTCCCGCCGGGCCGGTCTTCGACGTTATCGCCGACTCAGCCGGGATATACGGAACCACGCCGTATTGCCAGTCCCTAGGTCTATCCTTAATAAGAAAATAGATCAGCAAACACCAAATGAGAGTGCCTGCGGCGACAAATATCGGACTAAGCCAGCCGCCTACCCACCATTTGCGAAATATTGGGTCCTCGTGAGACTCAGGTATCTCCGGGTGAATGTCTTTTGGGACTTCAGGATGCTCGTGCTCAGGAGGATGTGAACTCAATAGCTTACTCCTCTCACCAACCAGATATACAAAACGTAAGCAATGGATGAGATTGCGATGAACGCATAGAATATCCACAGAACGGCGGGTATTCCAGTAAATACTTCATGCAAGTTCGCCGGTAGTTCCACTTCGGGCAGTTCCTTCTCCTCGCGTCTTGTGTGGAGCGAATAAAGCCCTATTATCCACCATGCGCCGATTGCAAGGCCGGTTACAATTGCGATAACCGCCAACAAGTTCGCAAGCAGCGGAAAATAGTCCATCTACCTCTCCCTATTGATTCCTAAGTCCAAGCCACAGCGCTATGGATATGACTCCGCAAGTCAACAAGAGCAGCGCCGCGCATGTATATCGATCGACCCGGCTGGGCCGCACGGCGCTATCATGCTCCAGCGGCTTCTCGGCCCTAAGCGCAATGTAACGCTGTCGGTCCAATTCCGTAAACTGCCGCGAACGCACCGCCCAGACAAAAACCGCGGAAAACACAAAAGCGCCGAATATCGCGTATCCTATCCACACATCGACAAATGTCATCGCGCTTCTCCCCGGCTGGACTCTGGCGTCGGTTTCTTTGTGACCGGCCCGGCATGTTTTCCCTCATAAGACGCAGGAATGCCTTCCGTAATATACTTGTCGTCAGTATGATTGATGAAGTTCTTCTCGATGTAATTACCCACATCCCAAATCTTTGCCGACTCCAAATCCTTCTTGAAATACGGCATCGCCGTCCCTGTGATACCGTTCATAATCTGATAATAAAGAATTCCGCCTATGTATTTGCCTTCCACCAAATGCCGCTTCAAAGTGGTGAAGTTGACAGGGCGAGGCTCAAGATACTTCGCCGCCGGACCATTGCCGTCTCCGACAGGCCCGTGGCATCCGATACAATAATCCTGATAAATCTTCTCCCCGCGAGCAACGGAAGAATTAGTCACCGGACTCTCGGTCGGCATGGCACGCCACGTCTTAGGCACGCGCGCATGAAGCCAGCGGATATTCTCATCCGGCCCTTTCTTATACGCGGCAATTGCCTCCTTATGGAAGCGTTTTTGAATCTCCATACGCTCGTCAGCATTCTTATCGCCGAGGCTCTGCATATATGCCACAAGAGCCTTGATATTCCGGTCGCCTTCGAATTCAAATCTTGGCATCAACGACCTCGGTCGTGTCCAACGCGGATTAATGAAATGAGCGATATGCCAATCATCCGAATGCTCGCCGCCTTCCTGTGAAAGGTCGGGGCCTGTTCGTTCTGATCCCAGCAAATGCGGCGATTGACGATAATAATCGCCTGTCTTTGCGATGCGCTCCGCTCCAATTCCCCAGTCCTGCGGCCTGACGTATTGTGAATGGCAGTAGGTGCAGCCGTTGGCTACATACCTGCGCCTTCCTTCCAGTTCCAACTTGGTAAGAGGCCGCCACTGATTAGAAGGTGTGTCCTTAATTGTCAAAACAGGCCAGTAGACGGTCGCCAGGGTGGCGGCAAAGACCACAAGCAGGCTGCCGAATACAATTATCCCTTCGGACGACCTGAAAGCCGCCGCGATTTTGGACAGTATCGCTCTCACAGTTGGATTTGCTCCCCCCTGTGAAAAGTCATAATCACATTATATAATCCGATAAAAGCTCCCGATATTATCAACAAACCACCCATAAGCCTAAGCGTCATATAGGGCTTCATCATCGGAACCGTGCGATAAACAGTTGCGCCGTGCAGCCAGTCCTGGCCCTGTATCAACCCCGCGGCTGTAAGAACTATGAAGAAGTCGACAAGGCCGAGCAGCAGGAGCCAATACTGTACGTTTATCAGTTTCTCGCTGTAAATCTTACGACCGGATATGTATGGCAGCACGTAGTACATTCCGCCGAGCGCAATGAAACCGGTGAATCCAAGTACAGCAATATGCGCGTGGCCGATAACCCAGTTGTTGAAGTGTGTGACCCGCTGGACCGATGCAAGCGACTGCAGCGGTCCTTGAACGCAGACAATTGCGTACCAGATCGTGCCAATAAACATCAATTTGGCTGCGGGGTTGACCAGAAACTTATTAAACCTGCCCCTTGCGGTGTACCACTGGTTTATCAAGACCGTCGCGACCGGCAGCATCATCGCATAGCTGTCTATAATTGAAACCGTCTTGAGCCATGTCGGAATCGGCGCCTGTATAAGATGATGCGCTCCGATATGCGTGTAAAAGAGCAGCAGTGACCAGAAGCCAATGATGGATAAAATTTGGCTGTAGAGCGGCGCGCCGGCTATCCTCGGAAACATATAATACGCGATTCCGACCGCCAGCGGAGTGACAAGCAGGCCGAAGATATTGTGTCCATAAAACCAGAGGAAAATAGCGTCGATAACGCCCGATTCCGCGCCGGTCGCCGGATGCCACATAACGTTGCCGAGCGGGTACATAACAATCGTCCACAAGATAGCGCCGACAAAGTACCATGAGGAGACATAAAGGAGCGGCTCGGTTCTCCGCACTATGGTCATAATAAAGCAAATGCCAAGAAGCGCGAACGCAAGCACGACAAGAACGTCGGACGGAAATATATACTCGGCGTATTCGCGACCCTGGGTGAGTCCCATCATAAGGCCAATATCGCCTATTGTGATAGCCAGATTGAGCGCAATTGATGCGAGGACGGCCATGCGCTCGCTGTATAACTTTGTAGCAAGAACGCGCGGTAATATATACAAAGCGCAGCCGATGAGCATAGAGACGACAAAGCCAAAGAGAACAGTGTTTACGTGAACCTGCCTGATTCGACCAAACTCCAGCCAGGAGATATTGGCGAAGAAATCGGGAGCGACCAGATGAATAGCGCTGCCGAGGCCCGCAAGCGTTCCCAACGCGAACCAAATTGATCCGCTAATCAGGAAACACTTAGCCCCGCTGTGTTCGTTACCCGCTCTCTTAATCAGACTTTCTCTTGGCATTGTTACCTCGATCAATAATGACACGTATAACAGTCTATCGACGCGTTATTTTCCTTATGGCAATCAACACAGAAACCCATCGTGAACTTATTGGCCTGGTAAACGCGGTCCATTTCCGCCACATTACCATGGCATACGCCGCAGTCGAACTCGCGGGCAAGATGAGCCTGGTGGCTGAAATGAGTGAAGTCTGGAACCTTATTCACCCGAACCCACGGAATTCCCTTTCCCATGCGTTTGTATTTATGGATTTTGGCAATCGGTTCCCACTGCGCCGCAATGACATTATGGCACAGCAGGCACTTTTCCACCGGCGGCATCCCTGCATTTGATGATTCAGTTGCGTAAGGATGGCAAAAGAAGCAGTTCAGCTTCTTGCTGGTCACATGCAAGTTATGGCTGAAAGGTATCGGCTGCGCGGGGCCTGCTCTAAGCGATTGCAGATAAAGACCCAAGCCCATAGCAAGCAGCAAGGCAACAGCGCTCAATATAGCCGCCGGCCTGCCGGGTAAAGAGGATTTTATGGCCGGAATCCTCACGGCGATACCTCCAGCGGCTCCAACTCAGGAAGCGCCGCCTGCGCCGCGGATATTGGTGAGTATCTGCTGAAGAACACGGCTATCACCAAAACGAAAGCGCCAAGGAACGCCAGGAAACCGATAGCTGAAACAGGAGATATTAGCAGTGAGCCAGGCGCCAACGAAGGGACTATCAGAACATATCTCTCCAAAATGAATCCAATAAGCGCAATAACCGCTACGGGAATGCTGAATTTTGGATTCCGTTTGATAATACGGCTTTGAAGCAACACGAATGGGATTATGTATTGCAAAATAAAAGCCGTCCAACCAAGATAAGGCCAGGGGCCTTTATAGTATCGCACGATCAAGAACCGCGTCTCCCAAGGCAAATTCCCATACCAGATGGTCAAATATTGCGCGAAAAACAGGCCCATCGAGAAGAATCCGAACGCCAGCATCAAATTCCCCATATCCTGGAATTGCGATTTGCCAAGATATTGCTCCATCCGTAAAGATTTGCGCAGCGCTCCAGACAGGATTATCATTACGCCCATCGCCGCATAGAGATTGCTGATCCAGAAGTATGGCGCGAACATCGTGCTGACCCATTCGGGCGACAGCGCCATTATGAAATCGTAAGCGATTACGGAGCCTACCGCCGCATACGCGAAGATCACGATAAGTGAGATCACATTCAGCCTGTGCTGGTCGTCGTCCGTGACATCTTCTCCACGTCTGACCTTAGCGTCCGCAAGCAATGAGAATCGGACCATCAGGTAGTCTAGTAAGAATAATACCGCCACGCCAATCAGATTCCGCGCCGCCATAAACGGCACATTCAGCCATTCGGCCTTTCCAGTGACCGGGTGTGTAGCCCATGGCGCAAATTCCTTAATTCCCACAACTAAAATGATGAGGACGATATACATAATGGGCATGAATCCTATGACGGAGTGGCCGATTCGGTTAACCGCCGGTGTCCAACGCGCCTGCGCCACGCGAAATACAGCCGCCCAAACAATCATTGCCTGAGCGATGCCTAAGAACACTACGAAAAGTATGTTCAGCCATAGCCATGCTTCGACCATCTGGCCGGTTGTGAACCCTATTGCCAGCCCCGCCACTCCAATGACAAGCATAATTACGGCAGCCAGGCGCAGCCGGAAGGATAAAGGTTGTGCAGTAAGCTCCGGTAGTCTTGTCATAGCTCCCGACGCTCCTCTTGTATATCCGCTGCCCCTGCGTTCGTCAGCAAATCGATAACCTCATCCCTATTGCTCGGATCGCACTTGACCACCACGCCATAGCTGTCCCCGGTGTAAGTTTTATTCCGATCTTCCTCGCTTCTGCGTCTCCCAAGCCGGGCATAGCCTATAGTGGCAAGAAAAGCGGCAATCGAACCAATCAAAATAGTTCCTTCATAAGCCGGAATCACAAAGGGGATATTCGACCATGGCGGTTTGCCGCCCACTATCAGATTGTAGATGAGAGCCGACAGGACGCACATGAGCCAGAACGACACCAGCCCGACTATAGCCCAGGAAGTCGACCAGCCGCGAACCCAGCTTCCTTCTTCCGGCATAAGGTCTTCCAACTCCACGAGATTTGTCGGACCGTAGGCTTCATATCGGTTAAAAGTCGATTCTTTCAGCGCTCGCAGAACCCGCTCCAAATCCTCGTATCTATCCAATTGCGCCCGGACTGTCAGCGTCTCAGGCATCGGTTTCCTCCATGCGGGGCAGCGTCTGTTCCTTAAGCTCGCTCATCGGGATGGACGGGAAAAGCTTGACAAAACAGAGGAACAGGAAGAAGAAAAAGCCGAACGCCATCAGCGTTATCAGAATTTCGACAAGCCTCGGCGCGTACAGCCCCCAGGTTGACGGTAGAAATCCGTGAGACAGCGAGGTAACTATGATAACGAATCGCTCGAACCACATGCCGATGTTTATCAAAATAGCCGCGATCATTAGCCACGTAAAACTGGTTCTCAGCCTCTTGAAAAAGAACGTCATTGGAGTGACGACGTTGCAGACAACCATAAGCCAGAAAAATACGGAGTAACTGCCAAATACCCGCCATGACACAAACTGCCGCTCGAACTTGTCCGCGCTGTACCAGGACATAAAACCTTCGACAACGTAGGCGTACCCCACTATCGAGCCTGTCAGTATCAACAGAAGCGCCATTTGCTCGAAGTAATAGGGGGTAAGTATTCGTTCTAAACGCAGCGCCTTTCGCAGCGGAATGAGAAGCGTAATTACCATCGCAAGCCCGGAGTGAATCGCTCCTGCAACAAAGTATGGCGCGAAGATGGTCGTGTGCCATCCCGGCAGGATCGACATTGCGAAATCCCACGACACGACGCTGTGCACGGAGATGACCAGCGGCGTCGCAAGCGCAGCCAATGCTAAGTATCCCCGCGCGTAATGCCGCCATTGCTCATACCTGCCTGTCCAACCAAGGGACAACACTGAGTACAGCCTCTTGCGCCGGCCTTCGGTCTTATCCCTTGCGGTAGCCAGATCTGGAATCAATCCCAAATAGAAGAAAAGCAAGCTGACCGTGAAATACGTCGTGACCGCAACCACATCCCAAACAAGCGGCGATTTGAAGTTCGGCCACAAATGGCGGTAGTTCGGATACGGCAGCAGCCAGTAGGCCACCCACAGCCGTCCCAAATGCGCCAATGGAAACATACCGGCGGTCATAATCGCGAAAATCGTCATCGCTTCGGCGGCTCTGTTGATGCCGTTTCTCCATCTCGTGCGGAAGAGAAAGAGAATTGCGGAAATTAAAGTGCCGGAGTGCGCTATTCCGATCCAGAACACGAAATTTGTTATCAAAACCGCCCATGATACAGGCACATTCAGCCCGGTTACGCCAAAACCTATGAAGTAGATGAAGCCGTACGCCGTGACGCCAGCTAAAACAAGCAGCAGGCAAATCCCAAGTATCGCTAGATAGCCGCGAGAGGGCCTACCAAGCGAAGCCAGAACCTGATTGTCTATATCTCTGAACGTCTTATTCGGCAAGGCTTCTCCTCGTCAGGGCTTCTCCACAATCCGCCTTGTATACATCACGCCAGGTCTGTTGCTTCGGTAGCCTGCTGCCGAAGCTGGCGCCGAAGGCGCCAAACTCCCTCTCCCTTGACGGGAGAGGGTTAGGGTGAGGGTGAATAATCTCCGCATCCCTGAACAGTTACCTTTCTATAACACGCCTAAGATATATCACAGCCGGTTTTGTATTTAGCTCATGCAAAACCTGATACGCTCTCGGATCATTGCGTATCAGCTTTGAAACCCGCGACTCCGGGTCTTTCAAATCGCCGAAAGTAAACACCCCGGTCGGGCAAGTCTGAGCGCACGCGGGCATGATCTCGCCGTCTCGTATTCGCCGGCCTTCCCTGCGCGCAACGATTCTCGCCTGGCGAATCCGCTGGACGCAGAGAGTGCATTTCTCCATCACGCCTCGGCCGCGGACCGTCACATCCGGGTTTAACTGATAATTAAGCGGCTCCGGCCATTTATAATCGAACCAATTGAAACGGCGCACTTTATACGGGCAGTTGTTCGAGCAATAGCGAGTACCGACGCAGCGGTTATAGATTTGCGCGTTTAATCCGTCTTCGGTGTGATAAGACGCATAAACCGGGCACACTGACTCGCATGGAGCCGAATCGCAATGCTGGCAGAGCATCGGCTGGAATAGTATCGGCGCGGAAGATTCTTTCCAATCGATATAACGGTCAATTCTCAGCCAAGCCATTTCGCGGTTTCGCCGAATTCCATCCGCGCCTACGATTCCGATGTTGTTCTCAGCGTAACATGCCACCGAGCAGGCATGGCAGCCAATGCAGCGGTTCTCGTCAATAACCATCGCCCAGCGGTAGTCATCGAGCTTTTCTCCTGGACTCTTGTGCTCATGGCCTGGATAGAAATCGTTGAATTTGTAGCCCTGGGGTAGGGGAAGTGTGACTTCCCGATGAGCAGCCATACCGCCAAGCGCGGCAGTCTTCACAATCTCGCGGCCATATTGCCCGTCATCGCCCTTCCATCGCGTTATTCGCTTTTTCTCACCCGTTTTTCTGACTTTGATATTGGGATTATCAACACTCAATAATGGCAGTACGTTTACGCCGATGCCTTCCGCGTATCGGCCATAATGCGTGTGTCCTTGTCCCATTGGAATCCCGATTGTGTCCGGGGCTATGCCCTCCCACACGAACGCGGACACGCGAATACTTGCGCCATTATGGGATACTTCGATGACATCGTTCGTTTCGATTCCCAACTTCTTCGCGGTAATAGGATTTATCTCGGCCCAGGAATCCCACGCTCCCTTAACGATTGGCTCCGGCATTTCTTGAAGCCATCGGCGATTCGCGCCACGACCGTCAAATAAATAAAGGCTGGGATATGCCCAAAGTCGGATCTCATCCTTTTGTTCAGGACGCGCAATATCCAAAGTCTTGATTGGAAGCATTGCTGTTTCAGCGACAACAGGCGTTTTCGCGGGAACAGCGGCAGCTTTCACTGTGGGCGCTTGTTCAAATCCGACCTGATACCCTGTGGACGGCGTGGCGGTTCCTGCGGATTCGGAACCGGGCCATTTGCCGCCAATACGCAGCATTGCTTCCCATTGAGCCGCCGCAGCGTCATCTTTCTCCGACACCGGCGCGCCCCACCTAAGCCTCAGATAATCATAGAAATTCTCCGCTTTGAAAATGGTCTTTGAATCTTGTTCGGTGCGTCTTGCCAATTCTATAAGAATATCGCCGGTCTGCCTTGTGTCGAACAACGTCCCCATCGTCGGCTGCATCAAATTAGCTACATCGGGATATGGCTGATAGTCTCCCCAGGATTCCAACGGCGTATTGGACGGCAATACAAAGTCTGCAAGAGCAGTTGTCTCGTCCATATAGCTTGAAAGACTAATGACCGTTTTGACCTTCTTGAGCGCCTCAACAAACCGTGCGGATTCTGGGAGCGCATATACAGGGTTTGCGCCATGTATGATTAGAATATCAATCTTGCCGTTATCGAGGTCAGCTATCAGGTTCACCATTTCGATTTTAGAAGCGATGTTTGTCACGGCATGCGGACGAGAATAATCCACCATAGATATTTTTCGGTTCACATTGATCGACATTGCAGCGGCAGCGATCCGCTCATCTGTCCCCGGCAACACAAGCGTGTGGGCCTCGGCCGCTCTATTCGCAATACGATGAGTGTCATCAACACTGATGTTGTATTTGCGGGCAACTGATTCTATGGGTTTAGAAGGGGCCGCAGTTGCCATACCGTTCAATGACGCAATGGTTTGAGCAATATCAGCCACAGCGTCCAGCGGGACAATAATCCGCTCGTCGGCATTTGCGGCGGTCATCGAAACTCTCGGCCCAACATACACGAACCGGGCGCGTTTTCCATTCTTAATCTCGCGCATCGCGGCGAACTGATGGGCGAACTCGATAGGGGATATCCACGTCTCAAGAAAATCCGCCGCAAATGAGATCAGATAATCGCTTTCGGCTATATTGAAAGATGGAACGATCCCACCAGAAGCGTGCTTAACTTTCTCATAATTGATCGGTTCATAAACAACCAGCCGATTTGACCCAAATGCGCCAAGCCATGTCCGCATCAACGCATCGAGAGAGCCTGTCTGAAGATCGGATATAATCGCTATACGAGGTTGCTTTGCAAGGAGCTTTCCAACGGCGTCCAAGGCGTCTTCCCACTTCACCGAGTCGAATTCACCGGAATTGTTCTTTCGAAGCGGCCCCTTGATCCGGTCGGGGTCGTACAAACCGTGCAAAGCGGCCTGTCCCCTGGCGCAGAGAGTCCCACGGCTTACTGGATGTTTGGGGTTGCCTTCACACTTTACTACATGCGCTTCCCGATTACGCACGACCATCGCGCATCCGGCGGGGCATTCGCGGCAGCTCGTGGCGTACCAGGTCGAAACGCCGGGGATCAAATCATCAGGTTGGTGAATAAAGGGAACCAGGCGGTCATAGCCCAGCGACATTATGCCGAATCCACTGACCGTGATCCCCATACCTTGCAGGAACTCTCGACGGGTGAGACGCACTATTTTATGTCCTTTAAAATGTAGGGGCGAAGCATCTGCGTTTATATCTCATACTGCGAGTGGTGTCGTGGGGCAGATGCTTCGCCCCTACTTGTCTGCTTGTTATAGTATTCTATGCCGGTTGTTTATTTCCTACACCTTTAACAGAATGACTTTTTGGGGTAAACTCATCCATAGGCTGGTATATACCCAGTTAGGTAACAAGTTCAACAGTTAAGGTGAAAACTTACGTCATTTCGAGCGGAGTCGAGAAATCTGCTTTTGCGAATAGCTATCAGTTATCAGCCGTCAGCTGAAAGCTGACGGCTGATAACTGATAGCTCTATAAAGGGTGAGAATATGTGGTCTATGTTCCTGATGGGATTAATCGCAGGTTTCGCCGCGACGCCCCACTGCCTTGGCATGTGCGGCGGATTTCCACTGCATCTTGCAAAGTCATCGAATCGGGGATCGGTCATTTTGCGCCAAATTCTCTTTGTAATCGGCAAGACCTTCACTTACATATTTCTCGGAACACTTGTCTCAGCCCTTGGCGCGATACTATTCAAAAACACCGCCTTTGCTCTAGGAGCGCCCGTCCTTAGATTTGCCGCCGGATTCATCACGGTTATATTCGGTCTTGTTATGTTGGGAATTAGGCTGCCGTCTTTCAAACCGCTCCAGGGAATCTCCGAAGCCGGACTGATTAGGAATATATTAGGCGGGTTGCTAACCGAGCCTGGTCCAATTGCCGCGTTCCTTCTTGGACTTGGAGTTGGATTTCTTCCCTGTCCGCTTCCAATGGGAATGCTCGCCATTTCAGCCGCTTCGCATAATGCGCCGCAAGGAATGGCTCTGATGGCAGGGGTTGGCTTAGGCACGGCTCCAGGATTGCTCGCGTTGGGACTATTCGGCGTCGGTTTAGACCGTAAGTTCGCAAAGATGGGAATGCGCGCAGCAGGGATTGTTGTTGTTGCAATTGGACTTCTAACTATAGGACGTGTAACAGGGGTAATGCTAACGCCCCACAACGTCAATCGCTGCGTACCATCGTGTTGTGGGGAAGAACAGCGATGAGTAACGAGTGCTGAGTAACGAGTGCTGAGTAACGAGCGCTGAGTAAGGAGCGCTGAGTAAGGAGAAAAGAGATTGAGCAGAATTGAGAGATTTGAAGACTTGATCGCCTGGCAGAAGGCTAGGGAGTTGACACGCGAAATTTATAGAGTAACCCGTATAGGCGCGTTTGCAAGGGATTTTGGGTTGTCTGGGCAGTTACAACGAGCTTCTGTGTCGATTATGTCCAACATCGCTGAAGGATTTGAACGCATGAGACCAGGCGAATTCCACCAATTCATCTCAATCGCGAAAAGCTCTTGCGCAGAAGTACGTGCACAGATTTACATCGCTATGGATGTAGGCTATCTTGATAAGTCTACTACTGAGAAGCTTTTGGCTCAAGCGGAAGAAGTTGGTCGCATACTTGGTGGACTAAGAATATCTATAGAGAAGAAACTCAGGAAGCCATGACTCATCACTCATCACTCATCACTCAGCACTCATCACTCAGCGCTCAGCACTCATCACTCAGCACTCATCTCTCAGCGCTCAGCACTCATCACTCCTGCGACTATTGCGGATTGATTTTCACCGGCAAAGGCTACTCCCCGGACGACGAGCGCCGCTTCTGCTGTTATGGCTGCTATCTCGTCCAGCAAATCATCGGCTCTCAAGGTGGAGACGGAGTTGCCGCATGGATAACGCTCAGGCTCGGTGTCGGCGCGTTTCTATCCATGAACGTTATGATGATTAGCATTATCTTATACACGCAATCGCCCGGCGCTCTTGGCGCATCCGCGATTCACGCTATGAGGTGGGCTATGCTTGCGCTGTCCACTCCGGCAATGATCATCTTGGGATTCTCATTTCTCGTGGCAGCGGCCAGGGAGTTGCGGTATGGCAGGATAAGCACGGACGCGCTCATAGTGACCGGCTCATTCGCGGCGTTTTTCGTAAGCGCCGCGAACGTGTTATATGGCTCTGGTCATGTGTATTTTGACACCGCCACTATGCTTCTTTTCATAGTGACTCTTGGACGGCTTCTGGAAGCAATTTCCAAAAACCGGACATCCAAGGCAATCCGTGAGATGATCGAATTGACCCCTGATATGGCGCGGGTTCTTCGTGACGGGCGAGAAGAAGATATTTCATCTCAAGATGTGCGCATAGGCGACCTACTGATTGTGAAACCCGGTGAGCGCATCCCCGCTGATGGCCTGATTATATCCGGCAGTTGTCTTGTCGAGGAATCCTCTTTTACCGGAGAATCCAGGCCGCGTTCATGCTCTCCCGGCGACAGGGTCTATGGCTCCAGCGTGAACTGCGACGGCTATATCACTGTAGAGGCAGCGGCTGTAGGCGCTGACTCAATGGTCGAGCAGATACGGAAAATGGTTCTTCAAGCGCAGGAGAACTACGCTCCAATCGAGAGACTGGCGGGGCGTGTCGCATCCGTATTTGTACCGCTGGTCTGGCTTCTATCCGCGGGAGCGGCGGTATATTGGGGCGGTATTATTGGCAACTGGGAGCGGGCCGGCCTATGCGCTTTGGCCGTGCTGGTGGTTTCGTGCCCATGCGCTCTTGGTCTGGCAACGCCAATGGCGACATGTCTCGCAATAGGAAAGGCCGCACATTCCGGCGTGTTAATCCGTTCTGGAGAGATACTCGAACGCCTGCCCGCAATCAAAAGAATATTCTTCGACAAGACCGGCTCCCTCACCGACAATCGCTTGACAATAGCAAAAGTTATGCTGGCCTCAGACGACATTACCGCAGACGAAGCCATTGCATGGGCGGCGGCTGTCGAAGCCGGAAGTGAGCACGCAATAGCAAACGCCATTGTGGCTGAAGCTCGAGCGCTCGGTCTTCCAATAGGAAATGTCACCGGCTTCCGCGCTATTCCCGGCCAGGGAGTAATAGGGACAGTCGCAATAAATGGGGAAACAAAGCAGGTCGCAGTGGGTTCGCTAAAACTATTATCTGAGGGACATTCAGCGCCGGAATCGTTTACTGTCGCTGAAGAATCCGACCCATTATCGGTAATATATATTGGATGGGACGGCGCCGTCAAGGCCGCTATTTCACTGCAAGACAGTATCCGCCCGGAAGCTATTGCTGCCATCGAATTGCTGACGGCAGCCGGCGTAAAACCGGCTGTTTTGTCGGGAGATCTAAAGGGACCCACATACCGATTAGCTCGCGAACTGAATATTGATGATGTATTTGCCGAATGTGCACCCGATGAGAAAGCCGCCGTGGTCAAAAAGGCGCGCGAGTCTAATGGAACCGCCGTGGCAATGGTGGGTGACGGCATTAACGACGCGGCTGCTCTTGCGGAGGCTTCCGTCGGGATCGCAATTGGCGGTGGCTCCGATCTCGCGCGGGAATCGAGCGATGTGATACTGCTTGGCGATGACCTGTCCCGCATCCCGTGGGTGTTGGACTTATCGAAGCTGACCTATCGGATAATCAAGCAGAACTTGTGGTGGGCGTTCGGCTATAATTCAATCGCCGTCGCTCTTGCGTTCTTTGGATTCGTACATCCGCTTATAGCGGCTACAGCGATGTTCATAAGCAGCCTTTGCGTAATTGCCAATTCAACGCGGCTCCTGCGCTGAGATATATTTTAGCGAACCTCAATAAACGAGCTTCGCATTTAGTATAATTTCCGGCACGGCGGCTAGAGCTTTAGAGACAGGGCAGTTCTTCTTCGCGTCTTCCGCGTATTTCATGAATGTCGATTCGTCGATCCCTGGAATATCCGCTTCGGTTTCCAATTCAATCTTCGTGATTCCGAATCCGCCATCAACCGGCTCGAAATGCACCTTGGCGGTTGTGTGAACGCTCTTTGATGTGTGACCGGCGGCCGCAAGTCCCGCCGAAAGAGCCATACTAAAGCAACCGGCATGAGCCGCGCCGATTAGCTCTTCGGGGTTAGTTCCTGTTCCCGATTCAAATCGTGAAGCAAATGAATATTGGCCTTCAAAAGCTCCGCTCCCTAGCCTTACTGTTCCGCTGCCCTCGCGCAAATTGCCGTTCCACCGGGCTTCCGCGTTTCGTATTGCCATAATTCCTCCTATTGTAAGCATCATTACGTTTGGCTATTATACCAACTATAGCAACGTTTCACGCCTATAAGGATAGATAGATTTTAACAACCCAAAATGAAGATACGAACCGGGTAGGAAATAACTGCCCGGTTCTTTAATGTACATCTACTTAGTATGCTTTGGCGAGAGATCCGAAGAATAGGGAGATTTATATGATTGAGGCGAACAAAATGCGATCCCAACGCCTGTATATAGTAGTGTTCTCTCCTGTATTTGGGATTGGCGTAGGCGGGGCGACTATGTGCCTAATACTTGGTCTTATGTTGAGGATGCTTCCGTCTTTTGCTGATTCGTTGGTATTACTGAAACTTGGAGTATGGATTCACGCTATAATCGGTCTAAGTTCGCTTGCCGCGGGAGTAGCAGCGGCTTGGTTTCGATGCTGGGGAGCTAAGAAATATCAAATGCGGATGCTCGGTGGTGAGTATGGCTTTGTGGTTGCTTGTGTATGGGGTATTGTATTGACGTACACTCAATGGTTTTTAGCGTTGTCGGCGTGGCCGTTGTTGCTAGCAGATATTATTTTAGTAGCTCTTGCTGGGTTAATAGGTAAGCGTATGTCGCGTCTCAAATCTACTATCGACTAACGACTATCGACTACCGACTATCCCCCAGCCGGGTTCCTTATCCTCTGATCTTCTCGCACGATCTTTCTACAGCCGCCTTCGTGGCTTTTTGACCAGTCGGTCAGCGGGGCCGGTTCCAGCAAGAGGTCAAGCTGACCTAAAGCCTTTAGCCGGTTGTAGATAAGCTGCCAGCCGCATTCGATTTCGGGGGAGACTTCGCACTTACCGTCGCGCGCGCCGCCGCATGGACCTTCGGTTAGTTGCTTGGAGCATCTAGTTATCGGGCAGACGGTCCCATAAGCGCCGATGATGCATTTGCCGCATGCGGCGCACTTTTCGGTCCAAATGCCCTGTTCCTGTAGAATACCGATGAACTTGGTGTCAACGCCGGGATAGATAGGCTTGTTCGGATATCGCTCAGCCATCGCCTGAACACCCGCGCCGCAACCAAGCGAAAGAATCGCATCGGCTTCCTGAACCAGCGGCAGGATGTCCTCCATAAACTGGTTCTCGCACTGGCGTTCGATGGTCGCTTCGATAAGTTCATGCTCCTGCCCGTCCACCCGATAGGCGATGCGCAGCGCGGAGCTTATCATCCCGACCTCCCGCTCGCCACCAGCCAGGCAAACGGTCATGCACGTTCCGCAACCGAGCACGAGTATTTTCTTATATTCGGCCAGGGCCGACTTCAAATCCTGTATGTTCTTGCGATGAGCGACTATCATCTTGCTATCTCCTCCGGGACCCTCTTAACTTCTTTCCGCAATGGGCTGGGTCCGAGTTCTTTAATTCTCTTGGTCATCATCTCGACTATATCCGAGAACGTCTGCCCCTGCGCCGATGACAGGTTGAACATCTCAAGCCGTTCCTGCTCGACGCCGGCCTCGGACATTAGCTCGCGGACCAGCGTCACGCGCTTCTTCGCGCGCAAATTGCCTTCCTGGAAATGGCATCCGCCTTCCAGACATCCGGCGACAATTACTCCGTCTATGCCCTTCTCAAAAGCGCGTAGGATGTAACCCGTGTCAACCTTGCCGGTGCAGGGCAATCGCAGTACGCGGATATTCGGCGGATATTGCAGCCGCATTGATCCCGCCAAGTCGGCAGCGGCGTAAGCGCAATAATGGCAGCACAGCGCGAGTATTTTAGGTTCGAATGTCATCGTATTTACTCCAAACTGTCAGCTGTCAGCTGACAGCTGACAGTTATATCTTCCAACAAAGCTTCGATTGCAGCTGCAACCTGCGCGTCCATGAAATGCTGCAATTGAATTGCCTTCGCCGGGCATTCCGCCGCGCAGCTTCCGCAGCCCATGCACTTCGCCGCCTGAATCTCCACCCGGTTCTTGCCGTTATTCGGACTAATCTCAGGAGCGCCGTAAGGGCAGACCTTCACGCAGGTAAGACAAGACACGCATTTGCGAATGTCCACCTTGCTCACCTGCCCGCCGACGATCATACTCTTTTTGCTCAAAATGGTGGCCGCCCGGCCAGCCGCCGCCCGGCCCTGCTGAATATTCTCAGCGGTTCCCTTGGGCGAGTGAGCGCTTCCGCAAAGGAAAATGCCTTCCGAGGCGAAATCCACCGGCCTGAGCTTCACATGCGCTTCCAAGAAGAAGCCGTCGTTGTTCAATGGTATCTTCGCCAGTTCGGAAACAGCCTGATTATCCAACGCAGGCGATGTTCCCGTTGATAGGACCAGCAAGTCCGGCTTCAACTCCATTTGCAGGCCGAGGTCATGATCGAAAAACTTTAGCGTCGGAGACTCGCCGCCGATAACTTGTGGCGGTTCCTCCTGCTCATATCTGAAGAACATCACGCCAAGCTCACGCGCTTTCTGATAATAAAGCTCGTTAGTCCCGTAGGTCCGCATATCGCGGTATAGCACGACCACGTTCGCATCAGGGCGCAGTTCTTTAACACGAATTGCGTTCTTCACCGCGTCCGTACAGCAAGAGCGTGAGCAGAAAGGCCTTTCTTCGTTCCGCGAGCCGACGCACTGAATCATTGCAACGACCGCGTTCTTAGGCAAGTCAACCGAATCTGCCGCGAATTTGGCTTCTAATTCACGCTGAGTCATTACACGCGAATCCTGGCCATATAGATATTCGTTCGGCTTATGCTCGACGCCGCCGGTTGCGATCACAATCGCTCCATGAGTCACGGTCTTAGTTCCGGCAGTAGTCTTGATCTCACTTGTGAAGTTGCCGACGTGCCCTTGTAGCGCCGCAAGCTGTGAAGAGAGATAGACCGAGATCAGCGGGTGGTTAGTCACATCAGCCGTCATCTTATCTCGAAGCGTTCCGGCGCTCAGCCGTCCGCCCAATTGCGCTGCCTTTTCGACCAAATGTGTTCGATAACCCTGGTTCGCAAGCGACAACGCCGCCGCAATCCCGCTGGGGCCTCCGCCTAGTATCAACGCTGACTGCGCGACGGGAAGCTCTTCGGTCGTCAATGAAGCCAATCTTGCAGTCCTGCCTACCGCCATCCGCACGAGGTCAATCGCCTTCTCCGTAGCGGCTTCGCGGTTGTTCGAGTGCACCCACGAGCATTGATCGCGTATATTTGCCATATCGACTAAATAGGGATTCAGCCCACACTCCCGCGCGGTTTCTCTGAATAACGCTTCGTGAGTTCTTGGAGAGCATGAAGCGACGATAAGGCGGTTCAGATTATGCTCCTTGATGATCTCTTTCAACCGTTCTTGGGTGTTGTCAGCGCAGGCGTAAATCTGGTTTTCAGCAAAGGCCACACCCGGCATAGTTTTGGCGGCCTCGACAACCTGGTCAACATACACGACTGAGGATATGTTGATCCCACAGTGGCAGACGAACACGCCAATCCTCGGCGGCGCATCGGTGAAATCATGTTCCTTAGGATAGACCTTCTCAGCAGCAAGAGATCCTCGCGCGGGCGCAAGCAATTCCATTGCCATTGCCGCCGCCGCGCTGGCTTGAGTAATGGTTTCAGGGATGTCTTTTGGCTCTTGGAACGCGCCCGCGACGAATACTCCATTACGAGACGCCGATACTGTCGCAAATTCGTCCGTCTTGCAGAACCCGCAGTCGCTCAATTCAACGCCAACCGCCTTGGCAGTCCGTATGGCTTCTTTACTCGGACGGATTCCGGTGGAAAGCACAACTATGTCAAACTCTTCGTCAAAAGGCTTGCCATCCTTGATATAAGAAAGCCGCAAATTCTTAGACCCCGGCATCTCGACAACGCGGGAGACCATGCTGCGGGTGAAGTTCACGCCGCCGGCCTTTGCGCGTTCATAGTAACGGTCGAAATCTTTTCCAAATGCGCGTATATCGGTGTAAAAAATGGTTGCTTCCAGACCGGGCGTGTGCTCCTTGGCGATGACAGCTTCCTTGATTGCCGCCATGCAGCAGACTGACGAGCAATACGGATTACCATTTGTCGTGTCGCGCGAGCCTACACACTGGATGAACGCGATCTTCTTTGGCTCGCCGCCGTCCGCCGGACGCTGCACATGTCCTCCGAACGGACCGCTTGCCGAAAGCATCCTCTCAAATTGCACGTTTGTGACCACGTTCGGATAACGGCCAAAGCCAAATTCACCGCGCAGCCGGGCGTCGAACTCCTCATAACCGGGAGCAAGAATGACCGCGCCGACCTCAAGCTCGCGCGTCTGGTCCTGCATATCATGGAAAATCGCCTTTGGCTGGCAAGCCTTCACGCATTCCATACATTCGCAGCAAATCCCGCAAGCAAGACATCTCTCAGCTTCCGCTACTGCCTGCTCTGTGGTGTAAGTAGCGCCGTGCTCTGCTTTGATTCTTGCGCTCCGCTGACGTTTCTCCCGCCAATGAACCTTTTCTAACTCCTGATGCTGTTCTTCGGTCCAAACGCGCGGGTCGGCTGACCTGCCATCGGCTAAATTCTCGCCGTTGATAAACCTGTCGATGGATTCAGCCGCTCTTTTGCCAGCCGCGACTGCCTCGCTCAAAGTTCCCGCTCCCGCGACGACATCGCCGCCAGCGAACACTCCGGGCTTGTTGGTTGCCAGAGTGACCGGATCGACTTTTAACAGTCCCCACTTGTTGACGCTGATATTTGCCCCAGTCGCAAATCCCATATCGGGAGTCTGACCGGTGGCTAGTATCGCTTCGTCGCATTCGATAATATGCTCTGACTTCTCGACCGGCGCTGGCCGCCTTCGGCCCGATGCGTCAACATCGTCAGAGAGCTTCATCCGCAGGCACTCGATTCCCGTGAGTTTGCCGTTCTTGCCGACAAACCGTTTGGGATTGGTAAGAAAAACGAATTTAACGCCTTCGGCTAGGGCGTCTTCGACCTCCACCGGATCGGCGGGCATTTCCTTTTTCGTGCGTCGATATACGATGGTGACTTCCTTCGCGCCGAGCCGAATCGCCGTGCGGGCTATATCCATTGCGGCGTTGCCCGCGCCAATCACGGCCACTCTCGCGCCAATTTGAACGTGCTCGCCGAGGTTCACCTTGCGTATGAACTCAATGCCGGGGCGAACGCCGTCGAGATTCTCCCCGTCAATCCCCAGGCTGGAGCTTTTTTGCGCTCCGACCGCGGCGAACACTGCGCTGTAGCCGTTTTGCAGCAGCCAGTCGAGCGTAAGAAACGAACCGATAGGGGAGCTGGTTTTCAGTTCAACTCCCAAATCCAAGATTTGCTGTATCTCGTTGTCAATAACTTCGCGTGGAAGCCGGAAATCTGGTATTCCCGCCCGCATCATTCCGCCGGGAACAGGCGAGGCTTCGAACATCGTAACGCCGTAGCCTTTTCGCGCAAGATAGTCCGCCGCGCCGAGGCCCGCCGGACCGGAGCCGATAATCGCGACCTTCTCCTCACGCTTCGCAGCCATCTCTGTCTTTGGCGCAGTTGGTTCGTTCTCAATGGCGAATCGCTTCAGATCTCTTATAGACACCGATTCGCCGTATCTTCCCTGCTGGCATTCGCTTTCGCAAGGCCGGTGGCAGACATAGCCGCAGATGAGGGGCAGGGGATTGTCCTGCCGGATTATCTCAGCAGCTTCGGCATATTTGCCTTTTGCTATAAGAGCGACGTAAGCCTGCGCGTTCTGGCCCATCGGACAGGCCGAGACGCAGGGTGGGCGTTCTTTCTTAGCGATGACATAAGCGTTCGGAGCAGCCTGCGCCGAAACCTTATGTATGGCCGTCGTGGTCGATAAGCCGCGGTTGAAAACGTCAGGTGTTTGCACGGGGCAGACCTTTACGCAGTCGCCGCAGGAGTTGCATTTGCCGATGTCGACAAATCTTGCCTTCTGCCTGATCTTCACCTTGAAGTTTCCAGGCTCGCCGGTCATATCTTCGATCTGTGATTGAGTAAGAATCTCTATATTCAGATTGCGGACGCACTCGACGAGTTTAGGCGAGATGATACACGTGGCGCAGTCGCCGGTCGGGAAAGTCTTATCCAATTGCGCCATCTTGCCGCCGATGGACGCCGACTTCTCGATTAGATAGACCTTGTAGCCGGAATTGGCGAGGTCGAGCGCGGACTGTATGCCCGCGATACCGCCGCCGCACACCAGCGCCGCTCCAATCGGATTATTCGTTTGTTCGTTATTGACGCTCATTTCCGCCTACCTCGCCAAAACCCGCGCCGGGTCGGTCATCAGCTTGCCGATGCCAAGCGCGTTATCGGATAGTCCCATCGCTCGACCAAGGAGCTGGGTGAAATAAAAGACTGGGAGTTCGAACTTCTCACCGGATGCCTGTTCGATTTCCGCCTGGCGTAAATCAAGATTTGTCTGGCATAATGGACAAGCTACCGCGATACACTCCGCGCCGCTCTGCTTCGCCATACGCAGTATCTCGCCGCTAAGCCGCTTGACTGTTTCAGTGCGCGTTATGGAAAAGCTCGCGCCGCAGCACTCGGTCTTATACGGCCATTCGACGGGATCCGCTCCCGCTGCAATCAACAGTTCTTCCATCATTTGCGGGTCTTCAGGGTCGTCTAGTATACTTAACTCTTTCGGCCTTGTAAGCAGACAGCCGTAATAGCAAGCCACCTTGAGGCCGCTTAAACTTTTTGTAACCCGGTCTTTTATTTCCGCCAGTCCGACATCATCACGGAGGACTTGAAGGAAGTGCCGGACTCTAACCGACCCGCCATATCCATGGCCGATGACTTTCGCCACTTCGATTCGCAGGTTCTCATTCTCCGCCAAGGCCTGATTTGCGCTCGCCAGCCTGCTGTAACAAGCGGCGCAGCAGACGACCATATCCCGCTCCAGGCTTTTTGCAATCGCTAGGTTGCGCGCGGGAAGAGCGGCGGCAAGAACTTCATCCGTCGAGTGAGCAGGGGACGAGCCGCAGCAAGTCCAATCGGGTAACTCTTCCATTTGAACGCCCAGCGCCTCAGCGACCGCAAAAGTCGACATGCGAAAATCCTGCGCCGTGGACTCCAACGAGCATCCAGGGAAAAACGAATACTTCATCACTTTGGCCCCCGTTGCTGGAGCGTTTTATCAAATATCTTGGCGACCGCCGCCCGGCCTTTGGTGAAGGGCGGGAGAATCTTCATCTTGCCTTTAAGGAGCATTGCCGGGAATTTGGCAAGATCCGTAAAGAAGTCCCGCGTCTTCATCTTATATGCGGCCATCAGACCGAACTCATGCGCCCGCCCATATCGACGGACGGAAGCAAGGAACGTCTCGTTGAAAATCTTTACTTTATTAAGATCGCCGGGAGCCGAATTCGCTATTTCGCGTAACCTGTCAATCAAAGCCGGTGTATCGACATTCATCGGGCAGCGTGATACGCAGGTTTGGCACGAGACGCAGGTCCAAATCGCCTTACTTGCCAGAAGCTGATCCTTCATCCCAAGCGCGACCATCCGATTGAGTTGATGCGGAAGGATGTCGGTCTCAAGGCGCATCGTGCAGCCCGACGAGCACCTGCCGCATTGCAGGCAAGCGGTCAAATTCAGCTTCCCATCCGGGTCGATCTCGATAAGAAGATCGCGGTTAATTGTATCTATAAGGGCTGTGTTACTCATCTAAGTCCTCTCAGTCGTTCGCGTCATCGTCCGCTACCATCGTGGCAATCTTTTTTGCCGGGGCAACTTTTCGGTAGACTTGCGCCGGCTCGCGGAGATTGCCGTCCACCGTCAATAGCCGGGAAATCGGAATGTCGAACATCTTCTCGTTTTCCTCAAGATATGGCTTAATGATCCGCCAGTCGGCTTCGGAAAGCTCATAGAATGCGCCGCCGTTAAGCTGCTCATTGTCAAGCTGTTTGTGCGGATCGCGGACATAAATAGCGCCGCCTGAAGCAAGGGAGAAAAGATTCGATCCCGAATACGGCGTTTCAAGATCGATGCAGTTGCCGTCGTCGTCCTGCCGGATACCGTTCAGAATGACAAATCCGCCTCCGTTCAGAGGATCACCTGCCATAAACGACTCTGCCAAAAAGTCCAGGCATGTGCCGTTGATGACGGCCTTTGGCCGCCCCACGGCGTTGATAAGCGGACGCCCGGCGGCGTTGCCTCTTATAAACACGCTGCCGCCTTTTGCGCCATACATAAAGGTCTGGCCGACATCGCCATGAACAATGAGCATCCCTTGCTTGAGAATTTGCGCGACCTGATCCTGTGCGTTGCCGTGGACGATAACCGTCGCTCCGTCCAACCCTGAAGCCAGATAGTCACCGGAACTGCCGTAAGCGTCTATCACAACGTCGTCTGTTTCAGCGCCGAATCCGCAGCCCAAAAATCTCTGTCCGACATAGCCATAGCAGATGAACCTACGCCAGCCAAGCCCATAAGCCTTAACTACCAAGCGCGAGTCGCAATCGTCATCCTCCGGCGGGAAATCGTGTGCGTTGACGACCAGGACTTCTTCATTACCAGCGGGCGCTCGAATCGAGTCTCTGGTCTCCCAATCGACCCTGGCGTACTTGCCGGATGGCTCATTGGTAATTGGTGGAATCGCCTCGAACACGCTGGTTAAGCAATCACTCAATATTTGGAGAACCGAAGATCGCTTATACTCACCCGCCGGATACTTGCGGTCGATCAGCAGAGTTAGCCCATTGATAGCCGCCGTCCGCTCGGTGTCGGATTGAGCCTTGGCTGGAATCTCCGAGCACATCGCCCTTAACTCGGCAAGGTTCTCGCTCAAAGCGGCTTTTTTACCGGCTTCAAACAGCGCAAAACCGGTCTCATCGGTGAGGATGTCGGTGTTTCGGGAACTTGTTCCCGAAACCTCTATCGGAGTAGAAAGATCAACCCGCTTGCCTGGTTTAACGCTTCGCAATTGCCCAAACTTGTCCTGGCAGCTAAGCGTACGCGTCCCATCGTCGTTGCGCTTTACGTTGAAGATGAACGCCCCGCCGTCGGTGTAGCTGCCGCCGCGCGCGTTCCAATAATCATCGGCAATCGGGCAGAAGCGGCTGTCTTCCTTGGCAAGGCTGTGAAGGGTAGCGTCGATGGCCTGCTTCTCGGAGCACACTAAGCCGATTTGCACTTCGCCGTCTTGCAGCGCGAACACCTGCGGCCTGAGCATGGCTGTATCAGTGATTCCGAGCAGTTGGAATGAGTCATTCGCGATGTCGTTTCTGGCGATGATGAAGAACCACGGTCCGTCAGGCGACGCATGTATGTGGCTTGCCTGAATCTTTCTGTATATCGCCTGCTTATCCTTAGGCAGCATATCGAAGTCGCGCTCCGTGGTCGGGGCAAGTCCTTCGATTATATACTCCAGCGGATACTTATAAACGCGGTTCCAAAGGTCGAATACGAGAATCGAGACCTCGGTGTCCGTCAGGAACAACGGCTTGACGTTTCTTTGCGCTAAATACTCACTCACGGAATAGTAATTCGCAAAATCGCCGTTATGCACAAGCGCTTCGTTCAATCCACAGAATGGGTGCGCGCCGCCGGGATGCCACACGCGGCCCCTGGTCGGATATCTCTGGTGCGCAATCCAGACGTGCCCTTTGAAATCTTCCAATTTGTAGTAATTGACTATCTGCTCGGCGTAACCGACGATCTTCAGTATCATCTGGTCGCGGCCATGGGAGAGCACGAACGCCTGCTTTTCACCCAGGGAGGCGTAATACTTAGAGTTAAGCTGAAATGTGTTTTGATAAATAAATTCGTCTTCTATGTCACGTTGAGGAAGTAATTCCAACCCGCGCTCAGCGGCGAATTTGCTCAATACATCCGGCTTCACCCGCACGTAATACCGCTGCACGTCCGGCGGTCGAACCTTCAACCCCTCAACGTCACGGAAGTCTTCGATATGATCGAGCGCTTCGGCGTGGTGAATATCGAACATCGGAGTAATGAAATCGGCCTCGACCCGATTCCGCGCCTTATGATTCAGCAGCGCGATGTGGAGCATATAGTCGTCGTTAAGAATTTCCCTTGATACGCCAAGCTGCGCCGGGTCAAACCCGACTGAGGCAATCCCGCCACCCTTGCCGTTGCCACGATTGTGCATTTGGTAAGAAGGCTCATAGATATGCCGGCCGCTAACCGGGATACTGCACGCAAATCCGGTGACGCCGCAGCCGCCTTCCTCGTCGGTATGCTGAGGCGGAAGGCCGTCCCATCCATCCAGCATCCATCTTCTGCTATCAATTATTCTATTTGCAAAATCACTCATTCGTTTATCCGTCCAGCTTTGTACTAATCACGAAAGCACGAAATTTTAGAAAACACGAAAATCTCAGAACGCAGATAAGTGAGTCGTAAGAGTCGAGGGAAAAGCGGCGTCAAGCCCACACTCCATAACCGACAACTATCAACCA
>JAUSEB010000206.1 GCA_030650495.1 Armatimonadota bacterium | reverse complement strand
CTTGAAAGTTGACGAGGCTAAAGAATCAAAAGCCCAGCAAAGCCGGGGCGCTCAATCGGACAATAGCAAAAGGTCCCCAAGCAGGGCCGGCAAATACCAGATAAGTATATACGACGCATGGTGCAAGCAGTGCGGCCTCTGCGTTGATTTCTGCCCGAAAAAGACGCTTACAATTCGCCCGCTGGAAAGCCCCGAGGTGACGTCCCCGGAGAACTGCATCGGCTGTATGTTGTGCGTAATGCACTGTCCCGACTTCGCCATCAATGTCACTCCGAAAGAAGAAAACGGCGAGAAGCCGGAGGTATAGAGAATGGCCGCGGTAAAGACCGGCGAACCGGTGTTGTTATCAGGCAACGAAGCGTTGGCTTATGGCGCATTGGCGGCAGGGGCGCGTTTCTACGGTGGGTACCCTATAACCCCGTCCACTGAGATAGCGGAAGTCATGGCAAAAGAGCTTCCCAAGCTGGGCGGCAAGTTCATCCAGATGGAGGATGAGATCGCGAGCCTTGGCGCCGTGATCGGGGCGTCGCTGACAGGCGTGAAGTCATTCACCGCCACCAGCGGACCCGGATTTTCGCTTATGCAGGAGCACATTGGATTCGCGGCGATGGCGGAGGTTCCCTGCGTGGTCGTTGACGTTATGCGCGGAGGTCCGAGCACAGGATTGCCGACCAAGACATCACAAGGGGACGTGATGCAGGCCAAGTACGGCTCTCACGGCGACTACCCTTCCATCGTATTGGCCCCCGCCTCAGTGCTGGAATGTTTCACGCTCACGGTAAAGGCATTCAATCTTGCCGAGAAGTATCGCGCCCCAGTGATCATACTTTCCGATGAAGTAGTCGGCCACATGCGCGAGAAGGTCGTCCTGCCCGCTGAAGACGAGATCGAAATTATCAACCGCGCGAAGCCGACGGTTCCGCCGGAGTGGTACGAGCATTATCAGGACTCCATAACCGGAGTTGCCCCGATGGCCAATTTCGGCGAAGGTTACAGATTTCACGTGACCGGCCTGACACACGATGTGGCCGGTTTCCCGACTGAGAGGCGCGACGAGATCGCCGCTTTGATGGAGAAGTTCAAGAACAAAGAAATCCACAATGTTAAAGACCTGACTATGGTCGAGAGCTATCTAATGGAAGACGCAAAGGTTTGCATATTCGCCTATGGGTCCGTGGCCCGCTCGGCGAAACAGGCGGTCAAAATCCTACGGCAGAGCGGTGTAAGGGCGGGAATGCTGCGGCCGCAAATCCTTTGGCCGTTCCCTAAACTTCCCGTCGAGAACATGTTGGAGAAAGTCACGCATGTGCTGGTCCCGGAGATGAACGTAGGGCAACTGCGGAAAGAGGTCGAGAGGCTGTCAAGCGCTGACCGGGCGAAGGTGCAGGGACTTAACGTCCTCGACTCCAGCTTTATTACCTCAGAGCAGATCGTGGACAGGGTTCGCGAAATCCGAGCCAGGCACAAGCAGCATGTTAGAGAATACGTCAGTGGCTGAACAAACAAAAACATTACCTAGAATACCGGACGCGCACGCTTGGCTGCGCGTCAAGAAGAAATTCCCCCACCTCTGGTGCCCCGGCTGTGGCATCGGCATTGTTCTGGGAGCCACGCTGAGGACTTTAGAGACTCTTGGATACGATAAAGATGACGTTGTGATGGTGTCAGGAATCGGCTGCACGGGCCGGATTCCGGTCTATGTGGATTGCAACACGCTGCACACCACGCATGGCCGCGCCCTTACATTTGCAACGGGCATTAAGCTCGCCAAGCCAAATTTGAAGGTCATTACTTTCATGGGGGACGGGGACGCGCTGGCGATAGGCGGCAACCATTTCATACACGCCGCCCGGCGCAACATAGATATCACCGCAATCATAGTGAACAACGCGATTTATGGGATGACCGGCGGGCAGTCCTCGCCGACCACCCCGCTTGGCATGAAGGCGAGCACGGCGGTCTACGGGAGCATCGAGCCGCCATTTGACGCTTGTGAGCTTGCAAAGAGCGCCGGGGCTACATTTGTGGCGCGTTCAACGGTCTACCACGTCAAGCACTGCGAGCAGATGATTAAGCAGGGACTCGAACACCACGGCTTCTCCGTAATCGAGATCATCTCCAACTGCCACACCTATTATGGGAGGATCAACAAGCTCGGAGAGCCGATCGATATGCTCAACGCTATGAAGGACAAATCCGTAATACTCACCCCGGACCTCGACGTTCAGAAAGCAAAGGCCTCCGGCAAGGAGTACATTCTCGGCGTTTTGCACCGGGACACGGAAAGGCCTGAGTACTGCGATCTCTACGAGAAGATCATTTCGTCCGCCAACGGAGGTCAGAGAAGCAATGAAGGATGAAGCGCAGGAGATCAAAATCGCCCCGAAAGTTACGGTGCGCTTGAGTGGAACCGGAGGGCAAGGCCTGCTGCTGGCCGGCCGTATATTGGCGGAAGCGGCGGCGATCCATGATGGACTTAACGTCGTCCAAAGCAACTCCTATGGCCCGGAAGCCAGGGGTGGCGCAAGCCGGTCTGAAGTAGTTATCAGCCGAGGAGAAGTAGATGATCTTCGTGTGCGCAGGTTCGATGTTTTGGTGGCGTTGAGCCAGAAGGCGTGCGACGCCTACTACGGCGACCTCATCGAAAATGGCATGTTGATCGTCGATTCTACGAACGTTACGGTAGTCCCCACCAGCCGGGCCATCGAGGTTCCAATGACCAAGATGGCGGTCGAAGAGTGCGGCGAGCGGATGGTGACGAACATCATAGCGCTTGGCGTTTTGTGCGGGTGTTCAAATGTCGTGACTCTGGACGCGCTCAAAGCCGCCCTGCGTACAACACTTCGATCCGACTTAGTCGCCAAAAATATGAAAGCTTTGGAACTCGGCTATTCCGCCGCCGCGGAGGCGGTCCGCGGCATATCCGAAAGGAAACGTTTGCAGTTCCGCAACTACGGATTTGTTCGGGAAGACACCACAGCGCCAAAATCGGTAAAAAGAAACGGCCACAAGAAAATAGCCGCAGTCGCGTGAGTTTTGCGTCTGGAGACCTTCGGTCGATTTTGTGCGGGGTCAGGAGACCCACGCACAGCATGCATAAGCGACTGGCGTTAAAGTTGCATCGGTAGCCTGCTGCCGATGCTGGCGCCGAAGGCGCCAAGCTCCCTCTCCTCTGGCGGGAGAGGGTTGGGGTGAGGGGGAAAACCTCCGAAAAACCTTCCGGCGCATAGTAACCAATAAGCCATTCGAGACAAATAATGAAGGAACTCTTTTTTTCTCTAATTCGGTCGTCTATCGGAAGAAAGTGCCTTATGGCTGTAACCGGCCTGGGCGCGATTGGGTTTCTCATCGTCCACATGGGCGGGAACCTATTCATATTCCGAGGCCAAGACCAGATCAACTCGTACGCCCATCATCTCCACTCCCTGCCTTTCCTGCCGGTTCTTGAAGTATCCCTGTTCGCTCTATTTGCGGCCCACATTATTCTCAGCATAGTAGTTACGCTTCAGAACCAAAATGCAAGGCCAATTCGCTACGCGGTTAATGCGTCAGCGGGCGCGAGCAATCTGTCTTCCTCCACGATGATCTACAGCGGAATCGCTATATTAGCGTTTATTGCTTTCCACATCTGGCATATGAAGTTCAGCCATTCGGCTCACGTGGATGAGTATATCAAAGTCACAAGCATCCTCGGCCATCCCATTATCACCATCGGCTACATTCTGGGGATTCTGGCGGTGGGGCTGCATCTATTTCATGGCGCGAACAGCGCTTTTCAGAGCCTTGGCCTTAGATACCCTAAATTCGATTACATAGTTGAAGTAGGAGGCCGGGTGTGCGCCCTAACCATCACATTCGGCTTCATTTCGATACCCGTATACGTGTGGTTTGTTTTAAGAGGAGGATAGCAAGGTAATGGCGATAAAGACCAAAACGCCGCTGCGCGCGCCGGTTCCTGAACGCAAAGTGGGCGCCGTATCGACCCTGGACTCCAAGATTCCGCCGGGGCCGATAGAGCGGAAATGGGACAGGTATCGCAATGACATGAAGCTCGTCAGCCCGGCGAATAAGCGCAAGTTTACCATCATTTGCGTCGGAACAGGCCTTGCCGGAGCATCCGCCTCGGCTTCCCTTGCCGAACTCGGTTACAACGTCCTCACCTTCTGCCTTCAGGACAGCCCCCGCCGCGCGCACAGCATCGCCGCCCAGGGAGGCATCAACGCCGCAAAGAACTACTGCAACGACGGCGACAGCGTTTACCGGCTATTCTATGACACAGTTAAAGGTGGAGACTACCGCGCCCGCGAAGCGAATGTCTACCGACTGGCGCAATTGAGCGGCAACATCATCGACCAGTGCGCCGCGCAGGGAGTCCCATTTGCCCGCGAATACGGAGGGACGCTTGCCACGCGATCATTCGGAGGGGCGCAGGTCTCACGGACGTTTTATGCTCGCGGGCAGACTGGACAACAACTGCTCCTCGGCGCATACAGCGCCATGATGCGGCAGGTCCACTCCGGCAACGTGAAGCTGTTTCCCCGCCGCGAGATGATGGATTTGGTCGTGATCGACGGCGCCGCTAAAGGGATAGTCGTTCGCAATCTAATCACCGGCGAGATTGAGACTTACGCGGCGGACGCGGTCATACTGGCGACCGGCGGCTATACCAACGTTTTCTATCTCTCGACAAACGCCGCAAACAGCAACGTGTCCGCGGCCTGGGCCGCCCACAAGAAGGGCGCTTATTTCGCCAACCCGTGCTACACGCAGATTCACCCAACCTGCATCCCCGTCTCAGGGCATTACCAGAGCAAGCTGACTCTGATGAGCGAGAGCCTGCGCAACGACGGTCGGGTTTGGGTCCCAAAAACACCCGGCGACAAGCGCGATCCTTCGCAAATACCGGAAGAAGAGCGATCCTACTACCTCGAAGAAAGATACCCCAGCTTCGGAAATTTGGTGCCCAGAGACGTTGCATCAAGAAACGCCAAGGCGATATGCGACGCCGGAAACGGCATAGGTGAATCGGGACTTGCAGTGTATCTGGATTTTCGAGACGCAATTGGGCGCGACGGCGAAGCGGCGATCCGCGAGAGTTACGGCAATTTATTCCAGATGTACGAGAGGATCACCGGCGAGGACCCTTACAAAACCCCGATGCGGATTTACCCGGCTCCTCATTACGCGATGGGCGGCCTTTGGGTGGACTATAACCTGATGAGCACGATTCCGGGGCTGTTCGTTCTTGGTGAAGCTAACTTTTCCGACCACGGCGCAAATCGCCTTGGAGCCAGCGCCCTTATGCAGGGGCTTGCGGACGGCTATTTCATCATCCCTTACACCATCGGCGGTTATCTGGCCGGTGTTAGACCGGGAGCCGTGGATACCTCCCAAGCGGCGTTTAGAGACGCAGCCTCGGAAGCAACAGCCAAAATCGAGAAGCTTCTGGCTGTTAATGGAAAGCGAACGGTCGCGGATTTCCACCGCCAACTCGGCCTGCTGTTCTGGAACACGTGCGGCATGAGTAGGGACGAGAATGGCCTGATCGAAGCTCTGCACACTATTCCTGAGATACGAGAGGAGTTCTGGAGCAACGTAACGGTGGCCGGGTCCGCCGGAGAGCTGAACCAAAACCTCGAACGCGCCTGCCGGGTCGCGGATTATCTGGAGTTCGCGGAGTTGACGGCGCTCGACGCGCTGCAGCGGACGGAATCCTGCGGCGGGCACTTCCGCGCGGAAAGCCAGACCGAAGACGGCGAAGCGCGCAGGAATGATGACGATTTCAGATACGTCGCGGCATGGGAGTTCAGGGGAGTCGGCGACGCGCCGATTCTCCACGAGGAACCGCTCGAATTTGAAACACTCCAACTGGCTCAGAGGAGCTATAAATAGTTATGCAGTTTAAGCTCAAAATTTGGCGGCAGAAGAATACGAAGACAAAGGGGAATTTCGCCGTTTATATAGCGAAGGGCGTGTCCTCCGATATGTCTTTTCTTGAGATGCTTGATTTGGTAAACGAGGACTTGATCCTCAAAGGCGAAGACCCGATCAGCTTCGACCACGACTGCCGCGAGGGTATCTGCGGAACGTGCTGCATGGTCATAAACGGCCTTGCGCACGGCAGCCAGCGCGGGACGACCGTATGCCAACTGCACATGCGCTCTTTCAACGATGGAGAGACGATAACCATCGAGCCGCTTAGAGCCAGGGCATTTCCGATTGTAAAAGATTTGATGATCGACCGCTCGGCTTTCGACAAGATCATCGAGGCGGGCGGCTATGTTTCGGTCGACACGGGAAGCTCGCCGGACGCGAACGCGATTCTCGTTCCCAAAGATGACGCGGACAAGGCCATGGACGCGGCGGCCTGCATCGGGTGCGGAGCCTGCGTCGCGTGCTGCAAGAACGCTTCGGCGATGCTGTTTGTTTCAGCGAAGCTGGCGCACTTGTCCCTTCTGCCGCAGGGACAGGCCGAATGGCGCGGGCGCGCTCGCGATATGGTCAGAGCCATGGACAAAGCGGGCTTCGGCAACTGCACGAACGAGAAAGAGTGCGAGTTGAGATGCCCGAAAGAAATCAAGTCAGGGAACATCTCGCGAATGAACCGCCAGTTCCTAATGGCGCTCCTGCGAGAGTAATTTGGAGTGCGGCGGCTCGACGCCGCTTTGCTTGTTGCTTCGGTAGCCTGCTGCCGAAGCCGGCGCCGAAGGCGCCGAACCCGTTAGGTGTTTCGGCATTTCAAATGCCGAAACAGAACCAGGTGATGAAATGAAGATACATGAATATCAGGCAAAAGAGCTGTTTAGGGATTTTGGAATACCCACGCCAAAGGACATGGTGGCAACCTCCCCGGAGGAAGCCGTACGCGCGGTGGAGGAGTTGGGGCTTCCCGTGGTTCTAAAAGCGCAGGTTCATGTCGGAGGCCGGGGAAAGGCCGGAGGCGTCAAAGTAGTCCGCGTGATGGAGGAAGTCGAGCGCACAGCCGGCGCCATTCTCGCACTGACCATCAAGGGACTTCCGGTCGAGAAGCTCCTGGTCACTTCAGCGGTTGACATCCGGTCCGAGGTGTACTTAAGTCTTCTGATCGACCGAGGAGCCTCTAAGATAGCGTTCATCGGCTGCGCCGAAGGCGGGGTCGAGATAGAGCAGACAGCTAAGGAGTCTCCTGAGAAGATACTCCGGTTCGAGGTCCCGGCAAGCTCGCTCGGAAGGCTGCGGGCTAACGAATGTCTTCCATTTGCCCAAAAGCTTTTTCCCAGCCAAGAGCATGCGGCCAAGGCGGCGGGAATAATGGTCGCAATGGGCGAGATGTTCCAACGGCGGGATTGTTCCCTCATAGAGATCAACCCCCTTGTCGTGGATGGAGACGGGGCTGTTATCGCTCTGGACGCAAAGGTTATTTTCGATGACAACGCGCTTTTCCGCCAACCGGATAATCTCTCGTTCAGGGAAGAAAGCGATGAGGCGAAAAACGGCGGCGTGAGCTTCGTGCAGTTGGACGGGCAGATTGGCTGCATGGTGAATGGCGCAGGTCTGGCGATGGCGACAATGGACATCATCAAGCATTTCGGCGGCTCGCCCGCCAATTTCCTGGACGCCGGCGGAAGCTCCGATCCGAACAAAGTCGTGACCGGGTTCAAAATGATCCTGCAAGACAAAAACGTAAAGGTGATATTCCTCAATATCTTTGGCGGAATCACCCGCTGCGATGACATAGTAAAAGGCATACTTGAGGCCAAAGAGAAATTCCACGTTCCTGTCCCGATAGTGATCCGGCTGGCCGGAACTAACGAGGAAGAGGGTAGGGCGCTGCTGGCTGGGACCGATTTAATCCTCGCCGAGTCGCTCGAACAAGGAGCCAGGCAGGTAGTAGAAATGGGGGAAAGAGCATGAGTATTCTGGTCGGCAAAGACACGCGAGTTATCGTGCAGGGAATAACGGGCAGGGATGGCTCGTTCCATACTGAGAAAATGCTGGAGTACGGCACGAATGTGGTAGGCGGCGTTACGCCCGGAAAGGGCGGGCAGGCAATTCATGGCGTCCCCGTTTTCGACACCGTCGCGGAGGCTGTTGCGGCTACTGGAGCGAACGCGTCCGTGCTCTTCGTACCGGCTAAATTCGCCAAACAAGCGCTGCTGGAGGCGGCGGGAGCGCCGTTGAAGCTGGTGGTCTGCATCACTGAAGGAATTCCCACGCTCGATGTAGTGGAAGCGCTCGAGGCTCTTACCGCGAATGGGACAAGCCTCATCGGTCCGAACTGCCCTGGACTCACCAGCCCCGGAGAATGCAAGTTGGGGATAATGCCCGGCTATATTCACAAGCCCGGACGCGTGGGCGTTATATCGCGCAGCGGCACTCTGACGTACGAAATAGTCGCCGGACTCACAGCCGCCGGAATTGGCCAGTCAACCTGTATCGGAATCGGCGGCGACCCGGTGATCGGCAGCCGGTTTACCGATCTTCTCCCAATGTTCGAGGCTGACCCGGCCACGGACGCAATAGTTATGATCGGCGAGATCGGCGGCCAGGATGAAGCGCTGGCCGCGAAGTATTACCAGGAAAAGATGACAAAGCGCGTCGTGGCGTTCATGGCCGGTCTCACCGCCCCTCCCGGACAGAGAATGGGGCACGCGGGGGCATTAGTCGGCGGCGAAGACGAATCCGCCGCGTCAAAGATAGAAATACTCGAAGCGGCAGGAATTCCGGTGGCGCGCATTCCCAGCGAAGTCCCGAAACTGCTGCTGGACGGGATCAGGATTCCCATCATCAGGCGCGCCGGGAAGTCGGTACGCATGAGATCGACTTTGCCGCAGGCGTCACAAGCATAGAATTCTACCAACAACCACCTCAAACGCCGGCTGAGCAAAGACCCGCATCGAGCGGGTCTTTGCCATTTGCGCGCCCGAAACAGAACCGGGGATTTATAATCCCAATTTCCCCTTCCAAGCCTTATTGCGAATAACGCTCAGCCAATAAACCATTTCCAAAATACCATGCGAAAGAATAGGGATTCCGCGCAACAACGCCTAAGAGGATATTGGAGAGTGGCTCAAGCCAGTTCAAAATGATAGAATTTGGGAGCAAAATCATGCCGGAAGCCAAAACGCCCGACTGGGCGATTCAGCAAATCGACCTGCGCAACTACATGATGTGGTGGATAGAGAAATCTACCGAATGTTGGAAAAACCAGCCGTACGGCGGCGGGCATGATGAGGGTTTGTTCACCCGAACTTGGCCTGGATATTACATTCTGACAGGCGACAAAAACGCTTACGAGTTCCTCGACATGCTGGCGCATCAGTTCGTAGACCACCCAGAAGTAGAGGCGTGCAAATGCTTCCTGACTCCAGAGGACGCGGCCACGTACCCTAACCAAAAGCGGCGTCCGCCATACCACGGATACCCCGCCGACCAGGCGTGTCTCATACATGCGCCTGAGAACTATGCATGGTTCCTGACCCATATGTGCCACATAAACCCGAGTCCCAGACTCCTTGCGGCATTGGACGATTGCGCGGAGCACATAGGCAACTGGTCGAAAGACGTTCCTGACTGGTATGACTGGGAGAACCACCGCTTCCGGTCATTTATCTTCGGGACGAAAATGGTTCGCGATCAGCCGCCTTATGATTTCGAATCCCTGGTCACGATCCGGGTTTTGATAATCGCGACCAATATGTACGCTTTGACGGGCCGGCAGCGGTATCTTGATGTAAGCGTCGATTATGCGGACCATTGGGCGAAAATCGTGCTGGAAGCTCCTGATGAAGGCTTCCAGGGAATGTTCGCTTTTGTTCCTGATGAGGAGTTAGACGCTAAATACGGATATTTGGCGGATAGAATCAGGGGGTCGCGTGTACGCTGCAGCATGGAGCTTGCCAATTTGTTACTCGATCTATCGCGATACGTGGACAAGCCGGATTATATTGCGGCGGTTCGCCGGATGATGGAATGGTCGTGCGAAGACACCGGCTATCCCGGCGGGGAAAACGTATTGGTATCTACGCTTTTCGGCAAATACAGGACGTTCACCGGCGACACCAATTTTGATGACAAAGTCGTAGCCGCCGCGGACAAGATGATTATTGAAGATGACTCGCGCCCTGCTCTTCTTCTTATGAATAAGGCTTCGGAACAGGCTTTGAACCTCGCCGGCCTGCAATACCTGCGCTTGTATCCCGACAAACGTGTAGCAATCGATGAGCGCCACCCGTGGGTTTTGGCCCAGGCGACGCAGATGACTGGAGATACGAAGTACCTTGCTCACGGCATGGAGTTGGCGAAATGGAGATTCTCCGATTCCCACTACATCTGGGATGGCCGCGAGCTTGGCTGCCGGGGGAGCTGGCAAGGGCGAAATGGAGTTGCGCTCCATAACATCGTGCCGACCCTATATGTTTCCGCGCTCGGAGGCTTCACGATGCTATTTGGCGAGATTCCCTGGCTTGAGGTAAGTTATAGTCATCAAGACGGCGCTATTGGACTGCCGGAGGGCCTTGCGGCTTTGTTCATCCCTACCAACCGGAATGAGCGCAAAGTGATCTTCTACAACACTACCGAAGCGCCGATACCCGTTGTTGTGAAACCTGAGAACACGAAATTGACCGCCAAGAGCGCAACTCTCGACGGACAAGCCGCAGCCGGACCATCGGACGCGGTTTTAATTCCTCCTGGAAGAGAAGTCGAATATAAGATATTCCTTGGGTAATACCCATCCGGTCTAACCACCTCACCTTGTTGTCTGTTTGTTCCATCGGTAGCCTGCTGCCGATGCGCCGCTGGAAATTGTGGTAAGCCTTAATTTATTTTGTGGATTACCACAATTTTTATTGACAATGCTTCCCCTTATCTGCTAATGTGCCTACAGAGCAACCTTATAGCTGGTCATCAGAGCCATGGCGAAACCGGCGATCTGAGTTTGCAAATAAATAAAAAACCGGAAAGCGTCTTGAACACGCCTTCCGGCCGGAGCTGTCGCGGTATGCGCGACTAGCGCTTCCCCAGCATACCACACGCGGCTCCACACTGTAAATCGACTTCAGGAAAGGCGCAGGGACACCTTTTGTGTTTCTGTTGCTTTGATTCACCTGGGAAAACAACAAGGAGGATGCTATGGATTTGAAAAGGCTGGTATCACTGTATCTGCTCATCTGCTGCGTGGGGTTTTTAATTAGCTGCGCGCCTGCGCTTGCGGGAAACGACATTTACTTCGTCACCTACAACCATCACATCGAAAAGGGCGAAATGGAACTGATGATCATGACCGATCTTACTGAGCCTGCCGAACGTACAGGGGAGGTGGGGAGCTACCTCTCCAGCATGTTGGAACTTGAGTACGGCGTGACCGAACAGTATGCTACGGAGCTTATGCTCGAAGGCTTCTTTGACTTCACACACGGTTTCGGCAAATTCACCGGATTCCGGTGGGAGAACCGATATCGCCTGCATAAAGAGAAGAACAGAGGCCTTAACCCTGTGCTCTATATGGAGTACGAAGACCTTGATCCCGAAACCCGATTTAAAATGGAAGTAAGCGGAAGGGAAGACGGCAAAGGCGAGCCGGCGGAACTGGAAGGGAAACGCGAGCGGATCCTCGAGACCCGGCTGATACTCTCACGAGACAAGGGACCTTACAACTATGCGTTCAACTGGATCAACGAGACAGACACCCGCCGTCGAGGTTTCACTGAGTTCGGCTATGCTATTGGCATGCGCCGGACTCTTACAGACCATCATCACGAAATGAGTGAAGGTCACAGGCATACCGAAAACGCCGAAGGTTTACCGGAATCTGGCGGAATGTTTCGGTGTTCAATGCATCAGGATGAGACATCTCCTACCCCGGCTAAATGTCCCGACTGCGGTATGGATATGGTTGCCGACCAACCTGCGGGACGGCACGGTCTTCCTCCAGGAAGCCCTACCCGATCCAGCCGATGGAAACCCGCCGCCATTGGTATCGAGATGTATGGTGGGCTTGGTAACAACCATGCCTTCAGCGGCCCGTTCAAGGTGCAGCAACACTACATCCAGCCCATTATAATGTTCCATCCAAGAGAAAATATGATGATCCACTTGGGCGCGGCAATAGGTCTCACTCCTGTAAGCGACGACCTGATAAGAGTAGGAGTGGGTTTTGAATTCTAGTGGCTGGGCAGACCGCCATATAAATCGATCTTGTGAAAAGGAGAGCGAGGATGCGCAAGCAATTTCCTCAAATCGTATATTGGATTCTAATATCTATGGCTGCCTGTTTTCCGGCAATGTGCGCGCCTTCGGGCTTAAATGTTATACCTACCGCGGATGTGCTGGATAAAGAGACCATAAGCCTGGAAATGGAATCCGCCGGTAATGGACGGCTTTGGGAAGATGGATGTGATAGATTTGCTCTGCTCCAGATCGGTGTTGGAAACGGCCTCGAACTAGGGGTGGACCGATGTATAAATGACCCTGATTCATGGATTAACGTCAAGTGGCGAGCGAGAGACGAGTCCGGCGGACTGCCGGCTCTCGCTTTCGGAGTTCAGGGAATCAGCGATGATGAACTCGCGCAGCCATATATCGCGCTCTTAAAGAGTATTGGGAACACTCGGCTTTATACCGGCGCGATAATGATCGACCGTAAGACAAGATGGATGTTTGGTTTGGACCGGCCTCTGGGCAGCCGTGTGACTTTTCAGGCGGACTACACCAGCGGGGACGATAACTCCATCACGTATGGCATTGCTGTAAGTTTGAGCAAAAGTCTATCGCTGACTCTGGCCAGAAGCTCAGGTAACTCGGACGAGACAGGTAACAGCCACGTTGTAAATCTCGCCTGGTCTAAATCGTTAAGATAGCGCGACCATCGCAGGTAGCGAAAACGGGCAATCAATTACATGGTATCAAATCACGGGACTGGAGCTGGCTCCGGGGTCTGTTACTTCAATGTGTTCAAATACTCCGCGCATTTGCGAAGGGCGTCGCTGTCGTCTTTATGTGGAGCGAAACCCTCTACGGCGAAGCATCCATGAAAAGCCGTCATTTTGGCTGATTGAAAAACCGATACAAAGTCCACTGATCCGTTGCCCGGAAGACAGCGACCATCGCCCGGTTCAGGCGGCTTGAGGTCGGAAAGATGAATGTGGCCTATGTATCTGCCGAATGCCTTGAGGCTGGCGACAATATCCTCACCGTTTACTGACATGTGATATGTGTCCGCGCATAACCGCAAACCAGGCGAATGAACTATCTGGCACAGAGCCGCGCCATCCTCTATTGTGCGAATGAGTGGGTTGAATTTCCCCGCAAGCGGCTCCAATAACACGCGCGAGCCGACGGTTTTCGCGTATGCCGCCGCCTCGGATAGATACTCGGCCAACCTGCCTACGGCCTCATGGCGATCTTCGGGGCTGCTGGGCTTCATTTGGTGGTCGGTGAACACTACTCCCGCGGTTGCAATTTCAGCGGAGAATTTAATGAGGCGCTTCAACTCTTTCAACGATTCATCACGAACTGCCCGATCGGTATCGAGACTTCCCGTAACATGCGCCGCCCAGATTGCGCTGACGGATACTTTCCGGCGGGCGATTGCCACTATCATATCTCTCTCACTGCCGTTCACGTTTTGTCCGTCTATCTCAACCGCCTGGAAACCAAGAGATATGATCTTGTCCACGCGGTTCACAAATTCATTGTCCAGGACATAGACTTCCGGACATGCAAGTTTTACCACTATTGCTTCAACCTCCGCTTTGCCTTCAAACTATTATTTTCGGCATGATTTGCCTGTTTTCATCAGAGGAATTTTTCAAACAACGCCAGTTACATAATCAGACGCCGGCGGATTACTTGCATCCACCGGCGTCTGATTGATGTTAAGTTTCTTCAACCTGCCTCTACAGCGACCAGCCCTTTCGATACGGCCTGTTGATGTGGCAGTCAGCTTTAGGACAGTTTATGGCTCTCATATTCTCCGCGTCCCAGTTGATTGGCTCGCCTGTCACGATTGCCAAATTCCCAAGCAGGATCGTCTCCGTCAACGCCGATGCGTAGTCGAAGTTGGACATCGCCGGCGCGCCGCCTTTGCACGCTTCTATCCATTCCTGGTGATGGCCGGACGATCTCGGCAGCGTCGGCGCGGGCGGCTGGAAGCTCGTAAACTCGTCTTTTGGCAGAAGCTCATAGCGCGAACCGTAATCGTCCGTCACATGCATATGGCCTTTATCGCCGATAAGAGCGCATCCGCTTCCCGACAGCTTTTTGCCATATAGAATGCTATCTGAAGGCATCAAACCGCCGTCGTACCATTTCAACCGCAGCGTGCGCAGATTGCCGCGCTGAGGGAAAATATAAGTAATGATTGACTTCTTAGGGTAGGCCTCCGCCGTCATCTCGAAAACTTCGGCCTCCACTGACATCGGATTCCTGAGGTCCAAAGCCATAAACGGCATATTGAGCGTATGGCAGCCCATATCGCCGAGCGCTCCCGTGCCGAAATCTACCCAGCCGCGCCATTTGAACGGCTGATACGCCTCGTTATAAGGCCGCTTGGGAGCGGAGCCAAGCCACAGGTCCCAATGTAGATTGCTGGGTACGGGCGGTGTCTCCACGGGCCGGTCTATCCCCTGAGGCCAGATTGGCCGGTTTGACCACACATATACTTCATGCACTTGCCCAATCGCTCCTGCGCGCACAGCCTCCACCGATTCTCGGAAACCATCGCCTGCCGTCCCCTGGTTGCCCATCTGCGTGGCGACTTTGTACTTGCGAGCCGTATCGCGCATTACCCTTGCCTCATAAATAGAGTGGGTAAGCGGCTTCTCGCAATAAACATGCTTCCCCATTTTCATGGCCATCACGGCCGCCGGGGCATGCGTGTGGTCGGGCGTGCTCACCACCACCGCGTCTATCTCGTTGTGCATCTTGTCCAGCATCTTGCGGAAATCCGCGAATAACTTCGCCTGGGGGAACTTCTCCGCCGCCGCGGCAGTGGTATTATCGTCCACGTCGCACAGCGCCACGATATTCTCGCCCGCAACCGAACCCAGATTGCTGCGCCCCTTGCCTCCACATCCGATGATCGCGATGTTCAGCTTCTCATTGGCCTCGAAACCAAAGGCCATGCGGCTGTTTTTCAGCAAGACAAAACCGAATCCGCCTACTGCCGCGCTCTTGATAAACTTCCTGCGTGAAATTTTCTTAGACATAAATGAAGCCCACCTCCGTGCCCGTAAGTAGCCTGCTAGTTTGGTTTTACGGCTACCCTGATTTGCATTTAATACCACTTCTAGCTTAACCCCACGTAATCCTTGCTTAGCAAACTTAATTCATTTTCATAATAGTGATTAGTGGTTTCGTGATTAGGAATCTTCCCTTGAATTTGGGAAGCGCCCTTGGGTGTTGGGCGCTGGCAAAGGACTGGTATTTGTACTGGTTTTCCGATCAGCCATTTACTCATGCCATATTATGAGTTACCATCATATTGGGTGATTGTGCGCCTGCGGCCAATCACTTCTGTTAAGCGCCGTTATCAAACGCAGAGTGAATTGGAGGATAGCAGGTGAAAGTTAGGCATATATGGATGTGCGTCCTTATGGCAGTGTGTTGGGCAGGAAGTCCGGCGTTAGGCTACCTTAAAGTACACCCCGAAAACCCCCATTATTTCCAGGAGACAAAGACCGGCAAGGCCGTAATGCTGGCAGGCTGCGCGGGTCTTGTTCCGAGCGCTTACAAATATAATTACGTACACCACTTAAACGAAATGATCTCAGGCGGCGTTACATACGGGCGGGTCTGGCATTTCCTGCCCTGGGAAGGAAAGAACGCCATCTGGCCGTGGGGCAGAAGCGATGTCCCCGGCGCACCTATGGGCGGATGTAAGATCGATATGAATACATGGAACCCCGTCTACTGGCACAGGATGAGAGACTCGATGTCCAGAGCCGATAAAGCGGGCATCTATATGGAAATCCACCTATTCGACCGCTGCGGCATGTCACCGCCAGACGCCCATCGGTACAAAGGCAACCCATGGGCGTCGGACAACAACGTCAACAACTTGGAAACCCCAACGTCGGACAAGGACGGCACTCCCGAATTCTATATGTACGCCACAAAGCCGAATCTACGCGCGCAGCAGGAACGTTACGTAAAGAAGATGATCGACGAGACTATATCTTGCTCCAACATCATATATGAGATCGAAAACGAGCACTGGCAGTACGATAATCCTGATTTCGCCAGCCATTACGCGCAGTTCGTGAAGGAACACATCGCCAAGAATTACCCCAAGTCTCCGAGGCTGGTGTCCTACAGCAGCCTTCAGGATGACCTCGAAGCGTTTTACAAAATACCCTGGGTGGATATAGTAAACCGCCATTACGGCAATGAGTGTGAGAGAAATCCCGCGACTCTTAACGACTACATCGAACGGAGATGGAAGCTCAATAAGGCAATCAATATCGACGAGTTCGCAAACGGCGTAGTCGACCCCGACCTACTCAGAAAGATGTGCTGGATAATCATCACAAGCGGTGGGAATTTCCACATCGAAGACGCGGAGGAGCCGTCGAACCCATTTGGCATTTGCGGAAACATACGTAAGTTCAACGAAGGCTCCAACTGGAACTTCATTCGTTCCGCTCCCAACAAGAAACTCGTTACCTCCGGCGAAGGCTACTGCATGGCTCAACCGGGCGTCGAATACGTGCTTTACTTCCCGGCAGGCGGCGAGAAGAGCGTTGCAGTGTCCCCCGGCAAATACAAATCCATGTGGTGGAATCCGACGAAATCAGGCTTTTCCGGGGAAGAGACATTTTTACACAATTACGGCGACAGGAAGTTCACCGCGCCGGACGCAAATGATTGGGTCCTGCATATAAAGAAAACCAGCAATAGTTGATGCAGATATAGCCGCCTAAGGACGATAATCTGAGTTGTTAGTAGCTAGTTGCTAGCCCGTATTATTCACGTCATTTCGAGCGTAGCGAGAAATCTGCTTTTCCTGAAGCTAAAAAGCAGATTCCTCACTTCGTTCGGAATGACGGTCTGCGATGGCTTTACTATCTTCGTGAATAATACAGGCTAGTGGCTAG
>JAUSEB010000195.1 GCA_030650495.1 Armatimonadota bacterium | reverse complement strand
CGTTGTCGGATTATCTGGCGCATACGAAAGAATTGCAGCCGGAGTTCACCGCGACCGTATCGTTCAATAGCCAAAAACTCGGCGTTTTCAAGTTCGATAAGAACTCACTCTTCCAGCCTGAAAGGGAGATTATAATCAAGGCAAATCAAATACATAAAGGCTCGAACTCCCTGCATATCAGCATGAGCGGCAAGGGACGGCTCTACTATAACGCTGAATTTGTCCAATACATCAAGCGTGAAGGCCAACCTCGAACGGTGACCGCCTCCGGGATTACCATAAATCGAACGTATCAGAAACTGGTTCCTCGTTGGGATGAGCGATTGGGCGCCATGCGCCTTCAGCCTGTCGAATCATCTTCCACTGATTTCGCAAGCGGCGACACCGTGAGAGTCAAATTGACGGTTAATTCGCTTAGGAATTACTATTATGTCTTGGTTGAAGACTTCCTGCCTGCCGGTTGCGAGGCTTTTGATAGAGGCCGCCTCGATCCCTGGGAATGGACGGATTGGTGGGTTGATAAAGATGTAAGGGATGACCGGGTTTCGTTCTACGTTGATAAATTGCCGGGAGGAAAGAGCGTTCTCGAATACGAGTTCCGCGCATCTATTCCGGGGACTTACCGCGCGATGCCGCCGACAGTGCAGGCGATGTATGACCCATTTGTCACCGCAGCCGGACTTGAGGAGATTTTCCGAGTAAGATGAAAACGCGGTCATTGATAGCGCTTGCTTCAATAGCGGCGGCGTTGGCCCTTGCAGGTTGGGCGGGGACGCAGCCGTCTCCGTGGAAAGTCGTTGCCGCGTATCGCACCAGCCTGGCCGGAAGAAGCTCGGCGCAGGCATATAATGCTCGTCTTGCTGTAAAGGCGATTGACGGCAAAATCCTTCAGCCCGGCGCCGAGTTCTCCTTCAACCGCGTAGTCGGCTCATGGTCGGCTGATCGAGGATATGTCAAAGCCCCCGTCAGTTACGATGGCGAACTAATTCCCAGTTGGGGAGGAGGCGTTTGCCAACTTTCCACGACACTTTATAACGCGGCCCTGCTTTCAGGCATGGAAATTACCGAGCGGCACAGGCACCAATTTCCCGCCAAATACGCGCCGCCAGGGCAAGACGCCGCCGTCGCCCAGCAGGACATAGACCTTAGATTCCGCAATCCGTATAATTGGCCTGTGCGGATAGAGACCGACGTTCAAGAGGATTGGATTATATGCCGGTTTGTTTCTCAAAAACCGCTTGGGCGTGAGATAGAAGTTCAACGCGAGATAAGACAAATCACGCCTCCGGGAGAAGTCGTCAGGGCGCGCTTATCCGAACCGGGGTCAGGGACACGCTGGAGAATCGTCAATCACGGCGCGCCGGGATTACGGGTGGCGGTTTATAGAACGACTACAAAAGATGGCCACACGGAACGGGAACTGGTGTCAGAAGACACCTACCCGCCGATAAACAGGCTAATCCAGGCGGAAGGGATCGGGGCTAAGTAGTTCAGTTTCGGGACTGAAGTCAGAAACACCGGAATATATCCATTGGTTATCTTCCCTCTATGCCTGATATCGCTTCGTCCCTGTACTGCTTTGAGAGCAGCACATGAAGCTTCCCACTCTGCATATCGTCCATGTCAACGTTTCTCACTCCCCTCTCAATATATGGCAGGGATGCGAGAAGTTCGTCCATACTCTTACCATACTTATACTCGACCTCCGCCAGACTTTGGGGAGCGCAGAGTTGCTTCCCGCTGAGAGCAAGACTGCGTAAGCGTTTGGTGTAGCGCCGTATAGAACTTTGAACCGCGTACGGATCGGCTGCCGCTGTCCCCGCCATTTGCCTACAGCACAGGAGTACTGCGTCATCATGTTTGCGAAGTGCGGCAATGAAAACATCTTCTTTCCGCTTCCTCGCCCTTGCTTCTTCATCCTCAACTCTTGCACGAGCTTGGCATTTTGCGCAAACCAGCGATTTGACCGCGATGCCGTAATTGCCAGCGTCCTTGGAAGGCACACGTATCGCCTTGATGGAACTTCGTATCACCGAATTCCCCACGTGTTTTGGGTCTAGGCACTCCACGACACTTCCAGACTGCACTTCAATCGGTTTGTACCGGTTACCAACTGCGAACAACACAATGGCTAGGGCGCAGACAGCAACTGCCAGGGCTATGAGGGAAACATTCTTGCTCATGTAACCATTCCTTTCAGCACTTTCGTTTTTCCGGGAATCCTTTTCTCTGTGTTTCGGTGTATCAAATGCCGAAACACTTACCGAAGTCATAGTAATAGCTGATCTACTCCACGCCGCCGTGATTCCGCAGTACCTCCGCGACTTTGTTCTTGTTATCTTTGACGGCGTCTTTAAGAGGAGTATTGCCGCCATCGTCCTTTGCGTTCACGTCGGCTCCCCGGGCTATCAGGGCTTCGGCGGCAACCGCGCAGTCGTTCTTTGCCGCGTAGTGAAGCGCAGTTTCGCTATAGTTGTTTTCCGCGCTGATACTCAAGCCCTTATCGAGAAAGAAATCAACCATCTCTTTATTATCCCACCATGCGGCCCAGAACAGCGGCGTGGCCTCGTCTTTATCTCGCACATTCAGGTCAGCTCCTTTGGACAATAGCCACTCTGCCTTTTCCTTCTTCAAGGAGCGGCACAACGGCGGCGCCTTCCATTTGTCTTTCGCGTTTACGTCCGACCCTTTGCTTAAATAGACATCACAGACTTCCACCACTTGATTGTAGCTAATTGGAAACGCGCCGTCTTTATTCGTCGCGTCAATACGAAGCCCTTTATCTATAAGTAATTCAGCGACTTCTTTGTTTGCCACAGCGAAAAGCGCCGTGTTATCATAATCGTCCTTTGCGTAAAGGTTAGCTCCTTTGTCCAGTAGGAATTGCGCGATCTCGCGACTGCGGGCAAAGAAGAGTGGTTTTTCTCCATCTGTATCCCCCACATTGACGTCTGCGCCCTTATCCAGCAGCATCTTAGCTATCTCAACACTATCAGCGTCGAATAGAGGAGCTTGCCCGTCTTTGGCTTTTGCGTTCACATCGGCCCCTTTACTCAGCAGTAGCTCTACTATTTCCCTTCGGTTCCAATACACCGCCTGGAACAATGGAGTCACGCCATTGTTGTCCTTTACGTCAACGCTTAGACCGGCTTCGATCAAAGCCTCAGCTACTCCAATGTCCCCTGTGCTGTGTAAAGCCGTTCGTCCATTTGTGCCACTCTTGGCGTTTATATTCGCGCCTTTGGAGATGAGAAGTTGCGCCATTTCCTTGTTGCTTGCGCTGAACAATGGCGTGCCGCCGTCCTTGTCCTTCGCTTCCAAATCCGCGCCCTTGCTCAGCAGCAATCTCACCACATCCTTCATATCATGACTCACCGCCTGGAATAGCGAAGTAACATCATTGTCCTTGATGTCAACACTCAACCCGCTATCGACCTTTCCGGGCTTTTCAGGCAGATAGTCGTCGGGGGAGAGGTCATTCAAGCTTTCTTTGCTTAACTGGGCATCCTTGGGCAGCGAGATAAGCGACGCAGAAACAGCGAAGTTGGTTCCCTGAAAATCCGCTATTCTAGCGAAGGCAATTCCGATGACGCAGCCCTGATCGTTCAGAATCGGCCCCCCAGAGTTGCCGGGATTCATCGCTGCGTCCATTTGCAACACACTCCCTCCCGCCCGGATGGCGCTGATTATCCCACGAGTGACAACCATTTCCTTACCAAGCGCCTGCCCGAGAGGATAGCCTAGAACAAACACATCCTGACCTTGAGCCACTGAGGTTTGTTCCAGCATGAGGTAATTGTAATCACGGCCAGGCAAGCGCAAGATTGCTATATCGTTCTCATCGTCTAGAGAGTATGTCTTAGCTTCGTGAGTTGTGTCGTCTGATAGACGTACCCACACCTTATCAGATATGCCCTTCTTGCTAGTTGATGATGGTTCCACTACATGAGCACACGTAACTAAATAACCGGCTGGCGAAATGATGAAACCACTTCCCGTGCATTGATTACCATCAGCACTTCTATGTCGAATGAAAACAACAGCAGATTTGGCTTTAGCGATTACGCTTGCCGTGTCAGCATATATAGGCGTGGGGCTTAAGTGGGCCAAGGCTAATGCCAGAATTACGAAAATGCGGCTTTTCATGCTGGAAAACCTCCATGACGACCAAAGGCTTGGATATAGCTAGTATCAACTTTGTACGCTTACTTGTCAAGAGTAAGTGCTAATGTCATAATTCTTTCGTTTTATACTTCAGGACAGCATTTCGTCACGAAGGCTAGTTAAACGTCCAACTATCTCTGACGCCGGTCCGCTTCAGCCTGGATTTTGTCTATCGGCTCGCCGTTGAGGAACATAGCGGATAGATCGGGGATTGGGTTGGCCTGCTTGTCCGGCCACTTTTCCCTGAAAAGCATCTTGTGTCTGACGCGCTTGCCATTTGACAATTTCACCTCTACAGCGGATGCGCCTTTAATCGGCTCACTTGCTATCAATCCTGTCTTGGAAGGTGTGGTTATTGCGAGGACTTCTCCAAGACATTCATTCTTGAAAGATGTGTCAATCTTCATACCGCGCAGCGGCGCGCCGACGCAGACGATTTTGCCTAATTTGAAGTCCTTATGCAGCTTGCCTTTCTCAAAGAGATCGGGCAGCGTAATGGAACCATTATTGCCTTTAATCAGAAATCGCGTCGACTGGGATTCCAGAATTGCATCCGGCGGACGCTTCCAGACATGTCTTGCCGCCACCGCCAGCCGCTCAAACCGCCTGGTAATATCCTCGTCAATTTGAAACATTCTGAGATCGCCGGACTCCCACGGCCACTTGAACTTATCTGTCATGTCTATGGATATGACCAAATCTTTGCCGGACTTATACGCCGTCCTCGCGAACAGCCTGCGTTCGGAGAACGCGCTCCCGCCGAGACCGGGCTGCGCCAGCAGGACATTAAGAGTGGTTTTATCAGGTAATTTGCCGGCGGCTATGAGTTTATCATTAATGCCGCGAAAGGTCTTCTCCATACCCTGAAGAGTCGCGGTCTCAGGCGTATGGTTGATGTTGATAACCAATATCGCCGTATTATTCGTGGGGACGAGGTAGATGACGTAATCGGTAATTGGTCGCGGCGTATTGCTATTGTTCTTGAAAGCAAACCATAACGCAATAATAGCCGCCAAAACCACTATGACGGCGATTGCCTGGAATATGATTTTACGTTTCATAATTGTCCCAATATGGAATACCTTCCATGTTCATAGTATGGCCGGTATGATGGAGTGTCAACAGGTATTTGAGGGGAGGATTCCTAATCACGAAAGAATGAAAACACGAAAGGTCAGGTTCAGAAAGAACGCAGATAAACACAGATGATAGAGGTAGTCGAGAGAGTCGAGAGAAAAGCGGCGTCAAGCCACAGCACTCCATAACCGACAACCCTTCCCTTTTCGTGCTTTCTGAGATTTCGTGGTTTCGTGATAAAAATATCTTTCTACCCATATCTTGGGATGCGCCCATTAAAAGGTATTGACACTTGATCGTAAGTAAGCTATATTATGATTGTTAGGTCGGCCATTGAAGGTCGATAATGGTCTATAACCCGCATGTTTCGTTGTTGTCTCGTGCGGTAGGACGATTGAGAGTCCACCCAGGCAATGGATCGCCTGAGGTGGATTTTTGTTTTAAGCGGACATTGCGGCAATGGTCCGCGCAGCTCTAAATGATATAGAGAAGTTTTTGACGAGGGCGTCTTCTTTCTAGCCATCAAAGCGGAGAAGACGCCCTTATTGCATTTGGATGGGAGG
>JAUSEB010000191.1 GCA_030650495.1 Armatimonadota bacterium | reverse complement strand
AATCACGAAAAAGCCGGAATCGGGTGACGACAGACATTTTAGCTCCTCTAAAGAGAATAAGACTTTCTTACGCTTAATCTAACGTCTCGACTACGTCATTCCGACCGAAGTGGAGGAATCTGCTTTTTCTGGGACTATTCATCGTAAAAGCAGATTTCTCGACTCCGCTGCGCTCCGCTCGAAATGACGTTAGGCGGAAATTCTCCTTATTCCTGAACTGTTACCTGTGCCTTCCCTCGATAACCTCTTCGACTTCGCTCAGGGTACTCTGGGACACGGAGGTAAGTTGGTTTTGGGTGGGGATTCGGAAATCCCCACCCAGGCACGATTCCCGAAACACCGACTCATCGCTCGTTACTCATCGCTCATTGCTTATTGATCCAGTTGGCGAGATCGTCTATTACGGTTTGCGCCATGGTACCGTGTTTTTCGTACTCGGCGGGTGTGGCCATGCCGGTTCCCGTCATGAAAAGGTGGTTCAGGTCCGGGTAGAGCTTGCATGTAACGTTGGTAATGGATCCGAGAGCGTCCTTCCATATCTTGAAATCGGCGGTCGTGGCCTGGTAGTCCCGCGCGCCCTGCATGATCAGCATCGGCTGTTTCAGCGACTTTGCCATCTCCGCCGGAACATAGCCTTGGAGATCGAGCCAGTATGAAGCTGGCACGCCCAGTATGAGCGATGAAGAGGACGACTTGGCTGAGGGTTTCAGCCCCTTCACGATCGCGATCTGCTGTTTGTACTTGTCGATCTCTTTCTTGGTGTCATCAGTCATCGGCCCGGATAGCGAGGCTATATACATGATCTGCTCTAAGACCACATCTTCGAATGGGCGGGTGACCCCGGCCATCACGATCAGCCCGGCGATTTCGGGGTCGGCCTTCCCGATCCTCGGAATTAGGATGCCGCCCAAACTGTGGCCGAGGACGTAGATCTTGTGCGGCGCAATCCTCCGCGAATGCCTTAGCGCCTCGACCGCAGCCAACGCGTCGTCTATCACTTCTTCTTGGACGGTCAAGTTATCCATCTTGACTAGCTTTGCCTTAGTGCGCTTGTCGTAAGTGCGCTTGTCATATCGCAATACCGCAACCCCTCTTGAAGCCAGTCCCCATGCGATGTCCTTGAACGGCTTGTTCGGCCCGATGGTCTCATCGCGGTCTTGTGGACCGGAACCGTGAACCAAAACCACTGCCGGGAACGGTCCCTTGCCCTTTGGGATGGTGAGCGTACCCGGAAGCTTCCATTCACCCTTGCCGACAGTAATTTCCCGCTCATCGAAGCGATCTTTATGCGCGTAAGCGGGCGGTGAGTAATGCGCCTCCTCCTCAGCGACATGTGGGACGAACCAAAGACCGCCGATCTTGCCGTCCTTGTTAAAGACTATCTTGATATCGAGCGTGGTCTTCTCGAACCGGCAGGCGACAAATACGATATCGTATTCGGCCTCTTGCACGGCGCGAGTTTCACCTATTTTCTTGACGGCGCCATATTGCCCGATCAGCGATTGCCATGCCTGCTCCAACTGGTCGGAGGACATTGCCTGGCTCATCACCGCGTCGAAATGTGTTACTGCATCTGAGAATTTGCCATTCGCCATGCATTGTACGAATTCCGTGGCGACGGCGGTTTTGTCACCGGAAGCGGATGCCTTTTGCGCGCCCGTGTGGCAGCCCGCCGAGATTCCGATGCAGATGATTGCAAGGACTCTAATGCTCCATCGCCGAAACATCGTCATTTACCTCCCAACTGGGGCTGAACTGGGAACCATGAAGAGGCCGGTAACCTTCTTGTCGTTGTCGAACACGACCTTTATGTCGATGTTGCTTTTTTCAAACTGGCAGGTTACGTAGACTACATTGTATCCCTGCTCCTGAGCCTCTCTCGTTCCTGTGCGCGCCTTGAACGGCCCGGCTTGCGTAGTCACTTGGGTCCAGACCTCGCCGAGTTCGAGGGCCGGCAGTTGGGACTTCATTGTGGCGTTGAACTCCGTGGTGACGGAGGCGAAATCGCCCTTGGCCATGGAATCGACGATGCTTTCCGCAATCTTTGTGATGGTGGGGGTAGGGGTGGATTTAGATTTGGCGCACGATGTCATAAAGATCACCGTTAGCGCGAGCATCCCCACAAGTAGAATTCCCCTAGTTAGTGTGCTTTTTCCCATTGCTTCCTTTTCTCCTTTACCTATTCAGTCTTGAGAATCCAAAGACCCGAAATCTTGCCCAACCGGTTGAACGTCACCTTGATGTCCATCTTTGACCTGGCGAATTCGCAAATCACGATCACCGCGGTAAACTTCCAGTATCTTTCCGTGCGCATATCTATCTGCTTGACGAATGGCCCGAACTGCCCGATGGTCAAACCCCAGGCATCCTTGAGTTTCTCAGCCGTCAGCCGATCGGCCATTTGGCTGTCAAAATCGCGTGTTACCGCAGTGAAATCTTCTCTTACAAGCGATTCTACCAATTCTTGCGCAACGGACGTGATGTCACCCGCCGGTGTCCACACGAAGTCATAGTCTTCCATCAGGGCAAGCAGAGCGTTCTCCAACGTCGAGACGTTCAGATGATAGGTGATGCTCCTTCCATGCTTCATGTCCTGTATTAGACCCGCCTCGCGGAGCACGGCAAAGTGCTTGGAGAGCGTCGGTTTAGTGACCTCGAAGTGCGCGGCGATTTCACCGGCGGTCATATCCCGTTCTCGCAGTAGTTTTAGTATTTTTCTTCTTGTCGCGTCCGCGCAGGCTTTGTAGATTCTATCCATGTGAGTATAATTAGATAATTAGCCAACTAACTAATTATATATTTAAGTTTTACGGATGTAAAGGGTTAGTTTAGAGTTTAGAGAAGGGAAGACCTCCCCCTAACCCTCCTTTACGCGGCTTGTTTCGGGATTTCCATTCCGCTGCGCTCCATTCAAATCCCGAAACAACGGCACGCTGAATCTCTCCTTCGTTGCCGACCGGCGGGTGGTTTTCGCTGTTTATCTTAACCAGGTCGCGGGTTAGATCAATGATCCTTGACCGGTTCTTTTCGATGATATTCCTGATGTCTTGACGCAATACGCTTCACTCCTCCGCGCGAATTCTAACCCGGATTATTCATGAATACAACTCTGTACCGCCCCTCGATAACCCCTTCGACTTCGCTCAGGGTACTCGGGGAAGCGGATATTGGTTGGTTTCGGCATTTGAAATGCCGAAACACCGTCAAGTTGGTTTCGGGAACAAGATTCCCGAAACACCGAACTAGTACAAAGTCCGTGTTCCTGAGTAGGAGCGCAGCGACGTATCGAGGGACGGTACCAACTATCGCAGAGCGCATTGTTCTTAAGCTTTTCGTGAATAATTCGGGCTAATTCACCTGCCATTATAACGTGGTCAGTGATTTATATGAAAGCGCAAGTGCAGGGGCGCATCAGAAAGAGATATTTTATCACGAAACCACGAAATTTCAGAAAGCACGAAAGGAAAGAGTTGACGGTTGTCGGTTCTGTTTCGCGCGCGATCAAGAGCTGATAGCTACTATGCTTCGGGAAGCTTTTTACCCCGAAGCGCCAAGTTCAGTATCCTGCGGGAATGGTCTTATAGCAGAGACTTATGTGTTTAATCAACCACAATTCCCGCGGCATGTAGCCGGGATTGCCGCGGGAACTGCCTTATGCTTAATCCAAAGTCTTCCTAAACACACCGTTCCCGCGGCATAGCGCCTTCCCTCTACTCCTAAAAAGGATTGTTCCGGCTTCTGTCTAACTATTACTTCTGTATGACGAGGAAGGAGCCGAGAGCAAGCATGATTACCCCTAAGCAGCTTTATGAATGGTGCAAGATACCTTATCAGGATTTGGGAAATCACCCCAGGTTAAAAACACCGTTTCGATTGTGCGCGGATTCGCCGGAAATGGGGCGGATTATGGCGCGCGAGCTGGTCGATGAGATCCAGGCTCACAACGCCAAGGGAGAGGTCACGCGGGCGATCATTCCATGCGGACCGTCTTGCTGGTACAAGCCGTTTACGGATTTGGTGAACGAGGAGAGAGTAAGCCTACGGAATTTCGTTGTTTTCCACATGGACGAGTGCCTGGACTGGCAGGGTAGGGAGCTTCCGAGAAAGCATCCCTACAGCTTTCGCGGTTTTATGGAAGAGTTCTTCTACGGTCCCGTGGCGGCGGATTTGGCGGTACCGGAGGAAAATCGCAACTGGGTAAGCGCCAACAACATCGAGGAGATCAGAAAGAAGATGTGGTCCGCTCCCATAGACATCACCTACGGCGGCTGGGGGCAGGACGGGCATATCGCCTATAACCAGGCCCGGCGGCATCCGTTCAGCCACGTGACTATTGACGACGTTCGCAACTCCACGGTGCGCATTCAGGACAACAATATAGACACTATTATCGCGTTGGCGCAGCGGACTTTCGGGATGGCGTATCAGTTCGTTCCGCCGATGTCGGTTACGCTCGGAGTAAAGGAATGCCTGTCGGCGAAGAAGGTGCGCTTGTTCAGCGACACGGGGGCATGGAAGCAGACGGCGCTTCGAGTTGCGCTGTTTAGCGATGTCACGCCGGAGTATCCGATTACTCTTCTTCAGGAGCATCTTGACGCGCTGATAACGGCTACTGCCGCAACGGCGTCACACCCGGTAAGCGAGCATCCTGAGTGGGATTTGGGCATTTGAAACCACAGATGAACACAGATGGACACAGATAGAAAAGCTGTCAGCTGACAGCTGACAGCTTCAGATTAGACAATATGAGACCTTTAAGAATTGGCGCGAAGAGTTTTCACTATAAAGCGATGATCGGCGTTGGGGGGACCGGCGGCGGCTCATTCTTTGCACTGAGCGGCAATCACACGCTTGGGCGGGAGGAGAGCCGGGGCGGGCGTTTCCTCGACCGTAAAGACTACTGCAAGCTGCATATAATTTCGCATTACGTTCGGACTCTGCTCGGATCGGAGTTCGCGGTCATACCTATCGGCAAGGTCGGAGATGATGAAGTCGGCAAGCGCCTTTTCGCGGAGATGGAAGAAGCCGGTCTGGATATGCGATATGTGAAGTCATCCCCTGGCGATCAGACGCTTTTCTCTTTTTGCTTCGTCTACCCGGACGGCAGCGGCGGCAATATGACCACGGATGATTCGGCCTGTTCCAAAGTAGACCCGGAGTTCGTCGCGCAGGCGGAGCCGGAGTTTGGTAGATTTGAGGGAAAAGGCATAGTCCTGGCGGTTCCCGAAGTCCCGTTGGAGGCCCGGCAAGCGCTGTTGGAACTGGGGACAAGGCACGGATTCTTCAGAGTGGCGTCGTTTACATCCGAAGAGATACCGGCTGCGATAGAATCCGGCGTTTTGCGAAGTGTTGATCTGCTGGCAATTAACATTGACGAAGCGGCAATTGCGGCGGGAATAAGCTCAGTCGATAAAACGGCAGAGGCTATTGCTGAAGCAGCGGTCGCGAGGCTCCGAGAGATAAATCCCAAGATGCTGGTCTCAATCACCGCCGGCGCAAATGGAAGTTGGGCGTGGGACGGAAGCGCTTTATCACATGCTACGATATACAAAACTAACGCCGTGAGCACGGCTGGAGCCGGAGACGCGCATCTGTCGGGTGTCATTGCGGGACTTGTCGCAGGACTGCCTATGGCGGAAGCCCAGCGGCTGGGCGCCTTAGTCGGTGCGTTGTCGGTGACTTCCCCCCATACGATCAATAAAGAGATTTGCCGAGATACGCTGCGTGATTTCGCGGCGCAGACCGGCGCTGATATTCCCAATAGCGTTAAAGAATTACTGGAGGGCTAATATGAGTGTTACGATGCGTATCATCCAGCAGTTTGATATACGGCATGAAAGCGAGTTTATGGATTTGGAGAAGAAGTTCGCCCAGTTGGAGGCAAGACGCCCGGACTATCCCAAAGGCCGCAGAATGCAGCCGATCTCGGCAACTGAGCCTTGCAACACTCTGATATGGGAGTGCGAATTCCCGGACATCCAATCCGCCCGCGACGCGCTGAACTTCTTCCACGGTGATGAAGAACACGAGGAGTTGTTCGAGAAGCAGCTTCCGTTTTTCAAGAGCGCAAGGATCGAATTCTACGATAATCTGGACTTCTGACTGATAGCTGTCAGCTGACAGCTATCAGTCATATAAAAAGCCCCGGGAGCGAACCTGGATTATTCTTGATACGCATATTTCGCCGACAATCTGCGACTCCGCCATCCTGTAAGAGGTGAAGCATCTACAATAGACAATTCGTGTGAAAGGTAACCGCCATGCCAAATGAAGAAATCTTGAGTAAAGTCACCAAAGCCATAGACGCTATCATAAATTCGTCTGACAAATACGAGGGACTTTTTCCATCGCTGCTCGACCTCGACACCCACGAGATGATTATGGACATGCCGCCTACTATCAAAGGCCAGCGCATCGGAGACCGCTCGCATCTGGGAAGCAATCTGATATTGGACGAAACTCTGCTTCAGACGATGTACGGTCTGTCTGAAGCAATTGACCGGCCTGATTATTCAGCCGTGGCTGACCGTTATCTGAAACGTTTCGCCACGCATTGCACGGACACGGTCACGGGCCTTTTCCCCTGGGGGGAGCACGCTTTCTGGCATCTGGTCGAAGATAAAATCGGCAACAGCAGCCGGTATCACGATCCCAATTCCACCAATCCGGCGATTCATGACCAACTGCGTTCGGCGCCCGTGTGGCTGTGGGAAAAGCTGTATGAGTTCAATCCAAAATGCGTGGAGAGGTTCGCGGAAGGGCTTGACTGGCATTGGCGTGAAAGAGAGCCGCTGGAATACTCGCGCCATGGCGAGATAGAGGTCAAGGAGCGTCCCGAAGACTACGATTTCTGCTCTTTCGATTTTCCCCGCCACGGCGGGTTCTATATCCTTGACTGGGCGTTCGCATACATAAAGACCGGGCGGGAGGACTTTCTCCGGCAAATCCAAAAAATGATGAACCACTGGTGGATCAACCGTTACGATGACGGGCTTCTGCCGTACTGCAGCCGGACCGAAGAGAAGGTAGTGGCGTTCCACATGGTCCACGCCTGCGGGCAGACAATGGGTTACGCGGCCAGTTTGCCCGAAGCGGCGGAGATTATTCAGGACAAACAGCCGGAGCTTGCAGCGCAGATGAGGGAGCAGGCCGGGGCGTACGCCAATGCTTTCGTAAACGCGCCGCATGATTTGGAAACCGGGAAGTTTATCTTGGGGTTCCGTCCGGATGTCCCGGAACGGACTTCGGTAATGCCAATATGGGGGAGCGCGTATGGTATATGGCCTGTTGCTTCTATGGCTCTGCTCTGCCTTAGCATATACCGCCACATGGGGGCTATCAAACCGCTGCAATGGGCTGAGGCGGTCGGACGGTTCTATTTGAAAGAGGAAATACCGGAGGGTATAGCCACACCTGCCCAAGACGCGGGACTCGCTCTTGACCTGCTGGCCGACCTCTATGACATCACCGGCGATAGGGAATGGCTCAATGGCGGAACCAGGCTGGCATATAAGTTAATAGTCAAATACTTAGACAAAGATATACCGCGCGCCGCTGCCGGAGTTGACTGGTACGAGTCGCAAATGGGGCCGGGATTCCTGCTGCATGGCTTGGCTCGAATTGCTCTTCTGAGCGATGGCAGGGACAAATGCCCGTTGGAGGCGGATTACACTACGAGGTGATTCAAGAAGGAGAATGGAATGACGCTCAAGTCGTTGTCTTTATTGATCTTGATTATGTGCGTGGCGGTTGGCGCGCAGGCTGCTGGATTCAATCCGGATTGGCTGCCGATCTCCGGTTGGGTGCAGCCGCAGGGGGATAAAGCAACACTGGCAGCCTATAAGGAAATGGCGGAATCGGGGCTGACGCTCAGTATGGGCCATCCCAGCAACATCATTGAATTCGGCCAAAAGGCCGGACTGAAGATGATAATTCAGGACCCCCGCTTGTATCAGGCGCAGGTACAGAACGAAACGGAATGTGACACTCTCGTAGACGCCGTGGCGGCGGAATTCGGAAACAAACCGGGAGTCATCGGCTTTATGGTGCGCGACGAGCCTTCGCAGCCCGATTTTCCTAGATTGGCGCGTATCAGCAAACGGCTTCAGGAGAAGGTTCCCGGGTGTGTTCCGTTTATCAATTTGTATCCTAACACGACTTCCGACTGGAAGAACGATCCCAAGCTCTACGAGGATGATTACGTGCGTCGCTTCGTGCGGGAAGTCCAACCGCCGGTTTTGTGCTTCGATCATTACCCGCTGGTTGAAGAGACTTTCGATCAACTCTATTACTCAAATCTGGAATCTATCCGGCGCGTCACGATGGAAGCCGGGATTCCATTTTGGGCATTTATCCAGCTAACCGGATACAACAAGAGCCGTGAGGCGACCGAGGCGGAGATGCGGCTGCAAGTCTATTCGGTTTTAGCTTATGGCGGTAAGGGATACAGCTACTTCTGCTATTGGGACCCCGGCGGTGACGGATTGTTCAAGTTTGAGGGCGGAATCATTAGCAAAGATGGACAGCGCACCGATCACTTTGCTGATGCACAGAGGATCAACAAGCGGGCGCAGGCTTTAGGCAAGTACCTTCTCGGTATGCGATCCACGGGCGTATATCACGTGGGGACAATATACAAAGGCTGTCAGCCTTTGCCGGAGGACGCCGTCGTCCGTCCTAAGGAAGGGTTTGTCAAGCCACGCTTCTTCTACCGCACGGGCCAGCTAATTTTCGGTTTTTTTGAAGACGCAAAGGGTGAGAAGTGGGCGATGGTCGTCAACCGCGACTATGCCCACAACGTGCATACAAGATTTGCTCTATCGCCCAAAATCGCGGCGCTGGAAGAGGTTGCGGGTCCCGATTGGATAGGCGCGGACCGGCTTACGCCTGAGGGCGCGGACCGCCTGGTGGCGCTTCGTTTTTACCCCGGCGACGCGCGGTTGTTCAGACTGGTTGAGGCTAAGTAAGACCTATACGATAGTCCGGGACCGAAACTCCAATCAATCGTACGGCGTCTAATAGGCAGGCAAACTTACACTAGAGGTGGTTTATACATGCGAAGATTATGTCTCATAGCTATGGCGATTCTGGTTTTTACCGCGTTAAACTGCTCGGCGGTCGAGAAGGCGTCTCAATCTCCGGGCAACTCGTTCAAGACCAAGACGAAGTCGGTTGCCATCTTCAAGGACGGCTTCGGGTTCTTCCTTAGGGAAGGAAAAGCCGCGTTGCAGGACGGCTGGTGTATGACCGACTACATACCCAAGGCCGCCGCAGGCACGTTCTGGCTCTATACCCTCAATCCCGGCACGGCGGTGAACACCATCAGGTCCACCAGCAAGAACGAAATTCGCTTCGAAAGTCCGACAGAACTGGCGGAGGCTTTAGGCAAGCGAATTGGGCTTCAGGTCAGCGTAAAGACCGAGGACGCCGTCATCGAAGGCGATCTGATTCAGGTTCTGAGCGATATGGCGCTGGTCAAATCGGGAAAGCAGATCAGTGTGGTGAAAATGGCGGACATCAAGTCAGTCAGGGTGTTGGGCAATCCTTTACTCATTCAGGTAGACGGCGCAAAGGCCAAGGATGTGACCGTCAAGATGGGCTATCTGCAGCAGGGAATCAACTGGGTTCCGACGTACACGCTCGATCTGGCAAGTCCTACCGAGGCGCGTATGACCCTGCGGGCGACGATTACCAACGGTGTTGAAGACCTGTCCGACTGCAATATATTCTTCGTGGTCGGCGTGCCGAACTTTATGCTGAAAAATCAACTCGACCCGCTGACAGTTCACGCTCTGGGGACGTCTATTCTGACTGCGCTGCCGTCGTCGTCGGCTGGAATGTCTCAATTGGTCTCCAACGCGCAGATTGCCGAAATGGGCAGGGCGGGAGCGCCGAGGCGAGATGATTATGATAGGGTAACAGTTCCGACAGTGGACGTGCCTGGCGAGGGTCTGCAGGATTTGTATTTCTATGAGAAGAATGGCCTGGACATCGCCGCTGGAGACGTAGTGATGACCACCGTTATGACGGCAACTCTGCCTTATCGCTCGCTTTTCACCTGGAACGCCGACGCGGGCAAGGAAGTGGAGCACTTCCTGGTCATCCGCAACAATGGCGCGGTTCCGCTTACAACCGGTCCGGTTATGGTCGTTCAGAACGGCAAGCCGCTCGGCCAGGATCAGATGAAGTTCATCTCTCCCAAGTCGGAGGGCAGGCTGAAACTGACCCAGACCACGGACATACGTACAGACAAGAGTGAGCGCGAGCTTGAACGCGGGAAGATTGAGACATTTGACCGCACGCAGTACATTCCGGTTACGATTGAGGGGCGCCTGGCTCTGGAGAACTATCGTAAGGAAGCCGCTCAAACGGAAGTCTCGTGGAGTGTGAACGGCAAAGTCCTCGAAGCGAGCGACAACGCTGACATCCGCGCGGACACATCGATCGAGCAGGGACTGAACCCGAAAAGCGCGTTAAAATGCACGGTGAAAGTGGAGCCGGGCCAGAAGAAGGTCATTACTTACAAGTACGTCCGTTACGTGCAGGCGCGGGTGTAGCGGAAGAAGTTAGGAGTTAGGAATTAGGAGTTAGAATAAGACCCCACCCCGACCCTTCCCGATAAACCGGGACAGGCACCTAAAGGGGAGGGAGTTGGCCGTTGTTTCGGGATTTGAATGGAGCGCAGCGGAATGGAAATCCCGAAACAAGCCGCGTAAAGGAGGGGTTAGGGGGAGGTCTTCCCTTCTCTAAACTCTAAACTCTAAACTCTCAACCCTCAACCTTCAACCATCACCCGTCATACATGCCGGCTTTCTTCCGGCACGAGGACAGGTTCGCCGACGGGGACTTCATCCCACAGCTTCTTGAATTTGTTCTTGCTCATGACGAGATAATCGTCGTCTTCAGCAAAGACCTCTATGGTCACCGTCCCGTCGTATCCGGCGTTTTTTAGAACGGCGACCACCCATCGCCAGTTGATGTTGCCGACTCCCAGCGGCAGATGCAGGTCATCATCGCCCCCCTTGTTGTCGGAAACATGCACGTGTTCCAGCCGGTCGATGAAACTCGCGACAAGCTCTTCAGTGCGATTGTAAGGCGAACTCAGGTTGGCGTGTCCAACGTCAAGATGAAACCCAAGGCCGGGCACGGCCTCGAAGACCGGCCTCAGCTCCATCACACGGTTGTAGTCGCGCGAAGGATTCTCCAGCATCAGCTTCATACCAAACTTGTCCGTTATATCGCAGAGCCGGCTGAGCGCGGCGATATTCTGGTCTCTGATCCAGTCGACTTGGGCCAACGGCACATTGGTATGGGGGTGGACGTTGACCTTTTTTACGCCCAGGTCTCGAAATACGACAATGGACAATTCCATTTCCCTAAGCGCCGCTTCCCGCAGGTCGGGGAAGCTGGAGGCGATTGGGAGATACCATGCGGTGTGGCCGATTACGTCCATGTTATGCCGGTCTAACACCTGCCTGATATGGTTGACGTCGATACCCTTGGCGTAAGCTGCCTGAGGCTCCAGCGCAAGGTCCAGGAAGTCGAAACCCAACTCGGCGAACGTGTCTATCTCGGTCACCAGGTCGAGCATCGGGTTGTTCATAGCTCCGATTTGCATACGTCCTCTTCTCTTGTGTAAACCCATGGGTCCAGAAGGACTTCCCTTGAAGGGATGTCCGGCCCTGGGTGGTAGTCATCGCGCCGCCGCCGTAGCTCCTGCCGGATGTGATCGGGGATCAGATGCATTTCCCAAGGGTTTTGCCAATCGAACACATCGATTATCGCGCTCAGAAGCAGCCAGTGTTCCCCGATAAGGCCAAGCAGGTGGTCCCAATCCACCGGACGAATATCGTTTCGGATCAGCCGCATGATGTCCGGCCAATCGCTGCGGTGGCGATTTAGTGTGAACAGTTTGGAGTATATCAGCTCTTCGAGGGGAACATACAAAACCGGAAACCCGAGGAACTCGCCCGGCGCCGCTTCGTCTATCCATTCTTGTTTGATAGTGGTCACGAGGTTGGCGAACTTCCAGATCACGTCCACCATTATATCCCGTTTGTGCCCATGAAAAATCCATTCTCGGTCGCCTGCCGCCATCTCGCCATAGTCGGCAAATCCGGATGACAACAGGGCGTCCACGGCGGGCTGCACGTTTTCCGGCGTGACGAACACATCCATATCGCGCGTATCGCGCCACAAATCCGTATAGAAGTGGACGGCGAATGCTCCGCCCATAACGAACGGAACTTCGGCTTCCAACAGGGTTTCCAACGCATCGGAATAGACGGCCTTGTTGTCAGGATCGATGCAGTGCTCCCTTGACATATCGCTCCCCAAGCTGTTTGTCGTATTGTATAAATTTGTTACCCCGGCTTTGGATGGAGGAAACTTGGGGGAGGGTTGAGGGAAGGGAAAGCCAGCGATGAGCGATGAGTAACGAGCGATGAGTACTATGCCCTATACTTCGGCTTGTTCTTGGGAGTGTTCAAAAAGTCCTATATACCTGTAGCCTAGGGCCTTGTGCCCGTCAATTCACGCTCAAGTTGACTGCAATATGACGCCCACAAGGGGCTAGGCTACGGTTTTTGAACACTCCCTCTTTGAAGCCGAAGCCGGTTTAATGTTTAATGTTGAAGGTTGAATGAGGCAATACCGATGCCTTAAACACTCAACCTTAAACCTTCAACTCTCCCTCGACTCCGTTTATAATCTGTGTTTATCTGCGCTTATCAGCGTTCATCTGCGTTCTTATCCAAACCATCAACCGACAACCGTTAATGGGGCTTCAACGGCGGCAAGTCCGATTGGTTGGGTTTCTATGCGCAGCGTCCAGCGCAGCGCTATCAGATGGCCTTCAAATGACGGATGGGCGCCGGGTGGGATTTGCAAAGAGAGGGTTCCTTCCTGCAGCGGGGATTTCTGATCGTCAAACTCAAGTTCAGCCACGGCAATCTCAGCTTTGCTTACTTCTTTCATGCGCGCTCTGTAGCTGGCTACTTCGCGGCGAACCAGAGTGATGCGCAAGCCCTCGGCTTTTGAACCTTGGGGAAGTTGAAGGCGGAATTTTCCCGTGACAGTCCCGCCCGCCGGAAGCTTGTTCGAGTCAAGCTCCACTTCCAGACCGTTATTGGTTGTGGCAAATGGGTGGGGAGGCTCGGATTTAGGCGCGGCGGTAATTAGTACCTCGATAGTCGTGTTTATCTCTTTTCTAAACGGACGGTCGGCGTAGGCCGTGACCGCGTAGGAAGTGTATATTCCCTCGCCGTCGTAAGTCGGGACCGCGGTCGGCGGGACAAACAGGCAGAATGGATGCCGGCTGACTCCCGGCTGCAGCCGCGTGTGCGATATTCTGCCCATCAACGTATTCCAGGTGTCGGATATCCAAGACGCGGCTGACTCAAGCCCGGCTCTTCCGGCAAGCACGAAGTCCTGGCGCAGGAACCGGCGGCTTGCGGCGGAGACGTTCGCCTGGCGGGCGGCGGACTGCTTTACGCCTTCAACGCCATGAAGCCGGACTCCAAGCCCTCGGACAGGAGTAACCTTGCCCGTACGAAACGTGACGACTCCGCAGACGGGGCTTCCGGCTGTGAAGGTCGTATGTTCAAGTTCCAGTGAGATATTTGCCATATTGATAGTCGTTAGTCGATAGTAGGATGTCGGTGTTTCGAGAATCTTGTTCCCGAAACCGCTACCTCCGGTTTCGCCAGAGTCTCACGCTCATCCTCCTCAGGTTCTAATCCGTAATAAGCGTTTTATCAGGTTCAACGCTATGAATGAACCGGCTCTGGCCGCGAGTCCAACAAGTACGATCATTCGCGTATAGAACAGCCATTCGCGAGCGTAGTGTTTGTTAAAAAACAGCCGCATACTTCTGTGAAAATGGTAGATCATCCGCACTTGGGCCAGGTCGCTTGCGGCGGCTATACGATGCGTGACGGTTGATTGCGGGAAGTAGCAGACCCTCCAGCCGTTCTGATGCGCTCTGTAACAGAAATCCACGTCTTCGCAGTACATAAAGAATCTTTCGTCAAGCGGGCCGATCTGTTCCAGCGCCTCCCGGCGGATAGCCATCGCGGCGCCGGAAACCCAGTCGACATCGCGGACTTCGTTGTGATCCCAGTCGGCCATTAGGTATTGTGCCACATACTTGTTTTTTGGAAACAACCTGCCAAGAAACGTGTTTCTGAACAATCCGGCTCTAAGCGTGGGAAACCGCCTTGCGGAGAATTGCAGCGAGCCGTCATTGTTGAGAACCCGCAATCCGATCACGCCTACTTTCGGCTCGGAGTCGGCAAACGCCACCAGTTTAGCCAGCGCATTGGTCTCGACGATTCGCGCATCCGGGTTCAGCATAAGAATATAGCGGCCTCGCGACAATCCCAACGCCTGGTTCTGTGCCCGCGAAAATCCGAGGTTATGGTTAGTTGCTATTAGTGACGTCCGCGGATAACGCAATTTGACCATCTCCGCGCTGCCGTCTTGCGAGCCGTTGTCCACGACGATGATCTCGTATGAGCCCCCCTCCTGGCGCAGGACGGAGTCCAGGCAGCCGGCCAACTCATCCCTGGTATTCCAGTTGACTATGCTTACGGTTATATCCGGTTTGTTCTCAGCCGCGTTAATCTCTGAGTTCCTTTCCCTGCCGGCGGATCAGGCGAGTGTTGAGGTAAATCCCAAATACCATAAGCCAATAAACCGGCGCGAAGATTCGGCCTTTGTAATGCTTTTCGTAGAACAAGCGAAGCGAGCGCATGGACTCCACGCGCATTTGGCTTTTCACCTGTTTCGTGCTCTGGCCGCCGAGATGCAATACCTCCGCGTCCGGCGTAAAGTAAATCTTCCACCCGGCCTGTTTCGCCCGAAAACACCAATCGACCTCGTTGAAGAATATCGGGAAATTCTCGTCGAAATTACCGATCTCTTCGATTGCTTTCCGGGACATTATCATACATGATCCCATCACTTGGTCAACCTCGGCGGCGCGGTCGAACTTGAAAAATGTCATACGATAAGCGCCGCATAATCTGCAATTCGGAAGCAATTTGGCCAGCCCCAGATATTCGCCGGCAAGCGCAAATGGAGCAGGGAATCCACGGCAGCACTGGTCGGTCGATCCATCCGGCCTGACCAAACGAGCGCCCGCCGCCGCCGCGTCGGGATGCGCTTCCATAAAGTCGATCAGCGCCTGCAATGCGCCGGATCTGACCTCGGTGTCCGGGTTGAGCAAAAGCACATAGTCGCCCGTACTTGCCTCTATCACCTGATTGTTGCCTCGCGCGTAGCCTTCGTTAGTTCTATTGGTAATAATCTTGACCTGGGGAAATTCGGAAGCGATTGCGGCTTCGTCGAAGTCGGAGGAGGCGTTATCGACCACAATCACTTCGAGCTTGGCGTCAGGCGAGTTGTCGAAAACCGCCCTAAGCGCCGCGCGAAGTAGCTCAGTCGTGTTCCAGTTAACTATCGAGATCGTTAAAAGCATCTATGATTTCCCGCAGGCTTTCGATCACAGCGTCAGGCGCGACTTTGTCAAAAAAAACCCTTGGCCGCTCCGGCGCAAGTAGGCCGATTGTGTGCATTCCCGCTGCCTTTCCACCTTCAATATCCATTACGTGATCTCCTACCATTATAGACCGTTCCGGCTCGGCGCCAAGACGTTCCAAGGCGAGCAGGAGATGGTCTGGATGTGGCTTTGCGTTCAAGACATCTTCCCTTGCCAGCATCATCAGATCATCATCGAAACCGGAAACACGAAGAGAAATTTTGCTCGCCTGGCG
>JAUSEB010000190.1 GCA_030650495.1 Armatimonadota bacterium | reverse complement strand
CACATGCCGGACGTTGCCGATATTGGACCGCTTGAACTCCATACCGGATCACGAAGCGCGAGTATACACGCCGGAGGAAATGGCCGGGCAATGGAGAGAGATATCCGCCATCACCGGCGTCGCCATTGACCCTGGATTATGGACAGATGACCCTCCGCAATCGACTTGGCCGGCGTGCCTTGCCGTAAAAGCCGCGGAACGCCAGGGGCTTACATTGTGCGCGCAGTTTCTCAAGATTCTCCGCGCGAACATCATGCAAAAACGACGCAACGGCTCGCGCCGCGAAGTCCTGGCGGAGGTAGCCCATGAAGCCGGTCTCGACATAGACCGGTTCCAGCACGACCTCACCTACAATCGTGACGATCTGGAACAGGAAGTAGCGGACGATAAGCGCCATGCCGAAGCCAACTGTGTCGACCGCACTCCCGCTCTGTTGATCAAAAACGATACCGGCGACAAGACGCTGATCGTTGGCTTGAGAGACTATTCCCTCTTCCGGCAGGCCGCCCAGACCCTGCTTGCCGAACAGCGGGAGCGAGAAGAACGCCTGGCGCGGCTCTAGGGTAATGCTAATAGATATACTCTGTTCCTCAATTTTACTGCTGTCTCTGGCGGGACTTGCCGACAGCCTATATTTCACCCTCGTCTACTATGGCTACATGCGTCCCGATGCGCGATTCATTCCCGCGATTTGCCAAATGGAAAACAGCGCCTGCAAGACAGTGTTGGAGAGCAAATACGCCCGCGTGTTTAGCATCCCGAACAGCCTCCTCGGCCTGCCGTACTACGCCCTCACAGCATCAATATGCCTAATCCATTGGATATACGGAACCTGGCTATTGCTCCCTTACGCCCTAATCGCCTCAGCAATCGCCGTCGCATTCAGCGCCTATCTAACCCGCGCCCTTATCTACAAACTCCGCCAACCCTGCCCCCTCTGCTTCCTCGCCCACGCCATAAACCTCCTACTATTGGCTCTTCTGGCTGGCTTGATCATCTATACAAAATGAAAAAGGGCCAGGTGTATCCCAGCCCAAATCCAATCTGCGTTTATCTGCGGTTAAAAATAAAAAACCAATCCGCGTTTATCTGTGTGCATCTGTGGCTAAAGAAAAAACTACACTCTAGCCCAGGCCTGGTTCAACGCCCGCTTCGCATTTGCGACCACGGCCGCCGTAGTCTCGCCAATCGCCGCAATGGGTTTCACCTCGAAGCTAACCGGCTTGGGCGTCTTGCCGTCAAGATAACCGATCTCCAGCAAGACCTTCAAGAATTCGGCAAGTTCGGCCACGCCATTTTCGCCTCCGGGTATGCCGAACCTCGGATGCTCGTCGCCATACGCCGGGTGCGCCGAGTCCCGCATCACGCAATTGCCGATGTGAATATGCGCGATATGATCTTTTGCCGTCGTCAAGCACTCTTTGGCCGTCTCACCGAGCAGGGGAATGTGGCTCAGATCGAGCATAAGTCCGAAGTTGGCGCACTCGGCCTTAACCGCCTTGGCGACCTCCACGGCTTCACTTGTCGGGCCGATCAGCGCGTTTTTGCCGTATTCCACCCGGTCGAACGTCTCCAGCGCAATCGGCATCTTGCCCTTACTCGCCGAATACTTGCACAACTGCTTCAGCGAGTCTATAAGCAGTTCCTTCGCCTTGGCTCGGCCGGCGGCGCCGGGGTCTTTGCCCGACAACACCGCAAGGCCGCGAACGCTCATCTCATAGGCCTCATCAATACAGGCTTTGATCTGATCGATTGCCTTCAGCCGTTCGGCGGGGTCTTCCGCGTTCAAGTTCAATTTCTGAGTCAAAAGCGCGGGCTGCGCGCCGTAAGCCACGCTCATCCCAGAATGGGCTAAAAGCTCTTTCGCCTTTTGCCGAACTTCCGGGTCCTTCATCCAGGTGATCTCGACCAGCGTGAAATAGTCATCAGCGGCTATCTCAGCGAGCGTTTCCAAAATCGGTCCTTCGCCCTTAATGGTCTGCGGATACGCCATAAAATGGATCAGACCCACGTCCATATACTTGTACATCGATTCGTTCATCTAATTGCGACTCCTATATCGTATTCTTAACCCAAGTGTGTTTGGGATCGTCCGACCACGTTCCGAACTCTCTTGTCTCACCGGCCAAAACCCACACGTAAAGCATCTTGTAGCCAGGCCCCGCGACCACGGGATGATACCCGAACGGTATCGCCACCGTCGTTCCGTCCTCCAGCGGAATTCCCACGTCCATTTGCCCCGGAGAGTCCTCGCCGCTGTAAATGCGCTGCATACCGAACCCCTGCGGTGGGTCGAAAACGAAGAAATAGACCTCTTCCATGAACCTCTCGACACCCTTGCTAACGTCGTGCTTATGAGGAGGCGCGCTGCTCCAGTTCCCCGGCGGGTTCAGCGTCTCGCCGATCAGCAGCATTTCCGCGTCCACATTGTCGGCAATCGAAGTATTG
>JAUSEB010000185.1 GCA_030650495.1 Armatimonadota bacterium | reverse complement strand
CGTTATGCCTGTCGGATAGCTTCCTGTTTTGGCGAGTATCTTCACTCCCGCCAGATCGGTGTCGGTGGGCTTGGTCCAGGATAGATAGTTCTTCTGGTCTCCTATTATGATGTTAAACGCAGTCACGCTTGCGGGGGCTATCACATCGGCGGGAACTGCGCTTCTGTCCACTTGCGCCGAGTAGTTTGGAACAACGTCATGGGCAAAGGCTGAGTAGTAGTAGGTGGTTCCATTAGTTAGGGAGATATGAACGTAGCTGTCACTTGTTCCCGGAGCTTTCGCTCTATCGCCCAGCAAAGCCCCGTCAGCCGGGCCGGTCGGAAATCCCGTGGTCTTGTAACGGATCATGGTTTTGGTGAAGTCGGAGTCCGTCGGGTTAGTCCAGTTAAGAGTGATTCTTTTATCTCCGCTAGTGGCGGTAAAGGCGCTCACCGGGCCGGGAGGGGTGGTGTCGGGCATGGTCCCAAAATCCAGATCTCCCCATCTGCTTGGGATCTTGGTCGGGAAAGTGGCTGACACCTCCGGCTCTCTCCAGGGGTAAATGGTGGTTAGGGCTGAATTGTTGTCGCCGTCATTGTCTCTGAAGGCGAAGTCAATCCCAATGGAGCCTAAAGATGGGATGGCCGGACTAAAGGCGCTTTTTGTGAATTTTGCTTCCAGCCACCAGCCGGTAGAGTCTCTAACGACCGCCGATGTAACTCCACCCAGAATCTGCGTGGCGTATTCGCTTGTAGTTTCGTAGACGTTCATCTGGTTGTTGGCGTCAATGACAATCTGAGCGTCGCTTGTGGAGGCGCTTATCGGGGTTGAGCCATGATCGTGGCCGGGGTCGATATAGAACTCAACGCAATCGTTATTCCAGTTAGCGCTAGCGGGGTTGGAAAATCTCATATCGTTGTCATCGATACGAACCAGGAAGTAAAGGTAATTCTGATCGTGCCTTGAGTATATCTTCGCCGAATGGTCAGCCGCGTCGAGCGGCCCCCATTGATACCCTGTCATGTGACCGCCGCAGTAGTTCACCGGCCCATCGCGGCCAACTATGCCCGTATCGCCGGTTCCCGCCTCTCCGCCGTATATCTTCGTCGTGAACTCGGATAGGTTCCAATCGCCCGAATTTCCGTCTATTGTGATTGCCCCCGCAACGGCTTTTGGCTGTAGGGCCGTCGTGGGGGCAGCCGTGGCTGTGATGTGTAGAACCCAGTCGTTAGAATCAGGGGAACTGAGCGTCCTGCCGCCGCCGGAGTGGAAGAAATTGGTTACGTTATAAAACCCGCCCGTCCTGGGGTTCCACCACTCCGCTCTGTAGTTGGTCGAATTCAGGGTGATGGTCTTGCTTCCTCCGGTCGGGAAATAGCAGACATATTCCACACCGGCTTGGAACATGCAGTATCCACCGCCGGAAGTGATCAGTTCCTTGCTGGGCGCCGCGTGTATGAAATCCCAGCCGGAAAGCGCCTTAAACGATCTGATATTCTCCACTACATCCCAGGGTTTGGCCGCCTCGGT
>JAUSEB010000179.1 GCA_030650495.1 Armatimonadota bacterium | reverse complement strand
GTTATGGGCAAGGAAGGCGCCATTTTAATGCGCGGCCAGCATGCATGGATGATGAGAGAGGCCGACTCGACATCGCTTGGCTGGACGACCATTGCGCGGTCGGAGAAAATCGGGGACGAGATGGGGATAGTCCTGCTTGCGGATTCAACAAAGCTTATAGAGGAAGGAAAAGAGCCAGGCAAGGACGCGGTTGAGGAAACCGGTAAGGATGAGCTTTATTACTCAGTGGAAGAGTTTCTGGCGAACGTTCGGTCCAGTGGCAAGGTTTCGTGCGGGCCAAAAGAAGGATTTAACGCAGCCGTGGTTGCAATTAAAGCCAATGAAGCTGTCGTGACTGGAACAAAGATAACATACCAGAAAGAATGGTTCGATCTCAGCTAGGAAAGGGGCAATTATTCGTGAATATTGGAAAAGACAAAGGCCTGACACGGCGAGAGTTTCTGAAGGCTGCCGGCGTGACCGCGGCAGGTGTGATGGTCGGTTCGCTTGCGAGTAGCCCGGTGTTTTCCGTGGCTCCAATGCGCGCTCTCGGCGCTAATGACCGTATCAAAGTTGGGTTTATCGGCGTAGGAGGCCAGGGTTTGCGGCACGTACAGGCGGTAAAGTCAATGGCCGATTCGATGAATGTCGAGACCGTGGCGGTGTGCGACATCTGGGATAAGAGAGCGCAGATTGCCGCAAAAGAAGCAGGTTGTCCGTCTCAGAAAATCTACCACGACTACCGGGCTATGTTGGAAGACAAGGATGTAGATGTAGTATTGATAGGGACTCCCGAACACTGGCATGCGAAGATAGCGACTGACGCGCTCGAAAGCGGCAGGCACTGTTACATCGAGAAGCCGGTGACCCGCACACTGGCCGAGGCGCTGAAGCTTCAGGAAACCGTTAAACGTACCAAAGGCGTTGTCCAGGTTGGATCGCAGGGGTGCAGTTCCGCTGTATGGCATCGCGCGCACGATTTAATAAAAGAAGGTCGCATCGGAAAGATAGTCTGGAGCCAGGGCAGCTATTGCCGCAACTCGACTACCGGTGAGTGGAACTATCCGATAGACCCGGAAGCCAATGGACAATCAGTGGATTGGAAGACATGGCTTGGCTCCTGCAAACAGCGTCCCTGGGATCCGGAACGCTACTTCCGCTGGCGCAAGTTCACCGACTACTCATCTGGGATCATATCCGATCTATTCCCGCATCGCCTGCATCCGCTGATGCTTGCATTAGGGGCTGAGTATCCAACAAAGGTCGCTTGTATTGGGACAATAGTGATGCAGCCACCCGACCGCGAAGTAGCCGATAACACTCAACTGCTTGTTGAGTTTTCAAACGGCAGCACTATGGTTATCGTGGGAGCGACCTGTAGTGAGATGGGGATTGATGACGTGATTCGCGGCAACAAAGCCAGTATTAATTTCAGCGGCAATAAGATAGAGATTAAGCCAGATCGGCCTTATGTCGAGGAAGTTGACCTTTTCTCGGAGACGGTCAAAGGCCCGCAAGGAAGTATGGGCGATCACTGGAAGGACTTTTTCGAAGCTATTCGCACCGGCAAGACGCCGAACTGCAATATAGACCTCGCCACCAAGGTCCAAACCATCGTCTCCCTCGCGGAAATGTCCTGGCGAAAGGGCAAGATGATGCAATTCGACCCCGTGAACCTGAAAGTAATATAGAGTATTATCCTTCGGGGCTCGTTGTTCGCCCCTAAGGAACGGTTTTATTTACATTACACGCCAAACTGGGTGGCTGTTTCCGACTTGTCCCGGTTTATCGGGAACTATGATGGGTGGCGATTTCCGAATCGCCACCCCAAAACCATATTGGGATTTCCGAATCCCTAAATCAACCTCAGCGCTTAGGCGCGCGATATGCAAATCCTAACCCTATCCCGCACGGCTATGGCGACCCGCTTCGAACTCGTCCTCTGCGGCGAGGACACTGCACGCCTTCGCGCCGCGGGACAGGAAGCGCTGGACGAGATAGAGCGGCTCGACGCCCAGCTCAGCCTCTACCGCCGTGACAGCGAACTTTCGGGAATAAACGCACGCGCAGCCAAAGAACCTGTTAAAGTTACTCCCCAAATCTTTAACTTACTTCAACTCGCCGCGCAAATCCATGACAATACCGAAGGCGCATTCGACATAACTATCGCTCCGTTGATGCGATGCTGGGGGTTCATTAACGGCAAAGGCGCTGAGCCTGCCCCAGACAACATACGCGCCGCGTTGGATTTGGTCGGCATGCGCCATGTCATACTAGACGAGGGAAGCTGCACGGTTCGCTTTGACCGCGACGGCGTGACTCTCGACCTCGGCGCAATCGGCAAAGGCTACGCCGTCCAACAAGCGGCGGAAATCATCCGGGAAGCCGGAATCACAAGTGCTCTGATACATGGCGGCACAAGTTCCATATACGCCATCGGCGCTCCACCTGATGGTACTGACTGGCTGACCGCCATCCGGCATCCCGCCGACCCTGAGAAGATACTGGCGAAAGTGGGGCTGAAAAACTCCTCACTTTCCGTTTCCGCCGCGCACGGCAAATCGTTCCATATCGGCTCAGTAGAGTTCGGCCACGTCATCGATCCTCGAACCGGCTATCCGTCACAAAACGCCGTCCTCGCCGCCGTAGTCGGCCCCGACGCCACCCAAGGCGACGCCCTCTCCACCGCGCTTCTCGTCCTCGGCGAATCCTGGCTGCCTGAATTGATAGACGAGAACAAGGGAATGAAGGGGTTGGTGGCAAAGAAAGACGAATCAGGGGAAATCAGTGTAATGAAGATTGGGTTCGAAGATAGAAAAACCGGTTAATACTGACCCTTCAGCGCAATCAATATCTTCAGCGCCTCAGCGATTCAGGATATTCCCGGATTCGGAAATCCTGCTTTTGTGGAGGGGTGGCGATTCGGAAATCGCCACCCAGATATACCCTCGGA
>JAUSEB010000176.1 GCA_030650495.1 Armatimonadota bacterium | reverse complement strand
CGTAAGCCGGAGATTGCAAAGCGCCGGAGCCAAGAAATTCGGTAGCTGGAGCAACTCCCCACTTATAGACATCCTTTATCTTCTCGGTCACATTGTCGGCGGCATCCCATCTGCCGACACATCGCAGGCCCATACCCATCGCCGCCCCATCCAGCATTTGGATTTTCTCGTGTCCTTCGGCGCGTTGCTCGACCAGATCGGCGATCTCATTTGCGTCTTTATCACGGTCCAGCAAATTGAGCGTCCAGAGCAGATATGCCAGTTCCCTGTCTCTCAACCGGTCGCGCACTCTGAGGAAATTCTCTATCATCCGGTCGGTAACCTCTCTGGCTTCCTTATCTTCCGGGTAGCGATATGAGTAGGTTGCAAGGCCAAGAAGCGCGTATGTGGCGACATACGACATGCTGATGTCTGCGTTGTTTAAATCCACATCCTTGTACATCTCTATTTTATCGGCAAAGCAGGCTGATCCGGCGTTCACGTCCGCGAGTTTGGAGGATGCCTTCAAGCCGGGAGAGAGTTTTCTGGATATGATAGTTGATGCCGTCGCTCGCTCTATAATATTTTCTTTATTGAACTGCGGAACGACATGCCTGGCCGCCGGGCCTGCCAGCCGGACGATAGTGCAATTCTCAAGCAGCGGGTCATCCGCATAAAGGATCGCGACATTTCCGAACGGCGCGAATTTGTTGAGCGGTTTCATGAAATAATGATTGCAGTCCCTGAGGTCAAAACCGGCAGTTACGTTTCGCAATGGAGTCTTACCTTTGTTCGTGACGTTAACTTTCACGGTCACTCGTCCCCGATAGACGTTTATCACGAACTCCGCGCTGACTGCAGAGCCGTTTGACTCTATGATTAATAGAGAGTTGTCCTGCTTAATGGCACCATATTCTATCGTACTGATAGACGGTTTTGCGAAGTCAATCTTCGCCGTCGAGCCGTCCTCTTTTTGATACGAGACGAAGAAATTTCCCAACGACGCCAGCAGCCCGTGAGCCTCATACACGCTGTGGTGAATGTTTACATGCGGATCTTCGGACAGGTTGCCGTCAACGGTAAGCAAGCCCGTATCTATATAGAACCCGTCCTTGAGGAACATATTGGCCGCGAGAGGCTGGGTGTTCACCTTCCGCACCGGCGCGCCGAATTTGGAGTATTTAACAATAAAATCGCGGAGACCTTTGCCGTAGAGCTTCATCATCTTAGGATAATTCCCTAGGCTCCAGAGCAGTTCACCTTCGTCTTCCAACCAGAAGTTGTAGTTCTCAGGGTGAGTGGGGTTATAAGCGCAAACAAAGCTCCCTACATCATAGTTCCAGTGAGGTATCATGCCCCGCTCCAAGGGATTGGCGTGAGCGAGGATCTTTTGTGCGTTCGCATGCTGTTTTGCAGACTTGTTTATCCCAGGAGCCTCTATGGCCCAGCGGATAATTTCCATCTTTCCGGGTTTGTCCGATTGAATCTGCAACGTCATGTCAATGCCTA
>JAUSEB010000169.1 GCA_030650495.1 Armatimonadota bacterium | reverse complement strand
GGTAAGGAACTCTTTCCCCAGAAATGAACTTGCTATGATCGGCGGTACGGCACTCCCCCCAATGTTAAGCGCAATAGTACGCACCATCACATGGCACAAAACGACCGCCACGCCGACCCCGAATATCGCACCGAGCGGCAGATCGAACGTATCGGCGGAGATAAGCGTGGTATCGTAGATCAGCTTGGCCACGAACAGCAGGATCGCCCCAATGACGATGAAGGAGATAGCATATATGTACGCCTCATTAGTATGAGTCTTCGCCGCCAGCTTGATCGAATGAGACAAAGTCGGTATCAGCGCCGAGGCCACGCGGCATGCTACCAGGAGGGCAGCAAAGTCCAGTATAGCCCTCCCAAAGCCGCGCTTTGCCTCAAGGGATACAACCACCACAAGTATAAGGAAAATGAAGAAATCTACCATTTAAAATCACCTACTTAAAAATTTCGATTGCCGCATAACCAACGACCTCAGTATAATCGCCGGTAACATCACCGGAATTTCCATAAGCCAGCCGCTGAGAAGAATCCGCGCCCAGCTTCTTACTTGCAAAGATGGTCACGGCGGTCGGCAGCGCGCCACACATGCTTATATCCAACGTCTCCACAGTGCCAAGCAAACCCTCCTCATCCAGCGCGAGGATATGGGAAATGGCCTTTGAATCCTTATTTTGGGCTATTTCATTCGGCTCGTAGTGGGTGAAATCGGTGCTGGCGATTATAATGGCGTTTTTGCCGTGGAGTGCAGTAGCAATGGCGCTTCCTATCCGGCGAGCTACCTCCACCTCATCCTCATTCATCAACGCCCGCGCAGACGCGCCGATTAGAACAGGGACTATCCGAATATCGGTTTTCGCCAGGTCGGCCAGATATTGAAGAAACGGAAGATGGATTTCCAGAGAATGTTCTGTCAAATGCGCCGCCGGGTCTATACTCGCTGCCGGACACGCCGATACAATCGCCTCCGCGATTCCGATGTTGAGGTGAACCTCGCCCAGGGGAGTCCGCCATACCCTGTCGTTCGACAGCGCCACCGCCGGGTAGTAGGAACGATGATTAGGTCCAATCAAGACGACGGTATCGGGCAAACCGTCTTCCGCCAGGCGGTAGTAGGCACAGGAAGCAACACTCCCGGAGTACATCAAGCCTGCATGGGGGCAAACAAGCCCCACTATTCTTCTCGGCCCGGCGGGATTAACAGCAGGTAATCTGCCGGGTCCCCCGGTACCGAGATAACAGGATTCAATTTGTTCTTTCAGCTTGGCGGAGTCGCTTTAGTAGAACATCCCCGCCACAGCAGGTTAGCGAATGGACATAAGTGTTCCATTACATTATAGCCTTGAAACTGCAGTTTAAATGCTCTAATGTATTAGCGTTCTG
>JAUSEB010000168.1 GCA_030650495.1 Armatimonadota bacterium | reverse complement strand
CGTAAGGAGGGGAGCAAACCGTCCCCCTTTAGAAGGGGGACTACAGGGGGTTACCGTCTCTAAGCAATTTGCTTCAAAGTCTCCGCCAGCACGCGGCCTGAGTTCTGCAATCCCGCTTTTTCTTCTTCCGTCAAACGAATCTCGATCAATCCTTCCACACCCGACTTGCCGATCACGGTTGGCACGCTCAAACACACATCTTTGATTCCGAACATGCCATCTTGCAGCGATGACACCGGCAGAACGGCTTTCTCATCGAGCGCGATTGCTTCGACCAAACGTTTTATGGAAAGTCCGACGGCGTAACCGGCGCCGCCTTTGAGTTTAATGACCTCCGCGCCGCTCTTCTTCGTAAAATCGAAAACGCCGTGGACAGTCTCTTTATCATACCCAGGAAAACTCTCCAGTGGAGTCCCATTTACTGTGGCCGTGCTCCATACCGGGATCATACTATCGCCGTGTTCGCCTAAGATAAGCGCGCTCACATCCAATGGGTTCACGCCGAAATGTTCGGCCAGCAGCGAGCGGAATCTGGTCGTGTCGAGGAGAGTCCCCAACCCGATCACGCGCTTCGCGGGGAGTCCGGCTCCATCAACCGCCAGCTTTGTCAGCACGTCCACGGGGTTCGATACGACTATGATAATGGCGTTATCCGGCAGCTTGATCTTGCGGATTTCTTCTAATATGCCCTTAAACAGAGTTACATTTCTGCTTATCAACTCCAGGCGGCTTTCGTCCGGCTTTCTGCGAAGCCCGGCGGTGATGACAATAACGTCCGATCCCTCCACCGCCTCATAGCCGCCCGCGTAAATCCGCTGAGACCCCGCAAGGGATGCGCCGTGCCGAAGGTCAAGAGCTTCCCCCTGCGCCATTTCCAACGCGACATCGACTATCGCGATCTCATTCACAATACCGCCAAGTTGAAGAGCATAGGCCGCGCTCGATCCGACACGCCCGCCTCCGCCGATAATACTGACTTTCATGTTTAACGCCTCTCAATTAGTAAATTTTTTCCCATAGTCGGCTTATAAGCCATGGTGACAGCATTATAATTGGTCATTCGCCAGAGCGTCAAGGCAAGTAGCCCTTTTCGGGTGTATGTCATTTGTAGGGGCGAAGCATCTGCTCCACGACTCCGCACATTGTATAATATACAAAAGCAGATGCTTCGCCCCTACGGTTTACGACGATTTCCCCACATTTGACACGCCCCCAGCCTTCTCCAGCGCCACGGCAAGGCATATCAATTGCATTCTTACCCTGTCTTCGAGCGGTAATGCGCGACCTGGGGTTTCAAAAGTCATCACGTGCGGCGCTCCAAGCCTGTAGATAAACACGGCTTTTGGCAAATGCCGCCTTCGTATCCTGCTCACGCCCGGCGCGATGACTCCGCAATGCGCTTCCATTCCCTCTATACATTCCGACAGGTTGACCGGATACCCCGCCGCGCTCACCGCCCGCACTACATCCGGCCCGGCCCGCATGGATTTGTCCGCCGCGATCTCGTATAGATAAAATCCATAAGAGTCCACATCTTCATGTAATTCGTATACGTGGTCGAAGGTCATCTGCTCCGCCGCGTCCGCCAGTATCTTGACTTCGCTCGCCGGGTTCGATTTGCGAAACTCCCGATTGAGGTCGATACCATCTGCGTTCTCTCTAGTTTCGAGTTCATAACCCGACGGGTTGTCGCAGGGGAAGATGGTGAAGGAGAAGGTCTTTAGCAGAGCTTCATTATTGGCGTTTTTCTCCAAAAATTGCGCCATAGCCTCAACGCTCGCAAGCTCGTCTCCATGCATCCCGGCGGAAATACATATCTTAACAGTACCCGGCTCTTTGGCGCGGAAGTCGATGGCGTACATCTCATACTCGCGGTCTTGGATGCGAAAACCACCCAACTCCCGCATTCGTACGCGCGGCGAATTGGCCTCTATTTTACGCAATCTGGCTATTAACTCTGTGTATGAGCGGTTCATTGATTTCAATATACCACAGGTAAGGTTTTGTCGAACAAGCAAGTGAAAAAGATACGAGTCTATTGTGGTTGAGCGGGTTACAAGCTCGCGAAGATGGGCTTTGGATTGCAAATATGGGGCCATCGGACCGATCCGCTCATTGACATTCCCCGTTAAATCCACTTCAATTGATGAGTCTGATACTTCCGGAAGGGTGCGGAGGCGGGAATATGGATTCTGATTCGAAAGCAAAGCGCGGTGTGGCGCGGGCGATTGCGATATGGCTTCTGGTATTCGCGGGCGGATGGTTTGTGATGCTCACGGAGCTTGTTGGGGCGCGGGTCCTGGCGCCTTATTTCGGCAACACGATCTACGTTTGGGGAAGCGTTATAGCCATTTTTCTATTGGCGCTGGCGGTCGGCTATGCTATTGGCGGCAGAATGACGCAGAGGTTCTATTCGCCACTTATCCCTACTTATCTAGCGATGCTGGCGGGAGCGTATGTGGCCGTTACGCCTTTCTATCAGGACTTGCTTTGCGCCTGGTTGTATAATACGGGCCTTCATGTCAAATGGGGAGCGTTGTTCGCTACGGCCATTTTATACGGCCTGCCTATGGCCTTGCTCGGAGGCGTATCGCCCTATTGCATTCAAATTGCCACCAAAACCCAGCTTGAGGTAGGCAACAGGGCGGGGGCGTTATACGCCATCTCCACAATAGGGAGCTTCATCGGATGCCTCATAACGGCGTTCGTTTTAATCCCCGGACTGCCACTCGCGCAAATCAGCATTTGGGGAGGCGTCGCATTAGCGGCGATCTCAATCATTGTAGCGTTGGTTTTAAGGGACCGAATAGCTCCGGCGGCGGTTTTAGCGGCGGTATCCATCGCGGTTCTTATGGTGGGCGTATACCGGCTGCCCGACCAGTCCTGGCGCGCGGAGAAGAAAGCGTATCAGTATCCGTTAAAGCAATACGCGATGGGTCAAGTTGCTCCTGAGCGGCTTCAGCAAGTTCTCAAACAGGCGCAAGTCCAGGCGGCGAGTGACGCGGTTCGCTACGGCTCGCAAGGTCGGAAGTCGCTGTTGGAGATGGAGACGCCGTATCATCACATATCAGTGCTCCAGGAAGGCCCGATGCGCCAGCTTATATTCGGAAAATCCGGCTTCTACCAGCCTCAAACCGCCGTTGATTTGCGAAATCTGAACTTCCACACAGCGGAGTATACGCACATGTGCTTCGCCGGACTGCTCTTCCGACCGGCTCCTAAACGAGTATGCGTCATCGGGATAGGCGGCGCGGTGATCCCGCGGTCGCTGGAGTTGTGCGCCCCCGGAGTAAAGATCGACGCGATCGACATCGACCCGGAGGTCATTCAAATAGCCAAGGAGTATTTCTTCTGGCGGCCCAGCAGGAACGTCCGCGTGTTCCCGCAGGATGGGAGGTCGTTTATCAACTGGTCTATTGTGAACAGGCAGCCGCTGTATGACTGGATTATTATTGATGCTTATAATGACAACTACGTTCCGTTTCATTTGACCACAAGGGAGTTCGTCTACATCGCCCAGCGTATGCTTGCGCCTGACGGCGTAATGGCTGCCAATATGTATATAGATGATGATCTTTACGGCTGTGAGGCCCGCACTTTCGAGGCGGTTTTCGGCAATGTCACCGCGTTGGCCGGCCATCGCAGCGGCAATGTGATACTCGTGTCTCAGAACGGTCGTTCAAAACCGCTGACTATGAAAGAGGCGGCTGCGGCTGCTATGAAACTTCATCTGCCATCTAAATCAGGGATTGATCCGCGGTTTTTGGTGAGCTGCCTTACGGAAGAACCTAACTGGTCGAAGAACGGACCGACGCTCAGCGACACCTGGGCGCCGGTTGAGAACTTGATGAAGTAGGGAGTCGGGAGAGAGTTGAAGGTTGAATGTTGAAGGTTTAAGGTATTGCTGTCGACACGCTCTCCTTCAACATTAAACATTAAACATTCAACAGGCTGAAAGCCATCGGCTTCTCTAAACTCTCAACACCCACCGTACAAGCGTAAGGCCCCGCTGAATCGGGGCCTTACGCTGTTTTCAGGGAGGCAATCCTGAACAGCGAGATGCAAGTTCCAGAAGCGCGCTAGCCGGGCAAGCTATCGAATTCCGCTAACCGTTTCAAAAACGTCGCGTATTCGTTCGGCGACTTTAGAAGCTGGGCGTCAATTCCTCTGACCGGGCTGGTATTACTGCAAGTTGGGCAGTAATATCTGCGCACATGTTTCGGTGTATGCGCCAGCTTCGCGTATTCGGCGCACTGAGGGTTCTCGCAACTCGCGGCCTCTACCATACTTATTAGCATGGCCGCATGCACCTCTACTATTATTATTCCACCATTTTATCTTATTGGTTAAGGGGTTTTTACAGAGGCGTAAGTGACCGTGGCCGCTGTCGATACGTGGAATCCTACGCCTCGGCTGATAACGCCTGAGTCGTTTGAAACCGTGACTCCGGAGGAGATTGCTCCGTCCGGGACCCGGGCGGTAATCAGTGTGTCCGTCCAAGAGTCTACCTTTGCCACGAGGCCTCCGAATCGAAGCGTCCCTGAGGCGCCAAAGCCTTCGCCGGTTATCGTTACTATGCCTCGATGGGGGGCGGCTTTAGGACTGATCTCAGTGATTCTGGGGATTTCACCATTTACATTTAAGAATGAGCCTGCTGCGGGCTTATCATGAAGCCCGCCGGCGCTTACCCTGCCTTTGCGTTTGGACGCGGGCAGAGCGCGCGCCTTCCCGGCGCGCAGCAGGTCTTTATCGCTCAGCTTTTTCGGGACGGCAAGCATTCCCTTCTGCATGCCGAACTCCTGGACCCAGTAGCGGCCATAAGGACTTCCGTTGACGAAAGCGGTAGAGACTCCTACCTCGGCGAAGTTGGGATCGAGTATATTGGAGCGGTGAGGCAGGCTATCCATCCAGGCCGCCACGGCGGCTTCGGGGCTGTTGAACCCCCCGGCTATGTTCTCGCCGAGCCAGACGGCGCCGCGATAGCCGGCGTTCGTATTCCGCGTGACAAGCGTCGATCCGTCGGGCGCTATATGGCCGAAGAATCCTTCCTCGCCAAGGTACAATGCGTAACGCCGCGCGGCCTCAGCCAATTGAGGGTTGACTGCGAGCGGCGGAACCCCTGCTTTTATCCTTTCTGTGTTGACCAATTCCACCACGCGCTCGTTGTAGCTGGCCGCATACAACGGCGCGCACAGGAAGATCAAACTCGAAAGACAGGCTGCTGCGATTGAGAGGCGCCAGGTCTGTCTCACTTGTTGTTGCGGTACATCCTTTCGATTGCTGGGACCTAGGGCGAGGGTCATGCATGGATTATAGCGGACAAGCACATAGTTTGTAACGTGCCCGCCATACTTATGTCAATATATTAGCATGGTAGAGTTAGTTTTTGCAAGTATCTACAAAAATATTTTTGTGCTTGTTTCCTGACTTGATATGGGGTAAAAAACAAAACTCCCCGGCTTAAAGCCGGGGAGCAGAAAAGAGGGTGGGAAGGTTTACATTTGTTATACGACGCAGGCTGGTGAAATGTTCCACTGGAAATTTTACGGGGTGTAAAAAGCTTCCTGAAAGCATAAAAAACGGCGTCAAGCCACCGCAGTCCAAACCGACAACCGTCAACCACTAACCGACGATGCTAAGCCGCTTTGTCCAGCCTGCCGGTATCAGTGTCTAGGCCAAGGTCCGCGCACAGTTTCTCGATCAATTCGGTCGCTGTTGAAGCGCCGTCGGGATACGATGTCCATGCCGCGTTCGTTTCGAGGATAACTCCCGGACGAGATCGAGAAACCTCTTCCTGGACATGGCCCAGACGTTCGCTGATTCTCTTGCATACGGCGGACGATTGTGACCCCGTGTGGGGCAATATCAACGCAAACACGTCCTCATCGTATCTGGCCACTACGTCCATTTTACGAGCGGCGTTGCGGATAGTATCGGCCAGTTTGGCCAGTATGCTGTCAGTCCGCAGGCAAGCTCCTGGGCTTCCCAACGAGTTGCGAATGTCGAACTTCACGAAGATTGCGCCAATCGGATGGTTGTACCGGCAGGCGCGGCTGATTTCCTCGTTGAGGCGGTCAGTGAAATAAACACGATTGTAAAGTCCGGTTATAGGGTCAACGACTGTCGACTGTGTGTCCATGCTGGGCTTATCTTTAAGCCTTTTGTTCATCTGCTGAAGTTGTATCTGAGTGTCGCGGAGTTCCTCCGTCATCAGTATCTTCTTTAGTTTCTTAGTGCTGTTGCGTAGAATATGCGAGACATAATTGCAGGAAATTCCAAGTTTCTTCGCGATTTCGGTCTGGTTGAGGTCCAGATAGAAAAAGTGGTTTATCACCGTCTGCTCGATACTTTTCAGCCGGTCCATGGAAGACTTGAGCACTATTTTATCTTCAATGGGAAGCTCGAAGGTGACATAGCTCTGGCCCTTGATTTTTTCCGCGTCCGCGGGGAATGATGAGGAATCGTCCCGGTCGCCATCGAGCGAGGAAACCTTAAAGACCTCCCTTGTCGTAAGCATGTCGGCCACCGTGTCTTCGCTCAGGTCCATGACCTTGCCGATCTCCTGCTCGGTGGGCTGCCTGCCCAACTGGTGGGACAGCGACTCGATGACTCTGCCCATGCGCTGGTTCAACTCCTGAAGCCAGGCCGGCTCTTTGATTATCTTACCTTTGTCTCTCAGGTAATGCTTGATCTGGCCAATTACAAAGTGTGTGGCGTACGTCGAAAACTTAACGCCTTTGGAGGCGTCGTATAGATCGACCGCGGTAATCAATCCTATATAACCTTCTTGAGCCAGATCTTCGACCGGCTCGCCTGATCCCACGAAACGACGCGCTATGCTCTCAACCAAATTACTGTATTGAAGGACGATCTCGCCTCGCAGGTTGAGGTCGCGTGTTTTGGCGTATTGCGATAGCCGGTCTTGTATGCCCTCTTCGGAAAGTTTTTGTACTCGCAAATTCTGCATAACTACTCACATTCTAGCTATCAGCCGTCAGCTGACAGGTGTCAGCTGACGGCTGATAGCTGAAAGCTGTTTTCGGGAAAACTTTTAGTTGATCGAACTTATCAGTTTGAATATCGGAGCCATGATTGACACGGCTATGAAACCGACGAATCCACCAAGGACTACTATCAGAACCGGCTCTATCAATGATGTGAGAGCCTTTACCGCGTTATCAACTTCCTGATCGTAGAAGTCCGCCACCTTTGCCAACATGTCGCTCAGCCGGCCGGTCTCCTCGCCAATGTCTATCATGTGAGTGACCATTGCCGGGAACAGGCCGCTTTGGGCGAGCGGCTGGCTTATCTTCTGGCCTTCTCTTATACTGTTCCGCGCGCTTTCTACAGCGGCTGCAATTACAGTGTTGCCGGATGTCTCGCCGACAATCTCAAGCGACCTCATCATAGGCACACCACTGCTGATAAGAGTGGCGAAAGTCCTGGAGAATCGTGATATGGCCATCTTTTGCACTATGTCGCCGACAACTGGGAATTTTAGTTTGAACATATCTATCTGGTAGCGGCCCTTATCGGTCTTGCTGAACATCCGATAACCGATCACTCCGCCCACAATCAAGGTAAACGGGATGTACCAATAGCCGCGCAGCACGGTGCTTGCGCCGAACAGTATCTTGGTCGCCATCGGCATTTCGACATTCATGGAGATAAATATCTCTTTGAACTTAGGCAGAACGAACATGAACAGCGCGGCAAGCATCAAAGCAGCGAATGAAAGCACGAGTATGGGGTAGATCATAGCCGACTTTATCTTGCCTCGCACTTCCATTTCGGTTTCCAGGAATGTCGAAAGCCTGTCGAGAATCTGGTCCAGGATTCCTCCAGTCTCAGCTGCCCGAACCATGTTCACGTAAAGCCTGGAGAAGACATTGGGATGCTTTGCAAAAGCATCTGTCAGACTTAGTCCGCCTTTCACATCTCTTTTAGCCGCCGCTATTACAGGCTTCAAGGCATCGTCCTTTGCCTGTCCTTCAAGTATGTCCAGGCATCTGACAATACCTATACCGGCGTCAATCATAGTGGCGAACTGCCGGCTGAACACAACCATCGCATGCAGCTTCACCTTCTTCGTCCGGCTCAATTTCGTCTGCTTGACGCCGCCCTTTTCTCTGGACACATTAATGATGTGCATGTTCTGCTCGTGCAGCTTGGTCATAACAAGCTGCTCGTTTTCAGCCTCAATTACACCTTTGACTGTTTTACCGCTTTGATCAACCGCGTTATATGCGAATGCAGGCATAACTCTTAGCCCCCTTGTAGAAATCTTTGGAAGTTCTCAGGGTCAACAGCCCTGGAGAACGCGTCTGGATATGAAATGTGCCCTGCCCGATGCATGTCGGCCAGTACTTTATCCATTGATTGCATACCAAATTGAGCGCCCGTCTCGATGGCGGAGTATATCTGGTATGTTTTGCCCTCTCGAATCAGATTCCTTATAGCGGAAGTGGCGATCAATACCTCTACTGCCGCCACACGGCCGCCTCCGACCCGTGGGATCAACTGTTGGGCGATGATCCCCTCAATAGAATTCGATAACTGCACTTTAATCTGATCTTGCTGGTGGGGCGGGAAGACATCCACCACGCGCTCGATTGTTTGAGGAGCGTTGCGAGTGTGAAGCGTTCCAAACACCAAGTGCCCCGTTTCAGCCAGAGTCAATGCCGCGCTGATGGTTTCCAGGTCGCGCATTTCTCCAATCAGTATCACGTCAGGGTCTTCGCGCAGGACTGCCCTCAAGGCGTTTTCGAATGAATCCGTATCCGAGTTCATCTCGCGCTGATTGACCATACACCTTTTATGCCGGTGGAGATATTCTATCGGGTCCTCTATGGTCATGATATGAGATTCACGCTCCGAGTTGATGCCATCTATCATGGCCGCTATGGTCGTGGACTTACCGCTGCCGGTTGGGCCGGTCACCAACACAAGCCCGCTTTGCTTTCGGGACAAATCCTTGAGCATGAGCGGCAAGTGCAGCTGCTCGAAAGACGGAATCTGGTTTGGAATGACTCGCAAGGCTGCTCCAACGGAACCCCGCTGTTTGTAGATATTGACCCTGAAGCGTCCGATATCCTTAACTCCATAGCTGAAGTCCAATTCGTGCGTTTTTTCGAACCACTGTATCTGTTCGTTAGTAAGAATATCGTAGACAAGGCGTTGAATATCCGTAGGAGTCATCGCCGAGTATCCGCCGCGGACAAGACTGCCGTCAACCCTAAACATCGGCGGCAGGCCGACGGACAGATGCAGGTCCGATGCGCTTCTCTCCACTGTTTCCCTGGACAAATCGTCCATGTGCAGATTTGAAATGGGCGCCGCATTAATGTCAAGATCAAGCGCCTTAAGATCGTCCAATGTCTGTAAATCGTCCACTTTATCACCCCTAGCCCGAGTAGATCACCCGGAGCGACTCTTCCAAGGTTGTCGTGCCGAGCAGAATCTTTTCCATAGCATCGTCTTTAAGCGTCTTCATTCCTTCTTGAATCGCCGCTTCCCTTATTGCGTATGAAGACGACCTGGCCAGTATCAGATCCCGAATCTTGTCTGAAATGGGCATCAGCTCATAAACCCCAATGCGGCCTTTATAGCCACTGCCTTTGCAGAAATCGCAGCCGCGTCCGCGATAGAACGTGACGCTATTGTCCTGCCCCAGCGGGAGACCAAGCCTCTTCATGGCGTCCACGGGCGGGTTATACGACTCTTTGCATTTAGGACAGATAACCCGAACCAGTCTCTGAGCCAGCACGCCTATTACGCCGGACGCTATCAAGAATGGCTCGATACCCATGTCGGTCAACCTGGTAACAGCCCCCGGTGCGTCGTTAGTGTGCAAAGTCGACAGCACCAGGTGTCCGGTCAACGCCGCTTCTACCGCAATGATAGCGGTCTCGGCGTCTCTGATCTCACCCACCATTATTATGTTCGGGTCTTGCCTCAACATCGTTCTGAGGCCCGTCGCGAATGTCAACCCTGCTCTGTTATTTATCTGCGACTGTGTTATGCCGGCCATTTCATACTCAACCGGGTCTTCAATAGTCAGAATATTCTTCTCACCGGAATTGACCTTGCTGAGCACGGAATACAGTGTGGTTGACTTCCCACTACCTGTAGGGCCGGTGACCAGTATGATGCCATAAGTCCTGGAGATAATCGACTCGAATATCTCAAGGGTATGCGGCAGCAGTCCCAGACTGTTCAGCCCGACGCAAATGCTGCTTTTATCAAGGATTCTCAAAACGATTTTCTCGCCATGCACGTTCGGCAATGTCGAGACTCGGAAGTCTATCTGCCTGCCGTCGATCATGGCGCCGATTCTACCGTCCTGCGGCGCCCGCTTTTCGGCGATATCCATATCCGCCATTATCTTGATGCGCGAGATAAGCGACGCCTGTATCTTTTTAGGAACAGACAGAGCCTCATGCAAAATGCCGTCTATGCGGAACCTTACTCTAACGGACTCTCGTCCAGGCTCGATGTGTATATCGCTCGCGCCGTCCGATACGGCGCGCGTGATTATCAGGTTGGAAAGCCGGATAACCGGCGCTTCTTCACTAAGCTCCCTTAATTGCTCAATGGAAATATCGTCGTCATCGCCTAGCGTTTCATTCGCGGGTATATAGTCGATGTCGCCCGACTCTATGTCATCCATAACAGCCTTCACAACCTGGCTCATGGACGACTCAGTGCGATACACCCGGTTTATGGCATGGATCAGATCTTCCTCGGTAACAATGACCGGCTCAAGATCGATTCCAACAATCAGCCTGATCTCATCTATCGCGAAGATGTCCAGAGGGTTTTTCATGGCAATTGTGAGCTTGCCGTTATTTCTGGACATCGGCATTGCCTTAAGTTTTCGAGCCACTTCCTGAGAGATCAGCTTGAGTATCTCCGGGTCGAACTCATAATCGGACAGTTCCGCAAAGGGAACGCCCCACTGCTCCCCTAACGCCCGGACCCTGTCTTTCTCCGTTATGAAGCCCATGTTGACCAGCACATGACCGAGTGAATCGGGGCGCTTCAACTGCAGACGCTTTACAGCCGCCTGGTCAATCTGTTCAGGGGTAACAAGACCCAGTTTTACAAAAATATTGCCGGCGGATTCTGACTTCTGCATTGGCCTCTTACTGTAACAGTTCACTCTTGATGAGAATTACACGTCACCCTGAACTCGATTCAGGGTCTATTCCTTCGTAGAATAGATGCTGAATCAAGTTCAGCATGACGTGGTAATCACCAATCCCGAACTCTTACCTCTTACTACACGAGTGAGACGCCGGCTGCCGCCCCAAACATTATTTGGATGCTGAACCGGTCGTCGGATTGACTATTGTTCCTTTATATTTATCGGTCAACAGCGCGCGCCGCTATAGCCATAAAAGCCGGAAAAACAAAATACAAGCCGGAATTTCCGGCGATTTGGTTGTTGGTCGGTGTTTCGGCATTTCAAATGCCGAAACCTGCCCCACTTCAGATACTTCGGCTTGTATTTGGGAGTGTTCAAAAAACGTCATTCCGAGGAGGAACGACGAGGAATCTGCTTTTCAGAGACCATACATTGTGCTTAAAAGCAGATTTCTCGCTTCGCTCGAAATGACGGGTCGCGCTAAGTTATGCCTTTTTGAACACTCCCAAGAACGAGCCGAAGTATAGGACTCATCGCTCGTTACTCATCGCTCATCGCTGGCCTTTCCTCTCTCTAAACTTAGTTGTGCCGGCCCGGCGCCTCTCACGAGAACGCCGGGCCGTTGACACGTTTAACTTGGGCGGTTAGATATCAATCAAGCACGGTCGCCGTTACGAAAATCACGACCTCGGAATGGTTCTTGGTCTTAGACTTATGCTGGAAGAGCTGTCCCAAGAAGGGAAGATCTCCCAGGAACGGGACTTTCGACATTGTAAGTATGTCCTGGTCTCTGATAAGACCGCCTATAACAATAGTCTCGCCGCTCTTGATGCGGATTGTGCTGTCCGTGAACCGCGTAGCAATCTGAGGTAGGGCGATGCCGTTTCCGAGGTTCAGGAAGCTGGAGATGACGCTCACCTCTGGGTGAAGGTTCAGCGTTATCTCGTTATCGGGCCCTACGGTTCCTATTGCGCGGAGACCTATGCCGATATTGGCCGTTTCCGTCAGTATATTCGGCCCTGTAGTCGTATTCTGGATACTGATGATGTACTTAATCTGGTCGCCGATGAAAATGTTGGACGGCTTTCCTTCAAGCGTCGCAACCTTGGGGTTAGCAAGTAGCTTTGCTTTGCTGCTGCTGACCATAAGGTTGAGCTTGGCCAACAGGTCCACGGGGCCGATTGCCAGCGCCCGCGTGACAATGCGCGCATCGTCGGCGGCCGTTTCGGGCAATTCGGTCGGATTGCTCTTGACATTACTGATGTCCACCGAACCTCTTGACGAGAATGTCGACCACGACCAGTCTACGCCAATATCCCGTAAGGCGTCGTTCATAACGTCGACCACCTTCGCCTCTATGAGTATTTGGGATAGTTTTATGTCTACCTGGTTCAACAGCCCAATGGCCTCGTTCACCTGCGGCTCCGGGCCGGTCAAAACGATATAGTCCGGCTGGTTGCCCAGGTCTCCTCCCTCAAGTTTGAAGCGCTCCGTGGCCCAAGACACTGACACCACAGTGACCACCTGGTTGACAAGCTTGATCAGTTGGGTTACGTTGCCGGACTTTACTTGGTAGACCCGCGTTATGGAGCCATCG
>JAUSEB010000222.1 GCA_030650495.1 Armatimonadota bacterium | reverse complement strand
TCCATCACAACTGCTACAAACGAAGGAGTAGGCGCGGCGGCTCCGACACCCGGACCAGCTGAGCCAATTACTGGGACAGAGGCTTCTCATACCGCGACCGCGAGCAGAGTGCATGGCTTTCAAGCAGAAGTCAGACATGCTGATTTTGCAGCAGAACAATCGCCAGCAACTGGCTTCCAGGCCGAAGTACGTGCAGTTGATAATGCGATTCCTGAGCCAAGAACGGCAGGTTTCCAAGCAGAAGTCAGAGCAGTTGATAACGCAATTCCTGAATCAAGAACAACAGGATTCCAAGCTGAAGTGCGCGCCGTTGATAACGCGATTCCTGAGCCGAGGACGACTGGATTCCAAGCAGAGGTTAGACAGGTCGATGAGGCACTAAAAACAGCATCAGTTACACCAGAGACCATGCCAGAAATGCCAACGGTGGGCGCATCAGCCCATGGATACGAGGGGATGATGAAGGATTTGTTGAAGCACTTGCCTGATACGAGACCAGAAAATATTCCAGACGGTAGCGACCTCGCAAAGCTGTATGAGGCGAAGGCGAGCGCAGACCCAGAGGAAGTCGGCAGAGCGATACACCGCATCGCGATGGAACATAAGTTCTTTACCGACAATACGAGCTTCCGCGTTGATGTCGGTGCGCATATGTCAGCCGATGCTCACGGGAACGTATTGTTCAACGGCGAGATTCAGGCGCCCGCGGGTGCGCATATGATACCGGAGGTTCCCGTCGTGTCGTCGGCATATCATCCCGAGACACCGGCGGCTCCTGTTGCCGAAGCATTGCCGAATGTCACGGCAGCGGAAGCCGCAGAAGGCATCGTCATAACAGAGACGCCTACCGGGCCGTTTAACGTAGCTGAACCGTTTATATCACCGGCAGAAGCACCGATTGCACAGCCGGAAACCGCGGCATCCGCTGAAGTGCAACCGCTTCCCGCCGAAACCGTTATTACACCGGATACGACCGTAACAACAGGGAATGCTTCGGAATCAATTAGTGAACCGCTTGTAGAAACTCCTCCCGCGCCTGCGGCGGAGGCGGCTGCGACACAAACGCCCGCGCCAGTCGTTGAGCAAGGTTTTATATCAAATCAACTCGGTCTTAAGATACCGGTCGCTGAATCGCACATTTATGTTGATCCGGCGGCGCGAGATGTATTCGCGTACGGCGGTTCGCCGGTGGAACGAGCCAAATCGATGTTGGCATATCTCACGGAAAATCCGAATAAAGTTGTATTTGCCGCTGATGACTCCGGGAAATATCGCATCCCCTGGCATCTTGTTGAAGGAAAATTGACTCCGGGTGCGCCGATACGTACAAGCGGCTTCTTTGGTCTTTTCTCATCATTTATGAAAGCACCGGAACCGGAAGAATTTGCGAAACTTATTAAATAGCTCATGGTATGATGCCACCTATGCAAGACGAAATGACGAAGTTGATAGCGACTGATTTGGGAATTGCGGAACTTCCCGTAGAAGAACAAAAGACGCTCATCGCGCAGTTCGGCGAAATCGCGCTCAAAGCCGCATCCATTGCGGTGTTCGGGAAGCTCGCGGAAGGCAAGCGCGAGGAATTCGCGAAGCTTGCCGAAGCGGGTGATGCGGCGGCGCTGAAAGGATTTTTAGACCGCGAAGTACCGGGCCATGAAGATATCGCAAAAACCGCAGTAGCCGAAGAAGTGAAGCGGTTTAAAGAATTTCAAAAGCCGTAGTATAATTGCGTGATACTAATAATGAGCATATGAAACCAACCCAAACAGGCATTGCCACCGCACTTGCACTCGCCGTTGTCGTTACATTCTTTATTGTTCCGGGCCTCTGGCCTTGGAGGGCTGCAGCACCAACTCAACAGCCGGTTCAAATTACTACCAATTCTCAAACTGCATCAACAACTATGCCCGCTGAAACAAAACCGCTCACGCAACTTATGATGAAAGATGAAATAGTCGGCACGGGCACGGTTGCCGCAGCAGGCGATAAAGTGACGGTGAAGTA